>NZ_JAOCCV010000059.1:0-8992 GCF_029840585.1 Pseudomonas sp. GD03875 | reverse complement strand
GGCCGCGGTACATGCGCACCGAATGGCTGCGCGGTTCCTCGTCGACGACCCGGGGTGCCGCCGCCTCGTCGGGCAGTTCGTGGCCGCGATACTGGCGCACCGGGTGCGCCGGCGCGGCGGCCTGGGGCATGTCGCTGAGTTCGGCGAGGCGGACGCCCAGTGCGCGGGTGTCCGCGTCGTCGGAGCGCAGGCAGGCGAGCAGCATGGCCTCCACGGCATCGGGCTGGTTGAGGTGGATGTCCAGGGACATCTCTTCGCGCAGGCGGCGGCGCAGCGAACGCATGCAATCCAGAATGGCTTTGTTCAGTTCCATGGCGGCTCCCTCATAGCGGTTGCTCGGCTCGCCGATACCCCGGCGGATACTGCGGGTACACAGGCAAGTGGCGTGCCAGAGCGGTCGGGCGCCGAACTGTGCGGGCGTTCACAGGTCCATAGGCGGCCGGTCGCACGCAGCTGGTGCATGGCGCACCGCTCTGGCGCCCGTTGAAGCGAACCGGCGACCCGGCCGGCGACCCGGTATACTGGCCGCCATCCGCCCTGCCTTTCCGTATTTCCGAAGGTTCCTATGCGCAACGACGCCCACGATGAGCTGGATCACGTTCCCAGCCTGACCACCGACCCGCGTGACCGTGACGACTATCAGAACAGTTACACCCCCGCCCCTGAGCCCGCACCCCGTGCCGCAGGGCGCACCGTCCAGGTGGAGCGCCGCCGCGGCGTCGGCACCGGCCCGCTGTGGGCGCTGATCGGCGCCCTGGTCATCGCCCTCGGCGGCCTGAGCTGGTGGAGCTACCAACAGATCGCCCAGATGCAGGCCCAGCTGGTGGTGACCCAGGAGACCTTCGCCCGCATCAGCGAAGACGCCGCCGGGCGCATCCAGGACATCAGCGGCAAGGTGGTGGCGGCCGAGTCCACCGTCACCAGCGGCAGCGAGGCGCTCAAGCTGCGGGTCAAGCAGCTGGAGGCGAAGCTGGCCGAGCTGGGCAAGCAGCAGCAGACCGTGGCCGGCCAGGTGAGCGGCCAGGACAAGCGCATCGAGCAGGTCGCCGCCGACCTGAAGGCCCAGCAGGGCGCAGTCGCCCAGTTCGACGGCCGGCTGGAGAAGCTGTCCGGCGAACAGCAGGCCGGGCTGGCCGGCGTCGGCAAGCTGCAGGAGCAGCTCAAGAGCCAGGCCGCCGATATCGAGGCGCTGAAGAAGAAGGGCGACCCGAGCCAGGCCGTGCGCACCTTGGAGCAGGACCTGCTGGTGCTGCGCAGCGAACTGGAGACCCGCGCGGCGCAGAACAATACCGCCGAGTTCGACGCCTTCCGCGCCCAGGTCACCCGCAACATCAACGGCCTGCAGGCCCAGGTGCAGAACCTGCAGCAGCAGCTCAACGCCCGTCCCTGAGCCGCCGGGAAAAGAAAACGCCGCGATCCGGCTACCGGATCGCGGCGTTTTTCATGGCTATGTCCTTGTAACGTGTTGCGTGGGCAGGCCCCGCTGTCTGAACACTGCGGCTGCCTGTCCTTGGGTCCCCGCCTTCGCGGGGATGATGGTTTCCCCCCTACCTCGTCATCCCCACGCAGGCGGGGATCCAGAAACGCTCAGGGCACTACAAGATCTAACGGGGACACCGCCTTTTCATGGCCCGCATCACTTGCGCGTGAGCGGCGGCCGCTCGAACTGCACGCCGCCCAGGCCGGTCCGCTGCAGGGCGCGGATGTTGGCGTGGTCGCTGCCTTCCGGCGTGGCCAGCACAGAGCGGTAGTGCTCGCCGAAGGCGCGCAGGGTTTCCTCCAGGCTGAAGCCTTCCAGCTGGGCCAGGCCGAGGGTCTTGCACGAGCCCTCGTTCTGTCCGGCGGCGTTCTCCACGCCGCCGTTGCGGAAGGCGCTGGGCTGGTAGTCGTAGTGTTCGGCGACGAAGGCCAGGGTGTCGGCGAACTGGAATTGCTCGCCATGCAGGCGGGCGCGGAAGTCTTGCAGGCTCATGGCTGTTGCTGTCCTTTGTCGAAGGCCGCCAGTTGCTCGGCGCTGGCTTCTTTCTGGTGCTTGGCTTTCCACTCGGCGTAGGGCATGCCGTAGATCGCCTCGCGCGCCTGGTCCTGGCTCAGCTCGACGCCGAGGTCGTCGGCGGCGGCCTTGTACCACTTGGACAGGCAGTTGCGGCAGAAGCCGGAGAAGTTCATCAGGTCGATGTTCTGCACATCGGGGCGCGAGCGCAGGTGCTGGACCAGGTTGCGGAAGGCGGCGGCCTCCAGTTCGATGCGTTGCTGTTCGGTCATGGTCGGGCTCCCGGTCGTCTGGGTGGCAGATGATAGAAGCCCGCTCCGGCAGCGGCAACGCCCTAGCGATGGCCCGCCAGGGTGATCGACACCGACTCGGCGAAGCGCAGGGCGTGCAGCTTGTCCACTTCCACCTCGGCGTAGCGCACCGCCGGGTTGGCCATGACCAGGTCGAGGATCTCCTGGGTCAGGCGCTCGAGCAGGGCGAAGCGGTTCTCCTCGACGTGGCGGATCACCGCCTTGGTGATGGTGCGGTAGTTCAGGGCGTGGTCGATGTCGTTGCCCTGCACCGCCTCGGCGGCGGGGTAGAGGATGGTGAGGTTGATCAGCACGTCCTGCTTGTTGTTGATCTCCTCTTCCTTGATGCCGATGTAGGTGCGCAGGCGCAGGTCCTTGACCCGGATGCGCGCCATCCCAGGTTCCAGTCGCGGCATTTGAGTGCTCCGTCCGGTCAGTTGTGGGTATCGCCGGCGCGTCGTGCGCCGGGGCGCCCAGCATACCCGCGGTCAGCGCAGATGACGACCGCCGTTGACCGCCAGCGTGGTGCCGGTGACGTAGGGGTTGTCCAGCAGGTAGCGCAGGCTCTGGTAGATCACCTCGGCGCCGGGCTCGATACCCAGGGCCGATTCGGCCAGGCGCCGGGCGCGGTACTCGTCGTCGTCGCCCGCGTTGAACTGGATCAGCGCCGGGGCGATGCCGTTGACCTTGATGGCCGGGGCGAAGCGCGCGGCGAAGGACAGGGTCAGGCTGTCCAGACCGGCCTTGCTGGCGCAGTAGGCGGGGCGCTTGGCGCTGCCGGTGCGCGCCACGTCGTCGCTCAAGTGGACGATGTCCGCCGGCGTGCTGCGGCGCAGCAGTTCTTCGCAGTGCAGGTTGATCAGGTAGGGCGCCAGCATGTGCACGCCGACCATGCGCTGGAACACCTCGGCCTCGTGGCCGGGTGTCTCGGTCTCCCAGTCCGAGGCGTTGTGGACGATGGCGCGCAGGCGGTCGGTGTGGCCCTTCAGCTGTTCGATGAAGGCCAGGATGCCGGCCTCACTGGAAAAGTCGGCCCGCAGGGCGGTGGCGCCGCGCTCGCGCAGCAGGCGCACGCCCTCGCGTTCGCTGCGGTAGCTGAAGATCACCGGCTGGCCCTCGTCGAGCAGGCGCAGGGCGCAGTGCAGGCCGATGCGCTGGCCGGCGCCGGTGATCAGGATGGGAGCGGCGGAGGTGTTCATGCGGGGCTCGTCGATCTGGCTGGATCGGCAAGTAAACTCCAGGCCCCGCCGCGCCACAACCCTGCGCGCTGGCGGGGAGGCGTCTCAGCGGGCCTGCAGCGGCTCGTCCGCGGCGCGGGCGCGACGCCCCTGCAGCCAGGGCTCCAGCAGGTGGGTGGAGAGCGGGATGAACCAGTAGGTCATCAGCGGCGTCAGCACCAGGGTGCTGAGCAGCACGCGCAGCATCAGCGGCCACTCGGCCATGAAGCCGCCGAACAGCAGGTTGAAGGCCAGCGACACCGGGAAGAAGGCCAGCCAGATGGCGATGCTCTGCTTCCAGCGCGGCGGCCGGCGATCGGCGTTGCCGAACCAGGCGTCCAGGCCGCTGATGCGGTGCTCGTGGGGCTGGGCGAACAGGCCGGCGCCGCGCTGCAGCCAGGTGCGGCGCGAGGCGGAATGCTCCCAGGCGGCGAGGGTGGCGGCATCGGCGAAGCGGAACACGATCTGAAATTCGTCGTCCCCGGGCGGCGGGGCCAGGACGCCGGAGCCCAGGTAGCCGGGGAAGTCGGCGGCGAGTTGTTGGCCTTCATGTAGCCAGGCGCGGAAGTCGTGGAAGCACTCGCGCGGAACGCGGCGTGCCACCAGCATGGTGACCGGATCGGTAGACATCGTGTATCTCCACAGCGACAGGCGCGGCCCGGGTAGGGCGTTGCGCGGTATGGCCCGCCGGGGTGATGGCGGGCCATAGAAATTAGGTCAATGTTATTGCCATTTATGGGGGATGGCTAGAGGCACGCGGACGGGCATTCGGGTAATGGGGCGGGCAAAAGAAAAAGCCCGGCGCTGGGCCGGGCTTTTTCGCAGCGCATGGGCGCTTACTTCACTTCCACCGCCAGGTTCTCGGCGATCTTCTTCTGCCAGATCGCCGGGCCGGTGATATGCACCGATTCGCCGTTGGTGTCGACCGCGACGGTCACCGGCATGTCCTTCACTTCGAACTCGTAGATCGCTTCCATGCCCAGTTCGGCGAAGGCCAGCACCTTGGACTGCTTGATCGCCTGGGCGACCAGGTAGGCGGCGCCGCCGACGGCCATCAGGTACACGGCCTTGTTGTCCTTGATCGCGTCGATGGCGATCGGGCCGCGCTCGGACTTGCCGATCATGCCCAGCAGGCCGGTGCTTTCGAGGATCTGGCGGGTGAACTTATCCATCCGCGTGGCGGTGGTCGGGCCGGCCGGACCGACCACTTCGTCGCCCACCGGATCGACCGGGCCGACGTAGTAGATGAAGCGGCCCTTGAGGTCCACCGGCAGCGGCTCGCCCTTGTTCAGCATGTCGACCATGCGCTTGTGCGCGGCGTCGCGGCCGGTGAGCATCTTGCCGTTGAGCAGCACGGTCTCGCCCGGTTTCCAGCTCTGCACTTCTTCCGGGGTGATCTCGTCGAGGTTGACGCGGCGTGCGCTCGGGCCGGCTTCCCAGACGATTTCCGGGTAGGCGGAGAGGTCCGGCGCTTCCAGCTCGGCCGGGCCGGAGCCGTCGAGCACGAAGTGGGCGTGGCGGGTGGCGGCGCAGTTGGGAATCATGCACACCGGCAGCGAGGCGGCGTGGGTCGGGTAGTCCATGATCTTGACGTCGAGCACGGTGGTCAGGCCGCCCAGGCCCTGGGCGCCGATGCCCAGCTGGTTGACCTTGTCGAACAGCTCCAGGCGCAGTTCCTCGATGCGGTTCTGCGGGCCGCGGGCCTTCAGTTCGTGGATGTCGATGTGCTCCATCAGCACTTCCTTGGCCATCACCGCGGCCTTCTCGGCGGTACCGCCGATGCCGATGCCGAGCATGCCTGGCGGACACCAGCCGGCGCCCATGGTCGGCACGGTCTTGAGCACCCAGTCGACGATCGAGTCGGACGGGTTGAGCATGGCCATCTTCGACTTGTTCTCGGAGCCGCCGCCCTTGGCCGCGACGTCCACTTCGACCTTGTCGCCGGGGACGATGGAGTAGTGGATCACCGCCGGGGTGTTGTCCTTGGTGTTCTTGCGGGCGCCTGCCGGGTCGGCCAGGATCGAGGCGCGCAGGACGTTCTCCGGCAGGTTGTAGGCGCGGCGCACGCCCTCGTTGATCATGTCGTCGACGCTCATGGTGGCGCCGTCCCAGCGCACGTCCATGCCGACCTTGATGAACACGGTGACGATGCCGGTGTCCTGGCAGATTGGCCGGTGGCCGGTGGCGCACATGCGCGAGTTGATCAGGATCTGCGCCATGGAGTCGCGCGCGGCGGGCGATTCTTCCTTCAGGTAGGCCTCATGCATGGCCTGGATGAAGTCGACGGGGTGGTAGTAGGAGATGAACTGCAGGGCGTCGGCGACGCTCTGAATCAGGTCATCCTGCTTGATCACGGTCATGGTGCGCTCCTCTATCGGGGAACATCTATATAAGGAAACGCCGGACCACGACCCGGCGCGACTGCGGAAAAAACGGCGCCGCAGTATAGCGCGGCGGCAGGGGTGGGCACAGTCCGCGAGCGGTGGCCGATGGTCGATAGGTGGCGGCCGGTGCGCTATCAATTTTGTGATCACGAAGGTAGAGTTGGGCAAGGTGCCAGTACGGGATGGAGCCCATGAGCGTGAGTAGTCCGGGGGCGACGAGACGAAGCCTGCAGAGCCTGTTGCTGAAGCGTTTCGGCATGGCGGTAGCGAGTTACGCCCTGGTGATTCTGACGCTCTGGATCGCCGTCTGGGCCGGCCTGTACAACGGCACCCTGCAATTCGCGCTGTTCTGCACCGGCCTGGCGGTGGTCAGCCAGCTGGTCTTCTTCCTGCTGTTCATCAGCGGCCGCAATCTGCGTTTCGGCGACCCCAGCCTGACCGAAGCGCAGATTCTCGTGGGCGTCGCCCTGCACACCGCGCTGCTGGCGCAGCTCGACAGCGCGCGCGGCAGCCTGCTGATGTTCTACATGGTCATCCTGATGTTCGGCGTGTTCCAGCTGCGCCCGCGGGTGTTCGTGCGCAACGCCGCCATCGCCTTCTTCGCCTTCGCCGGCCTCAACCTGTGGGACGGCTACCAGATGCGCCTCGCCGAGCCGGCCCAGGCGTTGCTGCAATGCTCCGCGCTGTTCATCGGCCTGGTCTGGCAGAGCCTGTTCGCCAGCTATGTACAGGCCATGCGTCAGCGCATGCGCCAGCGGCGCTACGCCCTGCAGGCGCACCAGGACACCCTGCGCGGCATGATGCGCCAGCTCGAGGACCTGGTGGCCACCGACGAGCTGACCGGCCTGTTCAACCGCCGTCATTTCCTGCGCCTGGCCCTGCGTGAGCTGGACAACCTCGGCCACGGTCGTCAGCACGGCCTGGCGCTGATCGATCTGGACCACTTCAAGCGCATCAACGACATGTACGGACATGCCGCCGGCGACCGCGTGCTGCAGACTTTCGCCGCAGTGGCGCGGGCCTGCCTGCGCGACGGCGACGTGCTGGCTCGCTACGGCGGCGAGGAATTCGTGCTGATGTTGCCCAACACCGACGCCGACCAGTTCACCAGCTGCTGCGAGCGCCTGCGCGAGGCCTTCGCCAGCGCCGAGCCGGTCGGCGTGCAGGTCAGCAACCTCAGCCTCTCGGCGGGCATGACCCTGCTCTGCGAGGGCGACGATCTCGACGAGGCGCTGCAGCGCGCCGACCAGGCGCTGTACCGGGCCAAGCGCGGCGGGCGCAACCGCTGCGACGCGGCCTGGGAGGGCGCCGGTGCCTGAACCGAGGGTGCATGCCGCCGGCCGTGCCTGGCCGGTGCCTGCCGGCAGCAACCTGCTCGATGCGCTCAACGGCGTCGGTCTGCGGGTGCCCTACAGCTGCCGCTCCGGCAGCTGCCACGCTTGCCTGGTGCGCTGCGTGCGCGGCGAGCTGCTGGACGAGCGGCCCGAGGCCTTGAGCGAGGAGCGTCGCGACCAGGGCTGGCGCCTGGCCTGCCAGTGCCGGGTGGTGGGCGATGTCGAGGTCAGGCTGTTCGACCCCGCCCATGACGGCCTGCCTGCGCGGATAGCGTCGCTCGACTGGCTCGGATCGCGAGTGTTGCGCCTGCGGGTGCAGCCGGAGCGGCCGCTGCGCTACGAGGTCGGCCAGCACCTGGTGCTGTGGACTGACACGGGTGTGGCGCGCCCTTATTCGCTGGCCAGCCTGCCGGGCGATCCCTGGCTGGAGTTCCACCTGGACTGCCGCCAGGGCGGCGCCTTCAGCGACGTCGCCCGCCATCTGCGGCCGGGCGACCCGCTGCGCCTGGGCGAGCTGCGTGGTGGCGCGTTGCGCTACGACCCGGACTGGAGCGAGCGGCCACTCTGGCTGCTGGCCACCGGCACCGGCCTGGCGCCCCTGTGGGGCGTGCTGCGCGAGGCGCTGCGCCAGCATCACCAGGGCTCGATACGGGTCATTCACCAGGCGAATGACGAGGTCGGTCATTACCTCGCCGAGCCGCTGCGGGCGCTGGCCGCCACCCATCCGCAGCTTCAGGTGCAGCTGGTGGGCGAGTCCGAGCAGGCTGCGGTTTTGGCGGAACTGCGGCTTGTTTCGCGGCAGACCCTCGCCTTACTCTGCGGCTCGCCCGCCAGCGTGGAAGCCTTCGCCCGCCGTCTGTTCCTGATCGGCGTGCCGCGCAACCAGGTATTGGCCGACCTCTTCCTTCCCCACGCCTAGCCCGGCGCGTGCCGGAATGCCAGACGGTTTCCGTGTAGCGCAAGGCAGGCGCGGATACCTTTCCCGCGGGCGCATGGCCTCGGCCGACACCCAGAAGACAATGGAGCTGCGATGAGCGAACACATACAGGTCGAACGCGAAGGGGGGCTGCTGACCCTGCGCCTGGCCCGCCCGGACAAGATGAATGCGCTGACCCTCGCCATGTACAGCCGGATGGCCGAGGTATTGGAAGAGGCCGATGGGGATCGTGGCGTCCGCGCGGTGCTGATCACCGGCGGGCCGGAGTGTTTCACCAGCGGCAACGACGTGGCCGATTTCTTGCAGTCGCCGCTCAGCGGCACTGACAGCCCGGTGTTCCGCTTCATGCGCGCGCTGTTCGATTTCTCCAAGCCGGTGGTGGCCGCGGTGGCCGGTCCCGCCGTAGGCATCGGCACCACGCTGCTGCTGCACTGCGACCTGGTGTACGTGGCGCGCGACGCCAAGCTGCGCACGCCCTTCGTCAATCTCGGCCTGTGTCCGGAATACGGCTCCAGCCTGATCCTGCCGCGCCTGCTCGGCCAGGCGAAGGCCTCCGAGGTGCTGCTGCTGGGCGAAGTCTTCAGCGGTGCCCAGGCGGCCGAGTGGGGCATCGCCACCGCGGCGCTGGAGGATGGCCCCAGCACGCTGGCCAGGGCGCGCGAGATGGCGCTGCGCTTCCTCGAACTGGCGCCCTCGGCGCTGCTCGACTGCAAGCGTCTGATGCGTGCGCCGGCGCGCGAGGAGCTGCGCAAGGTGATCGAGGAGGAGGGCGCCCTGTTCGCCCAGCGCCTGCGTTCGCCGGAGGCGGTCGAGGCGCTGTCGGCCTTCATGGAGCGG
>NZ_JAOCCV010000058.1:0-11177 GCF_029840585.1 Pseudomonas sp. GD03875 | reverse complement strand
CGACGGCAGGCACATCCGACCGGCCGGCTGTCGCTGAACCTACTTTTTCAACAGATTCGACCTGGAAGAGATGCTGCGCTTCCTCCGCGGCCACGACCTGGTCGACGCAGCCGACGCGGAGCAGCGCGCCAGCTACGCGGCCAAGGCGGCGCAGCAGCGCCACGGCTTCTGGAAAAGCCTGCTGCACCAGTACCTGTTCTTCCGCATTCCGCTGTGGCGGCCGAACGCCTTCCTCGACCGTACCTGGCCCTGGCTCGAACGCCACGGCCCGCGGCTGCTGCGCTATGGCCTGCCGACCCTGCTGGTGATCGGCCTGTTCCTGGTGGCGCGCGACTGGGAGCGCTTCATCGCGACCTTCCCCCACCTGTTCAGCCTCGGCGGGGCCATCGCCTTCGGCATCGCCCTGGCCTTCGCCAAGCTGTGCCACGAGTTCGGCCACGCCTACATGGCCAAGCGCGCCGGCTGCCGGGTGCAAAGCATGGGGCTGGCCTTCATGGTGCTGCTGCCGATGCTCTACACCGACGTCAGCGACGCCTGGCGCGTCAACGACCGCCGCTCGCGGCTGCTGATCGGCGCCGGCGGCGTGCTCGCCGAGCTGCTGCTGGCGTGCATCGCGTTGCTGGCCTGGTCACTATTGCCGGACGGGCCGCTGCGCACCGCCACCTTCATGCTGGCCAGCGCCACCTGGATCACCACCCTGGCGATCAACCTCAACCCGTTCATGCGCTTCGACGGTTACTTCCTGCTCAGCGACCTGTGGGGCGTGGACAACCTCCAGCACCGCGCCTTCGCCCTGTGCCGCTGGCGCCTGCGCGAGGCCCTGTTCGGCTACGGCGAGCCCGCGCCGGAGCCCTGGACGCCGGCCATGCAAAGCCGCCTGCTGTTCTGGGGCTACGGCGCCTGGCTGTGGCGCGCGGCGCTGTTCCTCGGCATCGCCCTGGCCGTGTACCACATGTTCTTCAAGCTGCTGGGCATCTTCCTGATGCTGGTCGAGCTGCTCTGGTTCATCGGCCTGCCGATCTGGCGCGAGTGGCAGGAATGGTGGAGCCGCCGCGACCAGGCGAACCCGTCCAAGGTGCTGCTGACCGCGAGCGGCCTGCTGCTGGTGCTGGCCGTGCTGGCGCTGCCCTGGCGCAGCGGCGTGGAAGTGCCGGCGATGCTCGAGGCCTCCAGCACCAGCGCCCTGCACGCCCCGGTGGCCGCGCGCCTGAAACAGCTGCACGTACATGACGGCCAGGCGGTGGCCAAGGGCGACCTGCTGCTGGAACTGGAGTCCCCCGACCTGGACGCGCGGCAGGCCATCGTCCGCCATGAAATCCAGATCCTGCAGCTGCAACTGCGCCGCCAGGCCGGGCGCAGCGAAACGGCCGGCGACGTGGGCATCCTCGAACAGCAGCTGGCCGAGGCCGTGGCCGAATACCGGGGCCTGGCCGCGCAGCGCGAACGCCTGCAGCTGCGCGCCCCGGAAGCCGGGACCGTGCGCGACCTGCTGCCCGCCCTCGCCCCCGGCCGCTGGCTGAGCCCCGCCGATCCGCTGGTGCGGGTCAAGGCGGCCGGCCTGCGGCTGCGCGGCTACCTGGGAGAGGAATACCTGTGGCGCGTGCAATCCGGCGCCGAGGGCCACTTCATCGCCGACGACCCGGCCCGCCCGGCGCTGGCGGTGCGGCTGGACGAAGTGGACGACACCGGCGTCGCCTATCTTGAGCTGGAGTCGCTCAGCTCCGACCACCAGGGCCCCATCGCGGTGCGCCGCGACGCCCAGCGCCGGGCGGAACCGGTCCAGGCCCAGTACGGCGTGCGCCTGACCCTGCTGGACGAGCTACCCGATCCGTCCCAGCCCCTGCGCGGCGTGGTGGTGCTGGACGGCGCGGGGCAATCCGTCCTCGGCGCGGCCTGGCGCCGGCTGGCGGCGCTGGGGGTGAGGGAAAGCGGCTTCTGACAAGGTTGTCATCCACGGGAAACAGGGAAGTCTCCATGCTCGAACCCCACGCACTGCCGATCTGCTCGCGACTGCCCCTCGCCTTCGCCCTGGAACCCCTGCTGCAGGCGCTGGAGCGGATCGCCCCCGACGCCTGGCAGCATCACTTCAACACCGGCTACTACGAAGGCGACTGGAGTGGCGTCGCCCTGATCGCAGCGGACGACGCCCCGCTGCCGCTGGCCCCCGGCCAGGGCGCGCCGGTGCGCACCGGCTGGTGGCAACGTGAGGCGGCCTTCCACGAACTGCTGGAAGCGTTCCACACCACCGTCCGCAGCGCGCGCCTGCTGCGCCTCGGCCCCGGCTCGCGCATCCACGAACACCGCGACCCGGACCTCGGCCTGGCCGGCAGCGTGCTGCGCCTGCACGTGCCGCTGCTGAGCCCCGAGGGTGTGGAGTTCCTGGTCGACGGCCTGCAGGCCCCCATGCGTCCCGGCGAGTGCTGGTTCCTCGATCTCTCCCGCCCCCACCGGGTGGACAATCCCTCGTCCTCGGAACGCATCCACCTGGTGCTGGACTGCGAGCCCAACGACTGGCTGCTGGCGGCCATCGAACAGGGTTTGCCGACCACGCCGACGCTGCAGCCGGGCAAGGCGGTGCAGGCCTTCCTGCGCTTCCGCCAGCAGGTCGAACGAGACCCGCAGCTGGCGCGACGGCTGCAGTCGCTGACCGACACCCGGGACTTCCTGCACGAAGTGGTGGCACTGGGCGAACGACAGGGGCTGCGCTTCTCCGAGGCGGAAGTGCGAGGCGCCATGCGCCAGGGACGGCAGGCCTGGAGCGACCAATGGCGAGCATGAACCCCGGCGAGGACTTCCACGGCTGGTTGCCCATCCGCATCTGGCGCCCCGACCGCGAATGGCGGGTGGACTGGTGCTGGTTCGGCGAGCAACGACTCACCCGTCCCTTCTTCCGCGACGACGTGGACCAGGCCCTGCGCCTGCCCTTCAACCAGGCCTTCCGCCGCGAAACCGGCCTCCAGGCGCTGCTGGACTGGCAGGCCGCCAGCCCGGGCCTGTCCCCCGGTGCATTCATCTTCCATGCGTCGCGCTGCGGCTCCACGCTGATGGCGCGGATGCTCGCCGGCCTGGAGCGCAACGTCGTGCTCTCCGAACCACCTCCGCTGGACAACCTGCTGCGCGCCCACCGCACCGACCCGGACATCGCGCCCCACCAGCCCGCCCTGGTGGCCGCCCTGCTCTCCGCCTTCGGCCAGCGCCGGCGAGGCGACGAACAGCGGCTGCTGGTCAAGCTGGACGCCTGGAACGTCTTCGAGGCGCCGCTGCTGCAACAGCTCTACCCGGAGACGCCACGTCTCTTCCTCTACCGCGACCCGCTGGAGATCGCCGTGTCCCAGCTGCGCCAGCCGGGCCTGCATTGCGTGCCCGGCTTGCTGGGCCCATCGGCGCTGGATGACACCACGCCGACGACGCCCACGCAGTTCATCGCCCGCACGATCGGGCGCATTCTCGAAGGCGGCCTGGAGCTATGCCACGCGCATGGTGGAATACCAGTGAACTACCTCGAACTGCCAGAAGTGCTCAGAGGCCGGCTGCAACCTTGGCTCGGCCTAAAGGAAACCGATGAACCTGGGCTGCACGAGATTGCCTCGTTCGACGCCAAACAACCGGGCTTCCATTTCAACGCAGATGGTCAGAGCAAGCGCGACGCAGCCGATGCCACGCTGCGTGCAGCGATAGAGCACTGGGCCCGCAAGCCTTTCGAGGCACTGGAAAAACTGCGCCAGTCTGCCTCCGAGACCACATCCAACCCCGGAGAAGCCTACGCATGCTCGACAACACCTCTGCGCTGACCCAAGGCATCGCGATCCGCCCCGCGCGCTCCAGCGACGAAGCCTTCCTGTCCGGACTCTACCGAAGCGCCCGGCCCGATCTGCAACTGATCGACGAGGAAACTGAGTTTGTCGATCAGTTGGTCCAACAACAGCAGCAAGTGATGCAGTCAGGCATCGGCGCGGCCTATCCCAACGCCATGCACTACGTCATCGAGAAACTCGACACTCGTATCGGCTCTCTGGTGGTGGACTTCGGCCACAACGAAGTGCGAGTGCTCTACCTGGCGTTCGTCCCCGCCGCTCGGGGCCTGGGGTTCGGGCGCAGCGTGCTGCAAGGAGTGCAGCAGGCCGCCCGACAAGTGAACCGTCCAGTCGCGGCAGTAGTCTGGCGCAGCAACCTGCAAGCACGCAGCCACTACCTGTCGCTGGGCTTCCAGCTGGAGGAAGCCAGCAATGTAGCGGAACGACTGGTGTGGTATCCGGCTGCAGAATGAGACCGATAGGGATCAGTTGAAGGCAACCTGGAAGTAAGCCGTCCCCGCGTCACGCCCCATATTGGGCACACGGGAAACGAACAGGCCGTCAAGCATTCCTATCTCTGGCAGTTCCAGAGCACAAAGACCATCGACGAAATCGGTCTGCCCCGCAACGCTCAGAGCGACGGCGAAGGGCATACGGCTGCCGGGCATCTGCGACTGGGGCTTGAGATCGATCTGATCGATGCGCACTTCCAGAACACGGCCATCCGAAAGCAACAGTGGGTGAACGATACCCAGCAAGGGCTGGAAGTGGCAGGCTTCGACTTGGTGCAACATGGACTCTCCAGAAAAGAGGCCGGGCCAGTGCGGCCCGACCCGATAACACAAAGGTCAGTTGCGAGACGGGAAGATTCCGTTCAGAGCGATACTGAAATTCACCGCTAGGAAGGGGTTCATCAAGTCGAACGGCTGGCTGCCACCCGCAGCCGCCGCAGTGACGGTGCCCCCCAGGCTGCTGGCAACACCCTGCAATGTCACCGGCGCGCTACCCAGCGCATCGGAGTAGATGGTGGCACTGCCCGGGCCGGTGCCAGAGGCACCTATGAAAGAATTGGTCGCGGTGGGAGCGTTCACCGGGTTGCTCGCAGCCGCAGCCAGTTGCACATTGGTTGCGACGGTCAGCGCACTGGTAATCGCATGCGTGTGCATCGGCATGTTGTTCGGCGTAAGCGTTATGTTCTCGACACCTCCTACCTGGCCAATCGGACGATTAGAAAGACCACCGCCGGTACCTTGCCCGATTGGCATACGGCCTTGCAGATTGGGCAAGCCGAAAGTGGACACACCATTGCCACCATATGTGGTGCCCACCAGCGCGAATAGCGCGCTGAACTGCGAAATGGCCAGGAGCTGTCCGTTACAGAGCGCCCAGCCGGAAGGCGCGTAGGGGAATGCGAACGGCTGAATAGTGCCGATGAAAACTTCCATCTCTCATCTCCAGTTGTTTTTGGCTGGGTCGCGCCGCCCTACCACTCACGTGATGGTGGAAAACGCAGCGCCCCACGGGATATAAAAGCACCTCTGGCGAAAAGCAGCGTTATTTTCGCGCCCGATTTTCTGATCGATCTGTCACAAGTGCCGTGCCAGTGGCACTAGACTAGTATCCGCCCCACTCAATCCACGAAGCCTAGGCATGTCCACAGATCACTATCACTTCATCTCCGGCTTGCCTCGCTCGGGCTCGACGCTGTTGTCGGCGCTGCTCCTGCAGAATCCACGTTTCCGTGCCGGAATGACCAGCCCGGTCGGCACGCTGTTCGGGGCCGTGCTCGCACAATGCAGCGCCGGCAGCGAGTTCGGATCAGTGATCGAGCTGGCGCAACGACGCCGGTTGCTGAAAGGATTGTTCGACAACTACTACGCCGACTGCGGACGACCGGTTGTATTCGATACCAACCGCCAGTGGTGCTCGCGTCTGCCTGCGCTGCATGACCTGTTCCCACAGGCCAAGGTAATCGCCTGCGTACGCAATGTGGCATGGGTGATGGACAGCATCGAACGCCTGTACCGTGCCAACCCTTACGAGAACACCAAGCTGTTCGCGGACGACACGGAACGTAATACCGTCTACAGCCGGGTTGATACCCTGGCGCAGCGCAACCGGCTTGTGGGCTTCGCCTGGGCGGCTCTGAAGGAGGCCTATTACGGCGAGCACGCCGACTCGTTGCTACTGGTGGACTATGAATTACTGACAAATGCACCGGAGCAAGTGCTGCGGCTGATCTACGATTTCATCGGCGAAGAGTGGTTCGCGCACGACTTCGACAACCTGAATTACGATGCTCCTGAGTTCGACCAGGCACTGGGCGTCAGCGGGCTGCACCGAGTGAGGCCACGTGTGGCGCCGCAGACGCGGCGTACAGTACTGCCACCTGACCTGTTCGAGCAGTATGCCAAGCTATCATTCTGGGAAGATGGCTCAGCCAGTACCGCCAGCGTGATCCGGCTGCGTCAGGAAGCAGTGGTGGCGACAGCGTAGCCCTACAAGGATTGTCAGGCCGCCAGGAATGAGTCCGGCGGCGAATGCCGCCGCGGCGGTCGCATGCAAAGAGGATACGAGCATGTGGTGGAGCAAGCGCAATACAACAAGAAACACCCGCGGGCATGACCGTTCCCAGACCAGCTCACCGCTGATCCAGGCGCTGGAACCCCGCCTCATGTTCGACGGCGCGGCTGTCGCGACCGCACTTCAAACATCCGACGCGCCGGCTCAGGGCTCATCCGCCCATTCGTCTCCCTCTTCTGACGGTTCAGACCACGCCCTGCCCCCCACCGCCGCCACGCCACCACAAGGCGAGTCCGGCACGCGCAGCGTCCTGTTCGTCGATGCCCGCGTGAAGGGCGCCGACGAACTGGTAGCCGATGTCAGGCCTGGTACCGAAGTGGTCTACCTGCGCGCGGACCAGGACGGCCTGGCGCAGATGAACACCTACCTCGCCGGCCATCCCGGCGCTCAGTCGGTACAGATCCTGGCCCACGGCTACAGCGGCGACCTGTGGCTGGGCAGCAGCTATCTCTCCGCTGAAAACCTCAATGCCTATTCCGATAGCCTGGCGCGCCTTGGCCAGAACATGGCGCAGGGCGGCGACATCCTGATCTACGCTTGCAACACTGCCGACGGCGAGCGCGGATCGGCCTTTGTCGATGCATTGGCCGCAGGCACCGGTCGTGACATCGCCGCGTCCAGCAACCGCACTGGCGCCGGCAGTGACTGGGTGCTGGAAGTCACCCGCGGCAGCATCGAAAGCGCATCGGTACTGTCGGCCACAGCCGAGTACGGCTACAAGTACAACCTGGCCACCATCACCGTGACCAGCAACGCCGACACCGGCGCCGGCACCCTGCGCAACGCCATTGCCGGCGCCATCACCGGCGACACCATCACCTTCAGCAGCGGCATGACCGTCGGCCTCACCACCGGCCAACTGGTTATCAACAAGAACCTGACCATCGATGGCGACCTCAACAACGACGGCGTCGCCGACGTGACCCTGGACGCCAACTACCGCAGTCGGGTGCTCCAGGTGCAGGCCGGCAGCAACGTAATGCTCGACGGCCTGGTGATCACCCGTGGCCTGGTATCCGGCGACGGCGGCGACGCCGGCAGCGGTCTGGCCGCCGCCAACGCCTTCGGCGGCGGCATCTGGAACGCCGGCACCCTCACCCTGCTCAACACCTCGGTCACCGCCAACGCGGCGGCCGGTGGCGGTGGCGGTGGCGGCAACTTCGCCTATGACGGCGGCGGCGGCGGCGGCGGCGGCGCGCTGGGCGGCGGCATCGGCGGCCGAGGCGGCGAATCGGGCGTCTCCGACAATCTGGGCGCCAGCGGCAGCGCCAACCAGGGCGGCCGCGGCGGCGCCGATAGCGCCTTCCCCGGCATGGGCGGCCAGGGAGGCACCGGCGTCGGTGGCGCCGGAGGCAGCTATCTGGGCTATTCCACCGGCGGCACGGGCGGCACCGCCACCAATGGCAGCATCAGCATCGGCGGTGGCGGCGGCGGCCTGGGCACCGACGCCACGGGCGGCCGAGGCGGCTCCGCGGCAGGCGGCATCTACAACGCCGGCGGCGGCACCATCAACGTCATCGGCAACTCGATCATCAGCAACAACCTCGGCGCGGGTGGCGGTGGCGGCGGTGGGGGTGCCGGCGGTTCGCTGGGCAACCAGAACGGCGGCGACGGCGGACGTGGCGTCGGCGCGGTGTGGAACAAGGGCACCTTCAACATCACCGCGGCCAACAACGCCGCCATGACAGGCAACGGCGCCGGCACCGGCGCCGGCGGCCAGGAGCTGGGCACCGGCTCGCCCGGCTCCAGCCCCGCCGCGGTCACCGGCATCTACAACGATGGAGGCTTGCTCAACACCAGCTACGTGCCCAATGCGCCGCCCGTGCTGGGAGGGCTGCAAGGCGACAGCGTCACCTTCACCGAGGGCGACAGCGCCCAACTGATCGACCTGGGCAGCAACGCCACGGTGTCGGACGGCGATTCGGCCGACTTCAACGGCGGCAGTGTGCGGGTGTCGATCACCACCAACCGCGTCACCGCCGAAGACCTGCTGTCGATCCGCAACCAGGGCACCGGGGCCGGGCAGATCGGCGTCAGCGGCAGCACCATCACCTACGGAGGCGTTGCCATCGGCACCTTCACCGGCGGCAGCGGCAGCAACGATCTGGTGATCACCTTCAACTCGACCTCGGCCACGCCGGCCGCGGTCGAAGCCCTGTTGCACAACCTGGTGTACGACAACAGCAACGTCGACAACCCCACCGCGTCGGCACGCACCCTGAGCGTCACCGTCTACGACGGCGACAGCTACACCACCACCAACAACACCGTCACCGTCAACGTGGTGGCGGTGAACGATGCGCCGACGCTCAGCCCAGCCAACAGCAACGCCAGCTATACCGAGGGCGGCAGCGCCGCCGTGCTCAGCGGCAGCCTGACGCTCGCCGACGTGGACAGCACCACCTTCCAGGGCGCCACCGTCACCGTCAGCGACTTCCGTGCCGGCGACGTGCTGTCCGTCGGCTCCCCCAACGGCTTCACCGTCAGCTACGACAGCGGCACCGGCGTGCTGACGCTGAGCGGTGGCGGCTCGCTGGCCTCGTTACAGGCCGCGCTGCGCTCGATCACCTATTCCTCCACCTCGGACGACCCCACCGCGGGCGGCACCGACGCCACCCGCCAGATCAACTTCACCGTCACCGACAGTGGCGGCGCCACCTCCACCGCGGTCACCGCGCAAGTGGCAGTCACCGGCGTCAACGACGCCCCGGTGGTCACCGTCAGCGGCCCCTCTGCGTCCTGGAGCGAAGGCAACAACGTCGCCTCCACCCCGGTCGCGGTGGACCCGGGCCTGACCCTGTCCGACGCGGACGGTCCGAACCCGAACCAAGCCACCGCGCGCATGCTCACCTACTACAGCTCCCAGGACACCCTGAGCTTCGTCAATGACGGGCTGACCATGGGCAACATCATCGGCACCTGGACCGTCGGCAACGGCACCCTGACCCTGACCTCCGCCGGCAACCAGGCCACCGTGGCAGAGTTCCAGGCCGCGCTGCGGGCGATTACCTACAACAACTCCTCGGAAAGCCCGAACAGCACCACCCGTACCGTGCAGTTCATCGTCACCGATGGCAGCAATGCCCAGTCGACGGCCGTGACCCGTGACATCACCATCACCGCGGTCAACGATTCGCCAACCATCAGCGCCGTCGCGTCGCTGCCGATTACCGAGGACACACCGACGGCGCTCGGCCAGATTACCTTCAGCGATGTCGACACCACCCTTGGCGTCGCGACGTTCTCGGTCGGCAGCGGCACCCTCAGCGCCATCGGCGCCGGCGGCGTGACCGTGGGCGGCACGGCGACGGCCCTGACCCTGAGCGGCACCCTGGCCAACATCAACCTGTTCATCGCCAACAACCGCCTGGTCTATACCCCGGCGGCCAATGCCAGCGGCGACGTGACCCTGACCATCAACATCAACACCACCAGCGTGTCCGACGCCACCACCACCGTGACCCTGCAGGTCGCTGCGGTGAACGACGCCCCAGTGATTACCGCACCGGCATCCATTACGGTGACCGAGGATGTGTCGAGCGTGATCAGCGGCTTCAGCTTCACCGACGTCGATGCCGGCATCAACACCGTCACCGCGACCTTCTCGGTGCCAAGCGGCACCCTGAGCGCGGTCACTGGCATGGGTGTCACCGTCACTGGCTCCGATACCGGCGAGCTGACCCTGTCCGGCAGCCTGGCCGATATCAACTTCTTCGTCGCGGCCAACGGCGTGACCTTCAAGACCGCCCAGGACGCCACCACCAGCGTGACCCTGACCGTGACCCTAAACGACAAGGGCTTCAGCGGCTCGGGCGGCGAGCAGACCGACACCAAGACCGTCACCCTCAACGTCAGTGCGGTCAACGATGCCCCGGTCAACAATGTGCCGGCGGCGCAGACCGCGCAGCAGAACATCGCCCTGGGCTTCAACACCGCCAACGGCAACGCCATCTCCATCACCGACGTGGATGCCGGCAATGGCCTGATGACCGTGACCCTGACCGCGACCAACGGCACGCTCAGCCTGGGCAGTCTGAGCGGCATCACCGTGCTGCTGGGCACCGGCACCAACGACGCGAGCATGATCTTCGAGGGCAACCGCGCCAACATCAATGCCGCGTTACAGACGTTGAGCTTCAAGTCCGGCAGCACCTTCCTCGGCGCCGCCAGCCTGACCATCGAGACCAACGACAACGGCAACTCCGGTAGCGGCGGGGCGAAGACCGATGTCGACACCATCTCGATCAACGTGATCCCGGTGAACCCCAAGGTCACCAGTGTTTCCGCCCAGGGCCTGGATCGCACCGTGAAGATTGGCGACGAAGTGCTGGTCAACATGGTCTGGGACCAGGTCGTCAACGTCGATACCAGCGGCGGCATCCCGAGCCTGCTGCTGGAAACCGGCCTGATCGATCGCAACGCGATCTACGTCAGCGGCTCGGGCAGCAATACCCTGGTCTTCAAATACACCGTGCAGGCCGGTGACGTCAGCGCCGACCTGGACTTCCAGAGCACCGCCGCGCTGCAACTCAACGGCGCGGTCGTGACCAACGCCAGCAACGACATGGCGGTGCTGACCCTGCCGACCGTGGGCGGCGCCGACTCGCTCGGCGGGCGCAGCAACATCGTGGTCGATGGCGTGGTGCCGATGGTCGGCAGCGTCAGCGTCCCCGCCGACGGCACCTACATCGCCGGCCAGAACCTCGATTTCACCGTCAACTTCAGCGAGGCCGTGGTGGTCGACACCAGCGGCGGCACGCCGCGCATCGCCATCACCCTCGATACCGGCGGCACCGTCTA
>NZ_JAOCCV010000057.1:0-13571 GCF_029840585.1 Pseudomonas sp. GD03875 | reverse complement strand
TCCTTGCCCTTGCACTGCTGGCCGGTTGCGCCAGCGAGGCGCGGCTGCCTTCGACACACCACCAGCTCGGCATCCACCCGGCGCGCACCGCCAGTGCCGATGGCCTGCAGGCGATGACCGACCGCCATAGCGGCGTGCGCCTGTGGGTGGCGCCTCAGCCCGCGCTGACCGAGGCGGACGTGCAGACGGCGGAGCTGGCCGTCACCCCCGATGGCCAGCCAGCGGTGGTGCTGACCCTGACCGACGACGGCCGCGCCGTGCTGGCCGAACTGACCCGCAGCTATCTCGGCCGGCCCCTGGCGATCCTGGTGGATGGCGAAGTGCGCCTGGCGCCCATCGTCGACGAGCCGGTATCGGACGGCCGCGTCGCCCTGACCGGTTTCGATACGCTGGAAGAAGCGGAAGCGCTGGTGCGCGACTGGAGCCGCTAGCTGTCACCCCTCTCCCTTCGGGAGAGGGGCTGGGGGTGAGGGTCTACTAGGCTATGCAGCACCTCAGGAAGGGAATCCTGCCATGCCTCATCACAAGACACCGCTCCATCCCGTGCAACTGGAGTTCGCTCGCCAACTACGACGTGACGCCACCGACGCCGAGCATCTGCTCTGGCGCCACTTGCGTGGCCGCAAGTTGGCTGGCTGCAAGTTTCGTCGGCAACATCTGATAGAGCCTTACGTTCTGGACTTCTACTGCGAGGAGTTGAAGTTGGGCATCGAACTGGATGGCGGCCAGCACTATAACGACGCAGGGCAGGCGCATGATCGGCAGCGGACCACGTGCCTGCTTGGCAGCGGTGTACGCCTGTTGCGTTTCAGCAATCGGGAAGTGCTGCTGGAACTGCCTGCGGTGCTGGAGAGAATTTTCATGGAGGCCACGTCTCCCTCACCCCCAGCCCTCTCCCAGGGGGAGAGGGGAGCTAATGGTTGCAGCACTCGCGGCTATCCAGCGCCTCCAGCAGCCGGCAGTGCTCGGCGTGACCGCTGTGGCAGTCGGCCAGTTTGCTCAGTTCGGCGCGCATGTTCTGCAGGTCGCGGATGCGTGCCTCGATGGCGTCCAGATGCTCGCGTGCCATGCGGTCGGCGGCGTCGCAGGGGCTCTCGGGGTGGGCGGCGAGGTCCAGCAGGCTGCGGATTTCCTCCAGGCTGAAGCCCAGTTCGCGGCCGCGGCGGATGAAGCGCAGCCGCCTGACATCCACTTCCTGGTAGTGGCGATAGCCAGAGTCGCTGCGCTGGGGCGGCGGCAGCAGGCCGCTGCGCTCGTAGAAACGGATGGTCTCCAGGTTGACGCCGCTTTCGCGGGCCAGTACGCCGATGGTGATGGGCTTGCCCATGTTGACTCCGTAGTGGCTACAGGGTTTAGCTTAGTCTGCACCTCAATCAAGGAGATGCCAAATGGGTGCTCACTGCTGCAATCACGACTCGCCCGAGGCCGCGCTGCGCTCCAGGCGTTACCGGCGCATCCTGTGGATCGCACTGCTGGTCAACTTGGCCATGTTCGTGGTGGAGATCGGAGCGGGCGTCAAGGCCGGCTCGGTGTCGCTGCTGGCCGACTCGCTGGATTTCCTCGGCGACTCCGCCAACTACGGCATCAGCCTCTGGGTACTCGGCATGAGCCTGGCCATTCGTGCCCGCGCCGCCCAGTTCAAGGCGGTCACCATGCTGCTGTTCGGACTCGGCGTGCTCGGCACGGCGCTCTGGCACTGGTGGCAGGGCGAGGTGCCGAGCGCGCCGACCATGGGCGTGGTGGGCACCCTGGCGCTGCTGGCCAACCTGGGTGTTGCGGTCCTGCTGTACGCCTACCGCGAGGGCGACAGCAACATGCGCAGCGTCTGGCTCTGCACCCGCAACGATGCCCTGGGCAACCTGGCGGTGCTGGGAGCGGCCCTCGGTGTGTTCGGCACGGGCAGCGCCTGGCCGGACCTGATCGTCGCCAGCATCATGGCGCTGCTGGCCATCACTGCCGCCGTGCAGGTGCTGCGCCAGGCCGATGGCGAGCTGAAGGATGGGCACGGCCATGCGCACTGAGTGGGAGGTGGCACTGCGCCAGGCCTTCGCCGAGGCGGAAGCGGCGCTGGCGCGGAACGAGCCGGGCTTGGCCCTGGCCTGGCTGGAGCGGGCGCATATCCTCGGCCAGCGCCTGGCGTTGCCCCATGCCCGCTCCCACTGGCTGATGCTCAGGGCCGGCTGGCAGCTCGGCGACTGGCGCGAAGTGGCGGGGCAGGTGCCGCGCATCCTTGCCGCGCTGCTGTTCTCGCGGCTGTGGGTGCCGCTGGGCAACACCGGGCGGGCGCGGGTCAGCGCGTTCCGCCCGATGCCGATCGATGAGGACCTGAGACGCCTGCTGGGATGAGCGCATGGCTTATGCGGCCCGGTGCGCACGGCGCACCCTACGGATGAGCGCTCAGGTCAGGCCCATGCCCCACTTGATGGCGTAGGCGAGGATGCCCACCGCCACCACGCCGCCCAGCCAGAGCAGGACGAACCAGGCCAGGCGCTTGACCAGGGGCTGCTTGGTGGCGTTCATCAGTGGTAGCCCTCGCCGACCTTCACCTTGCCGCGGAACACGTAGTAGCTGTAGCCGGTGTAGAGGAGGATGACCGGCACCATGATGGCAACCCCGACCAGGGTGAACGCCTGGCTGCTTTCCGGCGCCGATGCCGCCCAGATGCTGATGTCCGGCGGGATGATGTTGGGCCACAGGCTGATCGCCAGCCCGGCGTAGGCCAGGGCGATCAGGGCCAGGGTCAGGACGAACGGCTGCCAGTCGATCTTCAGGTTCACGGCGCGGACGATGCCCAGGGTGGTCACCGCCACCAGGGTCGGCACCGGCATGAAGTAGAACAGGTTGGGCAGGGTGAACCAGCGCTTGGCAATCTCCGGGTGCGCCAGCGGCGTCCACAGGCTGACCGCGGCGATGAACAGCAGCAGCACGCAGGTCAGCGGCAGCATCAGCTTGTACATCTTGTGGCGCAGCTTGCCCTCGGTCTTGAGCAGCAGCCAGGCGCAGCCGAGCATGGCGTAGCCGGCCACCAGCCCGGCGCCGCAGAACAGCGGGAAGGGCGACAGCCAGTCGAACGGGCCGCCTGCGAAGCTGCGGCCTTCCACGCGGATGCCGTCGATGAACGCGCCCAGCACCACGCCCTGGGAGAAGGTGGCGAGCACCGAGCCCCAGATGAAGGCGGCGTCCCACAGGTGGCGGGTGCGCTTGGCCTTGAAGCGGAACTCGAAGGCCACGCCGCGGAAGATCAGCGCCACCAGCATCACCACCAGGGGGATGTACAGGGCCGTGAGCACCACCGAGTAGGCCAGCGGGAACGCGGCGAACAGGCCGGCGCCGCCGAGCACCAGCCAGGTCTCGTTGCCGTCCCAGATCGGCGCCACGGTGTTCATCATGGCGTCGCGCTCGTCCTTGTCGCGGAAGAACGGGTAGAGGATGCCGATGCCCAGGTCGAAGCCGTCCATCACCACGTACATGAAGATACCGAAGGCAATCACCCCGGCCCAGATCAGCGGCAGATCGATGCTCATTGGCGGTTCTCCTGGTCGGCTTCGTCCTCGACGCCATCCGCGGCGGCGGACAGCGGCCGCGCCGGTGTGCGGCTGTGGCCGGGGCCACCCTCTTCCGCGATCTGGGCGGTGAGCAGGCCCAGCACCGGGCCCTTGCGCATCATCCGCAGCAGGTAGGTGATGCCGACACCGAAGACCATGAAATAGACCACCACGAAGATCGTCAGCGAGACGCCCATCTGGGTGGCGCTGTGGTTGGACACGGCGTCGCTGGTGCGCAGCAGGCCATAGATCACCCAGGGCTGACGGCCGACCTCGGTGGTCACCCAGCCGGCGAGCAGGGCGACGATCCCGCTCGGCCCCATCAGCAGCATCAGGCGGTGGAAGCCGCGCGACTCGTAGACCTTGTCGCCGCGTCTCAGCCACAGCCCGACGACCCCGCAGAGGATCATCAGCAGGCCCAGGCCGACCATCACCCGGAAGCTCCAGAACACGATCAGCGAGTTGGGCCGGTCTTCCGGCGCCCATTCCTTGAGGCCCTTGATCTCCGCGTCGAGGTCGTGGGCGAGGATCAGGCTGGCTAGGCGCGGGATGCCCACGGCGTAGTGGGTGGTCTCGGCGGCCATGTCGGGGATGCCGAACAGCAGCAGCGACACGCCGCGCTCGGTCTCCCAGTGTCCCTCGATGGCGGCGATCTTCGCCGGCTGGTGCTTGAGGGTGTTGAGGCCGTGGAAGTCGCCGATCACCGCCTGGATCGGCGCGACGATCAGCGCCATCCACAACGCCATGGAGAACATCATGCGGGTGGCCGGGTCGCGCTTGCCCTTGAGCAGGTGCCAGGCAGCGGTGCCGCCGACCACGAAGGCGGTGCTGATGAAGGCAGCCACGGCCATGTGCGCCAGGCGATAGGGGAAGGACGGGTTGAACACGATCTCCCACCAGGACGCGGGGGTGAAGATGCCGTCCACCAGGGTGAAGCCCTGCGGGGTGTGCATCCAGCTGTTCGAGGAGAGAATCCAGAAGGTCGAGATCAGGGTACCGATGGCCACCATCAGGGTGGCGAAGAAGTGCAGGCCGCGGCCGACCTTGTTCAGGCCGAACAGCATGATCCCGAGGAAGCCCGCCTCGAGGAAGAAGGCGGTGAGCACCTCATAGGTCAGCAGCGGCCCCATGATGCTGCCCGCCGCCGCCGACAGCTCGCTCCAGTTGGTGCCGAACTGGTAGCTCATCACCACGCCGGAGACCACGCCCATGCCGAAGGTGACGGCGAAGATCTGCAGCCAGAAGCGGTAGAGATCGTAGTAGACCTCCTTGTCGGTCTTCAGCCACAACCCTTCGAGCACCGCCAGGTAGCTGGCCAGGCCGATACTGATGGCGGGGAAGATGATGTGGAAGGAAACGGTGAAGGCGAACTGGATTCGGGCCAGTTCCAGTGCATCCAGGCCAAACATGAAAGGCCACTCCTGCAATTGATCTGGATCAATAATCCGTCAACCCGGACTTTGGTCGCAGTTGGCGGATTGTCGCATCGGGCAATTGGTCGCAGTGACTCGGAGCGCGGATGGTGCTGGGTGGTTCACCTTTTATCCGGGGGCGGGCGGGACCGTCGGCGCTGCGTCCCCCGGCGTCTCCAGAAGCTTAGCGGGTCGCTTTCAACACGACGAACTTGGGATTGGCCGCCACCTGCTCCACGCCCCGGAACAGGCGCTTGAGCTTGGCGTGGTAGCCCAGGTGGCGGTTGCCCACGATCCACAGCTCGCCGCCGGTGACCAGCGCCGCGCGGGCCTGCTGGAACATGCGCCAGGCGAGGAAGTCGCCGACCACCTGCTGCTGGTGGAAGGGCGGATTGCACAGCACCAGGTCCAGTGACTCGCCGGGCTGGTCGGCCAGGCCGTCCGCGGCGCGGAAGGTGGCCGGGCGCTCGCCCAGGGCCGCGCGCCAGTTCTCCTCGGCGGACTGCACGGCCATGTAGGACTCGTCCACCAGGGTCAGCTCTGCCTCGGGGTTGGCCAGGGCGTAGGCGATGCCCAGCACGCCGTTGCCGCAGCCGAGGTCGGCCACCCGCTGGGGCGTTAGGCGTTTCGGCAGATGGGGAAGGAAGGCGCGGGTGCCGATATCCAGGCCTTCGCGGCAGAACACGTTGGCGTGATTGACCAGCTCCAGGGCCGGGGTGTCCAGGCGGTAGCGGGTCGGGTAGGGCGAGGTCGGCGCCGGCCTGGCCTCGGCCGTGGCCGTCAGCAGGCGGGCCTTCTTCACCGCCAGCGAGGCCTGCAGCGGGCCGATGTAGCGCTCCATCAGCTCGCCGGCGGCGCGCGGTAGGTGCTTGATCATGGCGCCGGCGATCACCCTGGCGCCGGGGGCCAGCCGGCCGTGCAGGCGGATCAGTTGTTCTTCGAGCAGGGCCAGGGTCTTGGGCACCCGCAGCAGGACCAGGTCGAACGGGCCTTCCGCCGTCGCGCTGGCCGGCACGAAGCGCACGCTGTCGGCGGCCAGGCCGTTGCGCTGGAGGTTCTTGCGCAGGGCGAGGAAGCCGAGGTGCGAGTCGCCGCTGCTGGTCACCCGGCAATGGGCCGCCAGTGAGCAGGCGAGGGCGCCGAAGCCGTCGTTGAGCAGCAGCACCCGGCTGTCCGGCGGCAGGCCGAGTTCGTGCACGTGGGCGAGCAGGTACTCGTCGGCGGCATCGAAGGCCTGCAGCGGCTCGTTGGCCATTTCGGGCTGGCGGATCAGGTCGAGCTGGGCGAAGGGCGTGGCGAGAGTCGGCATGGGGCTGGGTCGGCGAAGGAAGCGGGCACATTGTCCCGGATGGACAAGGAAATGTCTCGAAGTGAGAAACAGACGGCTTGTGACCCGGTGGTGCGATCCGGAGAATACGCAGTCACTTGCCGCCGTCGAAATTCCGCACCGGGCGGCATGCCCCAACAACAAATCGGATGGCCGCGCGACCTGATGCGCAGGCACTGTCCGAACCCCGGGCCGACGGCCCGACTCCCCAGAAACCAGCCACTCGCCCCGCGACCTCGCGGGGCGCAGCTATTGCATTGCCTCAAGGAAGTCCATGAAGTACCTGTTCACGCTTTGCCTGTCGTTCGTCCTGCTGCTGTCCGCCCCGGCCCATGCCGAACCCATCCTGATCAAGTTCTCCCACGTGGTCGCCGAAGACACGCCCAAGGGCCGTGGCGCCCTGCTGTTCCAGCGCCTGGTGGCCGAGCGCCTGGGCGGCGCGGTGAAGGTCGAGGTCTACCCCGACTCCAGCCTGTTCGGCGACGCCGACGAGATGGCCGCGCTGCAGCGCGGCGAGGTGCAGATGCTGGCGCCCTCGGTATCCAAGTTCGAGGCCTACACCAAGCAGCTGCAGGTGTTCGACCTGCCGTTCCTGTTCGACGACCTGGAGGCGGTCAAGCGCTTCCAGCGCCGCGAGAAGAGCCGCCAGCTTCTGCGTTCCATGGCCGGGCAGAACATCTACGGCCTGGCCTTCTGGAACAACGGCATGAAGCAGCTCTC
This sequence comes from Pseudomonas sp. GD03875, assembly GCF_029840585.1. Classification (NCBI taxonomy): domain Bacteria; kingdom Pseudomonadati; phylum Pseudomonadota; class Gammaproteobacteria; order Pseudomonadales; family Pseudomonadaceae; genus Pseudomonas; species Pseudomonas sp. GD03875. The sequence continues at coordinate 6,567 of NZ_JAOCCV010000057.1, read as the reverse complement.
GGCCAACCGCGAGCTGCGCACGCCGGCCGACGCCAAGGGCCTGGCGTTCCGCATCCAGCCGTCCAGCGTGCTGGAGAGCCAGTTCGCCGCGCTCGGTGCCGAGGCCAAGCGCATCCCCTTCGGCGAGTCGCTCAAGGCGCTGCAGAGCGGCGTGGTGCAGGGCACCGAGAACGTCTGGTCGAACATGACCGCGGCGGGCTTCGACCAGGCCCAGCCGTTCGTCACCGAGACCGGCCACGGCTCGCTCAACTACATGCTGATCAGCAGTTCCTCGTTCTGGCAGAGCATTCCGTACGCCACCCGCACCGAGCTGGAGTCGATCGTCGAGGAGGTCACCCTGCAGGTGAACAAGGACGCCGAGCAGCTGAACCACAAGGGCCGCGAGCAGCTGGCCGCCGCCGGCCGCACCCGCCTGGTCGCCCTGAGCCAGGAAGAGCGCAACGCCTGGCGCGCCGCCATGCAGCCGCTGTGGCAGCAGTACGAGGCCGAGATCGGCGCCGACGTGCTGCGCGCCGCGCAGGCGGTCAATCGGCGCTAATCCCTGTGAACTGGTGGTGTTTGTCCGGCCGCCTTTGCGCCAGACTGCGCGGGTACCAGTACAGGGGGAAGCCATGACCGCCAGCGAAGAGAAGTTCACCCGCCAGACCCTCACCGAGGTGCGGGTCTGGTGGCCCAGCCTGTTCAGCCTGCGTTGCACCCGCGACCCCGGCTTCCGCTTCCGCGCCGGCCAGTTCGTCCGCCTGGGTGTGCGCAAGCCCAGCGGCTGCATCGTCTGGCGCGCCTACTCGCTGGTCTCGGCGCCCCATGACGACTACCTGGAGTTCTTTTCCATCGTGGTCCCGGGCGGCGAGTTCACCAGCGAACTGAATCGCCTGCAGGCGGGCGACGAACTGCTGGTGGAGAAGCAGGTCACCGGCTTCCTCACCCTCGACCGCTTCCCCGACGGCCGCGACCTGTGGCTGATCGGCACGGGCACCGGGTTGGCGCCGTTCCTCTCGATCCTGCAGGACCTGGAAGTCTGGCAGCGCTTCGAGCGCATCGTGCTGGTGTACAGCGCCCGCGACCGCGGCGAGCTGGCCTACCAGGAGCTGATCGCCGAGCTGCCGCGGCGCGAATGGCTGGAAGGGGCGGGGCACAAGCTGCAGTACATTCCGGTGGTGACCCGCGAGCAGGTGCCGGGCGCGCTCGGTGCGCGGGTCACCACGCTGATCGAGAACGGCGAGCTGGAGCGCGCCGCCGGCCTGGCGCTGGAGCCCGAGCACTCGCGCATCATGCTCTGCGGCAACCCGCAGATGATCGAGGACACCCGTGCCGTGCTCAAGGCGCGCGGCCTGAACCTGGCGCTGACCCGCCGGCCCGGCCAGGTGGCGGTGGAGAACTACTGGTAAGGATTGGTTACGCTTTGCCGCTTAGGGATCGCCGCGTCCGCCGCTAGGATGGGCGTCCCTTTCCGTTGCAATGGACCCCATGGACAGCGATTGTTGCCAGCCACCCCCGCGTGGCCTTCCTTCCTCAGACGCCCTCGCGCGTCCCTTCTCTACCCTGTCTGATCGATACGCCCAGCGCCGCAGCTCCTGCGCCCGCGCCGCGTCGACGCCTGCCCGCGGGAGACTCGCATGATCTTCGAATGGATGGCCGACCCCACCGCGTGGCTCGGCCTGCTGACCCTGATCGTCCTGGAAATCGTCCTCGGCATCGACAACCTGGTGTTCATCGCCATCCTCGCCGACAAGCTGCCGCCGCACCTGCGCGACCGTGCGCGGATCATCGGCCTGAGCCTGGCGCTGCTGATGCGCCTGGGCCTGCTGGCGAGCATCTCCTGGCTGGTGACCCTGACCGAGCCGCTGATCGAGGTGTTCGGCAAGAGCTTCTCCGGGCGCGACCTGATCATGCTGTTCGGCGGTGTGTTCCTGCTGTTCAAGGCCACCATGGAGCTGCACGAGCGCCTCGAGGGGCGTGCCCATCAGCCGACCGGCAACCGCGTGTACGCCGCCTTCTGGCCGGTGGTGGCGCAGATCGTCGTGCTCGACGCGGTGTTCTCCCTGGACGCGGTGATCACCGCCGTCGGCATGGTCGAGCACCTGGAAGTGATGATGATCGCCGTGATCGTCTCCATCGGCCTGATGATCGTCGCCAGCAAGCCGCTGACCGCCTTCGTCAACGCCCACCCGACGGTGATCATGCTGTGCCTGGGCTTCCTGATGATGATCGGCTTCAGCCTTACCGCCGAGGGCCTGGGCTTCCACATTCCGAAAGGCTACCTGTACGCGGCCATCGGCTTCTCCATCCTCATCGAGGTGGCCAACCAGCTGGTGCGCCACAAGCGCAAGCGGCAGATGCAGAACGGCCGCGGCATGCGCGAGCGCACCGCCCACGCCGTGCTGCGCCTGCTCGGCGGCAAGATCGAGGCCGACGAGGTGGGCGAGGAGATCGCCGACATGCTCGAGGGCGGCGCCGGCGAGGCCGCGCTGTTCGACCGCCGCGAGCGGGTGATGATCCGCGGCGTGCTGGGCCTGGCCGAGCAGTCCATCCGCAGCGTGATGACCGAGCGCACCCGGGTCGACCACATCGACCTGGGCCACGACCCCGAGCAGGTGCGCCAGGTGCTGCTGGAGTCGCCCTATTCGCGCCTGGCGGTGGTGCGCGGCGGGCAGATCGACGAGCCGCTGGGCTTCGTGCACAAGAAGGAACTGCTGCGCGAGTTGCTGCGCGGCGACCAGCCGGACATCGAGAGCCTGCTGCGCCAGCCGCTCAACCTGCCGGACAGCTGCACCGTGCTCGGTGCCCTGGAGCAGATGCGCCAGGCCTCGACCCACGTCGCCTTCGTGGTCAACGAGTTCGGCGGCTTCGAGGGCATGCTGACCCTGACCGACATCCTCGAGGCCATCGCCGGCGAACTGCCGGACGCCAGCGAGGTGGACGGGCCGGACATCGAGCGGCTGGACGAGGGCTTCCGCGTCAGCGGCGCGCTCAACCTGGCCCTGCTGCGCGAGCGCATCGGTCTGCAGGCCAGGGCCACCGAGGACTACCAGACCCTGGCCGGGCTGGTGATGAGCCTGCTCGACCGCCTGCCGGCGGTGGGCGACGAGGTGGAGTTCGCCGGCTGGCGCATGCGCGTGGAAGAGGTGCGCGAGCGACGGGTCAACCGCCTGCTGCTGACGCCTTCGGCGTAATGAAGAACGGCGCCCTCGGGCGCCGTTTTTTCAGGGCTTCTGCTGAGTCTTCAGCAGGTCGCGGATTTCCGTCAGCAGCACTTCCTCGGGACTCGGCGCCGGCGGCACCGAAGGCTCCTCGGCCTCTTCGCGCTTGAGCTTGTTGATCACCTTGATGCCCATGAAGATGGCGAAGGCGACGATGATGAAGTCGAGGATGGTCTGGATGAACTTGCCGTAGCTGAGCACCACGGCCGGCAGGTCGCCTTCGGCGGCCTTGAGGGTGACGGCCAGGTCGCTGAAGTCGACGCCGCCGATCAGCAGGCCGATCGGCGGCATGATCACGTCACCGACGAAGGAGCTGACGATCTTGCCGAAGGCCGCGCCGATGATGATACCGACGGCCATGTCGACCACGTTGCCCTTGACCGCGAAGGCCTTGAATTCTTGCAATAAGCTCATGTTTCACTCCCTGGGTTTCTGATTCTGGCTGCAGTTTAAACCAGCTCTCGGGCCGGGCGGGATGGTGGCTGGGCTCAGGCGCCGTTGGCCTTGCGCAGCCGCTCGGCGATCTGGTCCTTGAGCTGGACCCGTTCGCTCTTCAGGGCCTGCAGCGCCAGGTCGTCCAGCGCCTCGCGGCCGTCCTCCACCTCGTAGATACGCTTGTCGAGACTCTCGTAGTGCTGCGCCAGCTGGGCGAAGTGCGCGTCCTCCGCGTGCAGGGCCTGCAGTTGCTGGCGGTATTCGGGGAATTCGCGGGTCAGCGGATGATGTTCGAGTGGCATGGCGATGATGACTCCTCATGGTGCGTTCGCGTTCAGCCTAGCTCAGGGGGAGGCGCCGGGACGGCGGTTTGATCCCGGTCAATGGCCTCCTTCCCGGGGGCGGGTAGGGTTGGACATCTTTTTCCGGAGCTTACGCCATGCATGTCGAACATCATCCGCTGGTCCAGGATTTCCCCGAGCTGCGCGGCGAGCTGCAGCGCCTGCGCCAGGAGGACCAGCACTTCGCCCGCCAGGCCGAGGAATACGAGGCGCTGGACAAGCGCATCTGCCGGGTCGAGGACGGCATCGAACTGCTGGACGAGACCGCCCTCGGCCGCCTCAAGCAGGAGCGCGTGGCCCTCAAGGACGACCTGGCGCGCCAGCTCAAGCGCGCCTCCGGGCAGTGCTGTGGCTGCGGCAACGGCTGCGCCGGCTAGTGCAACGGCGGGTTGATCAGGTAGCTGAGTAGCTCCGGGTCGTCGTCAGGCCAGACCTGCCGCGAGCCCAGCGGCAGCTCGGCCTGCATGCTGCGCCAGAACGCCATGGCTGGCTCGTCCTGGGGGTAGAGGCGCACCAGCCAGGTGCCGCCGCGGTTCAGCACCTGCTGGGCCAGCAGCCGGCCGATGCCCTGGCGCCGGTATTTCCTGAGGATGAACAGGTCGGCAAACTCCAGCGCGTCGATGCCTGCCAGTTCGCTGCGCTCGATCAGCAGGAAGCCGGCGATGAAGCCGTCCGCCAGGATCAGTTCGGCGCTCCACTCCGGCTCCTGCCAGTAGCGCACCAGATGTGGCTCGTGCAGGTAGAAACGGCCGTCCGGTTCCACCTCTTCCTCCTCCCAGTCCGACGACTCGTAGGCGTAGTACTGGTAGAGGTTGGCGATCAGCGGCAGCTGCTCGACGGTGGTGCGGACAAGTTCGATCTGCATCGCGGGGCGACTCGTGGGTGGCGGGAACGTTATTATCGCCGCTTTTCCAGCGGTGGAGATTCCCATGGCCAAGGCCAAGCGCATGTACGGCTGCACCGAGTGCGGTGCCACCTTTCCCAAGTGGGCCGGGCAGTGCGGCGAGTGCGGGGCCTGGAACACCCTGACCGAGACAGTGATCGAGAGCGGCGGCGCGGCTGCGCCGTCCGGGCGTGGCGGCTGGGCCGGGCAGCAGGCGCAGATCAAGACCCTGGCCGAGGTCAGCGTCGAGGAGGTGCCGCGCTTCTCCACCGCTTCCGGCGAGCTGGACCGGGTGCTCGGTGGCGGCCTGGTGGACGGCTCGGTGGTGCTGATCGGCGGTGACCCCGGCATCGGCAAGTCGACCATCCTGCTGCAGACCCTGTGCAACATCGCCCAGCGCCTGCCGGCCCTGTATGTCACCGGCGAGGAGTCCCAGCAGCAGGTGGCCATGCGCGCCCGGCGCCTGGAGCTGCCCCAGGACCGGCTCAAGGTCATGACCGAGACCTGCATCGAGTCGATCATCGACGTGGCGCGCCGCGAGCAGCCCAAGGTGATGGTGATCGACTCGATCCAGACCATCTTCACCGAGCAGCTGCAGTCGGCCCCCGGCGGCGTCGCCCAGGTGCGCGAGAGCGCGGCGCTGCTGGTGCGCTACGCCAAGCAGAGCGGCACGGCGATCTTCCTGGTCGGCCACGTGACCAAGGAGGGCGCGCTGGCCGGACCGCGTGTGCTGGAGCACATGGTGGACACGGTGCTGTACTTCGAAGGCGAATCCGACGGCCGCCTGCGCCTGCTGCGGGCGGTGAAGAACCGCTTCGGCGCGGTCAACGAACTGGGCGTGTTCGGCATGACCGACAAGGGCCTCAAGGAAGTGACCAACCCCTCGGCGATCTTCCTCACCCGCGCCCAGGAGTCGGTGCCGGGCAGCGTGGTGATGGCGACCTGGGAAGGCACCCGGCCGATGCTGGTGGAGGTTCAGGCGCTGGTCGACACCAGCCATATGGCCAATCCCAAGCGCGTGACCCTGGGCCTGGACCAGAACCGCCTGGCCATGCTGCTGGCCGTGCTGCACCGTCACGGCGGCATCCCCACCTACGACCAGGACGTGTTCCTCAACGTGGTGGGTGGGGTGAAGGTGCTGGAGACGGCTTCCGACCTGGCGCTGATGGCGGCGGTGATCTCCAGCCTGCGCAACCGCCCGCTACCGCACGACCTGCTGGTATTCGGCGAGATCGGCCTGTCCGGCGAGATACGCCCGGTGCCGAGCGGCCAGGAGCGTCTCAAGGAGGCGGCCAAGCATGGCTTCAAGCGTGCCATCGTGCCCAAGGGCAACGCGCCCAAGGAGGCCCCGGGCGGCCTGCAGGTGATCGCGGTGATGCGCCTGGAGCAGGCGCTCGACGCCCTGTTCGAGTGACCGCCTGCGGCGCTCTGCCGCTGGGTGGGCGCCGCGGCAGTTGTCGCAGATCAAGTTCTGCCCGCCGGCTGAGGAGGAGCATGGTGCCATGTCCATATAGAGGAGATGGGTCCATGTTCCTGTTCTTCGACTTCTTCGCCAGAACCCTCAACTACGAACCGGGCCGCCCCCGCGACAGTGCCGAGGAGCGCCGCGAGGCGAGCATCGGCACCCGCCGTGTGCAGGCGCGCCGCGAACGGCAGCAGGCTGGCAAGAAAGGCGCGTAACCCGGCGACGGGGGCTGTCGCACCGCTT
>NZ_JAOCCV010000056.1:0-13668 GCF_029840585.1 Pseudomonas sp. GD03875 | reverse complement strand
GCTGCGGCCACTGGCTGCAGAGCGAGGACGGCGCGCGGGTCAACGCCCTGCTGCTGGACTTCCTCGACCGCCACTATGGCGCGTAGGGTGCCGTGATCCGGGGCGGGGCCGCCCCGCCGTTCGATCCCGTTACAGGTCGTTTGGGCTGTTTCCAGCGCTTCAGGTAAACTGCCGCATCTTTTGTACGCCTATAACGATCCGCCTGATGCCGACCACTTTCCACGAGATCCCCCGCGAGCGCCCTGCCACGCCCCTGCTCGACCGTGCGGACACCCCGGACGGCCTGCGCCGCCTGGCCGAGAGCGAGCTGGAAAGCCTCGCCGACGAGCTGCGCCAGTACCTGCTGTACAGCGTCGGCCAGACCGGCGGGCACTTCGGCGCCGGCCTCGGCGTGATCGAACTGACCATCGCCCTGCACTACGTCTTCGACACCCCGGACGACCGCCTGGTGTGGGACGTGGGCCACCAGGCCTATCCGCACAAGATCCTCACCGGCCGCCGCGAGCGCATGGGCACCCTGCGCCAGAAGGACGGCCTGGCCGCCTTCCCGCGGCGCAGCGAGAGCGAGTACGACACCTTCGGCGTCGGCCACTCCAGCACCAGCATCAGCGCGGCCCTGGGCATGGCCATCGCCGCCCGCATGCAGGGCAGCAGGCGCAAGGCGGTGGCGGTGATCGGCGACGGCGCGCTGACCGCCGGCATGGCCTTCGAGGCGCTCAACCACGCCTCCGACGTCAAGGCCGACATGCTCGTGGTGCTCAACGACAACGACATGTCGATCTCCAAGAACGTCGGCGGCCTGTCCAACTACCTGGCCAAGATCCTCTCCAGCCGCACCTACTCGAGCATGCGCGAAGGCAGCAAGAAGATCCTCTCGCGCCTGCCCGGCGCCTGGGAGATCGCGCGCAAGACCGAGGAACACGCCAAGGGCATGCTGGTGCCCGGCACCCTGTTCGAGGAGCTGGGCTGGAACTACATCGGCCCGATCGACGGCCACGACCTGCCGACCCTGCTCGCCACCCTGCGCAACATGCGCGACCTGGAGGGTCCGCAGTTCCTCCACGTGGTGACCAAGAAAGGCAAGGGCTTCGCCCCGGCCGAGGCCGACCCGATCGGCTACCACGCCATCACCAAGCTGGAGCCGATCAACGCCCCGGCCCAGCCGAAGAAGCCATCCGGGCCGAAGTACTCCAGCGTGTTCGGCCAGTGGCTGTGCGACATGGCGGCGCAGGACGAGCGCCTGGTCGGCATCACCCCGGCGATGAAGGAAGGCTCCGACCTGGTGGCCTTCGCCGAACGCTTCCCCGAGCGCTACTTCGACGTGGCCATCGCCGAGCAGCACGCGGTGACCCTGGCCGCCGGCCTGGCCTGCGACGGCGCCAAGCCGGTGGTGGCGATCTACTCCACCTTCCTCCAACGCGCCTACGACCAGCTGATCCACGACGTGGCGGTGCAGAACCTCGACGTGCTGTTCGCCATCGACCGCGCCGGCCTGGTCGGCGAGGACGGCCCGACCCACGCCGGCAGCTTCGACATCTCCTACCTGCGCTGCATCCCCGGCATGCTGATCGCAACGCCCAGCGACGAGAACGAACTGCGCCTGCTGCTGACCACCGGCTACCACTTCGCCGGCCCGGCCGCCGTGCGCTACCCGCGCGGCAGCGGCCCCAACGCGCCCATCGACCCGGCCCTGGAGCCAGTGGCGATCGGCAAGGCGGTGGTTCGCCGTCGCGGCCAGCGGGTCGCCCTGCTGGCGTTCGGCGTGCAGCTGGCCGAGGCCCTGCGCGTCGGCGAGGCGCTCGACGCCACGGTGGTCGACATGCGCTTCGTCAAGCCGCTGGACGAGGCCCTGGTGCGCGAACTGGCCGGCAGCCACGAGCTGCTGGTGACCATCGAGGAAAACGCCGTGATGGGCGGTGCCGGCTCGGCCGTCGGCGAATTCCTCGCCGCCGAGCGCATCGTCGGACCGCTGCTGCAGCTCGGCCTGCCCGACGGCTACGTGGAACACGCCAAGCCGGCCGAGATGCTGGCCGAGTGCGGCCTGGACGCCCAGGGCATCGAGGCCGCGGTGCGTTGCCGCCTGGAACAGCTGCAAGGCTGAGGCAGGCCGGCAGCATCCGCGGCGGCATCACAGGCTGACCCGGCGCCGCGCCATGCGCGGCCCCGGCCCGTACGGAACGGATGCGGCATGGACATCAAGCAGCTCAAGTTTCTCGTCGCCCTCGAACGGACCCGCCACTTCGGCCTGGCCGCGACCGACTGCCATGTCACCCAGCCGACCCTGTCCATGCGCCTGCGCGACCTGGAGGACGAACTGGGCCTGGAGCTGATCCGGCGCAACCAGCGCTTCCTCGGATTCACCCCGGCGGGCGAGCGCATCCTGGCCTGGGCCCACAACCTGCTGGACGCGGAAGCCGGCCTCTATGCCGAGGCGGCGGCCTGCCGCGGGCAACTGGTCGGCACCCTGCGCCTCGGCGTGGTGCCGCTGGCCGGGCTGGACCCCATCCGCCTGGTCGAACTGCTGTTCGCCAGCCATCCGCAGATGCGCTTCCAGCTGTTCGCCCTGAGCAGCGAGCAGATCCTCGAACAGCTCACCCGCAACCAGCTGGACCTCGGCCTGGCCTACATCGAGCGCCTCGCCACCCGCGAGCACTTCACGGTGCACAGCCTGGAGCCCACCGCCATGGGTCTGCTCCACGACACCCGGCACTTCCGCTTCGACCCCGCCGGCCTGGGCTGGCAGGCGGTCGCCGAACTGCCCCTGGGGCTGCTGTCGGCCGGCATGCACTTTCGCCAGTCGATCGACCACGCCTTCCGCCAGCGCGCCCTCAAGCCGCAGCTGCGGCTGGAGACCGACTCGATCTTCCACCTCTTGCAGGCGGTCGGCGCGGGCCTGTGCTGCGGGGTGGTGCCACTGGACGCCTCGCTCCAGGCCCACGACGAGCACCTGCGCCTGGTGCCCATCGAGGACGCCCATACCCTCGCCCCGCTGAGCCTGATCATGGCCAGCGGCGCGCCGCGCTCGCCGCTGGCGGAAGCCTGCTTCGAGGACATCCGCCGCAACCTCGCCCAGGCGCTGCGGGGCGACGCGCTGCTGCCGCGATAGCACTTGTATTGGCGGGGCCAAGCGCTTAAGGTCGCGCGCACCCATCCAGGTGTGCCGGACGAAGCCCCTCGGCCTCGTCGCCACGGCATTAAACGGGAAGCCGGTGCGTTCCCCGCGAACCATCCCGGCGCTGCCCCCGCAACGGTAATCGACCCCGATCGCTGATCGGCGTCCGCTCGAAGCCACTGTGCCCAGGCACGGGAAGGCGGGCGGATGGGAGTCGAGAGCCCGGATACCGGCCTGCATGGTGACCACTGGTGTTGCGGAGGGCGGCACCATCAGGTGCGGCCGCCCGCCACGCCTGCTCCTGCCCTCCTCGAAAGCCTGACCTTTTGAGGAACCGATGATGAAGATTTCCCGTCTCGCCCTGGCCGTGGCGCTCGCCCCCGGCCTGACACTCGCCGACGACCTGCCCCTGGACCAGGCGCTGAAACTGTCCGACACCGTGGTCACCGCCAACCGCGAGGCCCAGCCGCGCGGCGAGAGCAGCGCGGCGGTCAGCGTGTTCACCCGTGAGGACATCGAGCGCCTGCGCCCCGCCAGCGTCGGCGAACTGCTGTCGCGCGTGCCCGGCGTGCAGGTGGTGCGCAACGGCGGCCGCGGCGCCAACACCAGCCTGTTCATCCGCGGCACCAGCAACGCCCAGAGCCTGCTGCTGATCGACGGCGTGCGCGTCGGCTCGGTCTCCGCCGGCGGCGCGGCGCTGCAGCACCTAAGCATCGAGCAGATCGAGCGGGTCGAGGTGCTGCGCGGCTCGCGCTCGGCCCTGTACGGCGCGGACGCCCTCGGCGGCGTGGTGCAGATCTTCACCCGCCGCGGCGAGAGCCAGGGCGTCAACCCGCAGCTGCGCCTGGCCGGCGGCAGCGACGGCACCTGGGAGCGCAGCCTGGGCGTGTCCGGCGGCGACGGGCGCACCCGCTACAACCTCACCGGCAGCCTGGTGGAAACCGACGGCATCGACCGCACCGGCCTGTCCTTCGACAGCGACCGTGACCACGACGCCTACCGCAACCGCAGCTTCGGCCTGAACCTGTCGCATGCCGTCAGCGACGTCCTGGAGATCGGCCTCAGCGCCTTGGACCAGCGCGGCAAGAGCGAGTACGACAACCCCTACGGCCGCTTCGACACCACCACCTACGAGACCTTCCCGGCCCAGCCCTGGAGCGAATTCAGCCTGAGCAGCATGGCGGCCTACGCGGACGCGAAGCTCGGCGACAACTGGAACAGCCGCCTGGAGCTGGGCCACAGCGAAGACCGCCAGGAAGACCTCGACAAGCTCTACCCGGGCAGCGACGTGTTCAACACCTACCGCGACTCCGCCGCCTGGCTGAACACCGTGGAACTGGGCAACGGCCACCAGCTGCGCGCCGGCCTCGACTACCTGAAGGACAAGCTGCACAGCGCCACCGCGTACAGCGAGGAGAGCCGCTGGAACCAGGCGCTGTTCGTGCAGCACGGCTACCGTGGCGAGCACTTCTCCACCGAGATCGGCCTACGCCACGACAAGAACGAGCAGTTCGGCAGCGAGAACACCTGGAACGCCGCGCTGACCCTGCCGCTGAACAGCGCCAACGAGCTGGTGCTGTCCTATGCCGAAGGCTTCCGCGTGCCCACCTTCAACGACCTCTACGGCCCGGACAGCTGGGGCGCCAACCCGGACCTCGACCCCGAGCGCTCGAAAAGCGTCGAGCTGCAGTGGCGCAGCCAGCTGGCGGAAGGCACCCGCCTGGAAGCCTCGCTGTACCGCACCGACATCCGCGACCTGATCACCTACGTCTGGGACCCGATGACCTACATCGGCCGCAACTACAACGTCGACGAGGCGCGCATCAACGGCTTCGAGGCGAGCCTGCAACAGGACCTGTTCGGCTGGCGCGGCAACCTGGCGCTGAGCATCATCGACCCACGCGACCGCGACAGCGGCCACACCCTGGCGCGCCGCGCCAAGCGCAGCCTGAGCCTGGACCTGGACCGCGACATCGGTGCCTTCGCCGTGGGCGCCAGCTGGCAGCTGTTCAGCCAGCGCTACGACGACGTGGCCAACCAGCGCGAGATTCCCGGCTACGGCGTGCTCGACCTGCGCGGCAGCTGGAAGGCCAGCGACGAGCTGGCCCTGGACCTCAAACTGGCCAACGTGCTGGACAAGGGCTACAGCAACGCCCTGTACCAGTACGCCGGCGACTACCGCTACTACGGCTATCAGGAAACCCCGCGCAGCCTGATGCTGGGCCTGACCTGGAGTCCGAAGCTGTAAATCCTCGCCAGAGGAATGCGAAAGGCCCCACGATGGGCAATGCCTGTCGGTCAAGAGAAACGCCGTGACTCCCCTGCTGGATCACGGCGTTTTTCCTTGGCTATGCCCGAGTCGGCTGTGGCGAACCGACTCGGCCTTTGTGGGAGAGGCTGAACGGCATTCCGATGGCTATGAACCCGTTAATTCTGCTCGTGTGGGAGCGGCCTCGGCCGCGAAATTCGCGGACAAGTCCGCTCCCACAGGGTCAATGGCGCTCGCCAACCATGGAAAACGCCTTGAGTGACAGGGGGTCCCCAGGATGGGGCCTTTTGTCCCATTTGCCATGCGCGGGTTTCACCCGCCCCGCCGTAGGGCGGGTGAAACCCGCGTGCCGTTCATCTTCCTACCTGGCCCGCGCCAACAGTTCGCACAGCTTCCCGGTGGCTTCCAGCATCTGGAAGCTGGGGCGTTCGATGCCCTTGTCCGGCACCGGCCAGAGCTGGTCCAGGCGCACCGCCGCCAGCTGCGGCCAGGCGCGCCAGTGCTCCAGTTCGGCGCCGCTGCCGCCCAGGATCACCCGCGGCGAACGGGCCAGCACCGCCTCGACGCCGATCTGCGGCGCCGGCATCCGCAGGTCGTCGAACACGTTGCGCGCCCCGCACACGCTCAGCGCGTCGCCGATGATCTGCCCAGCGCCCACGGTGTACAGCGGCTGGTGCCAGATCTGGTAGAACACCGGCAGCGCAGGCTCGCGGTGGTAGCGGGCGCGCAGCCCGGCCATGCCCTGGCGAAAACCGTCGCGCAGCTCACGGCCGCGCTCGGCGCGTCCCATCCGCTCGCCGAGTTCGGCGAACAGCTCGGCAAGCTGCTGCAGATCGCGGGGATCGCCGAAGTAGAGGGGAATGCCCATGTCGTCGAGCTGGCGGCGCTGGGCGTCGGGCAGGCTGCCGGGCGTCAGCAGCAGCAGGTCGGGCTTGAGGCTGAGCAGGGTCTCCAGCTCCAGGGTGCCGAAGCGCCCCACCGAAGCCACTTCGGCCAATTCCGCCGGCCGCTCGCCGCCTTCCAGCAATCCCACCAGGCGATCCTGGGCGCCCAGCTCGACGACGATTTCCGACATCGACGGCGCCAGGCTGACCACCCGCTCGGCCGCCACCAGCGGCTGGCAGGCCAGGAGCAGGCAGGCGAGCAGCAGCGGTCTAGCCAAGCTGGCGCGGGATGCGATACAGGCAGAGCAACACCACGCTGCTCATGGCCAGGAGGATCAGGGCGACGGCGTTGAGCCCGCTGAACAGCGCCAGGGCGGCGATCCAGGCCGGCAGGCCGGCGCCGAGGAACCCCTTGCGCCGCTGCCGGGCCAGCTCCAGCCAGGCCTCGCGCTCGTGCTCGCCGTCCAGCGCCGCCTGGGTGGCGATCAGGGCGCGCTTGTAGCCGGAAAACAGCGGCAGGCTGACGAACATGGATGCCATGCCGGCGATGAACAGCGGCATTTCCAGCACGCTGCCGAGCGCCTGGCTGCCGCCGAACAGCAGGTTGAGGAGGAACAGCGGGCCAAGGGCGAAGCCGAGCCAGCGCCACCATTCGAGGGCGAGCCGGCGGCGCACCTCGGCGCGGGTCATTCTTCCTCCGCCTGGTGCAGCAGCCCGAGCATGTGGCCGAGCTTGCCGACCTTGGTCGCCAGGTACTTGCGGTTGTGCGGGTTGTGCCCCGCCTCCAGCGCCCGGCGCTCGGCCACGCGCACGCCGATGTCCTCCAGCGCCTTGACCTTGCGCGGGTTGTTGGTCATCAGGTTGATGGCGCGGATGCCCAGGTGATCGAGCATCGGCTGGCAGATCGTGTAGTCGCGCTGGTCGGCGGCGAAGCCCAGGCGCTCGTTGGCCTCGACGGTGTCGGCGCCGCCGTCCTGCAGCTCGTAGGCGCGGATCTTGTTCAGCAGGCCGATGCCACGGCCCTCCTGGCGCAGGTACAACAGCACGCCACGGCCCTCGGCGGCGATGGCGCGCAGGGCGGCTTCGAGCTGGGCGCCGCAGTCGCAGCGCTGGCTGAACAGGGCGTCGCCGGTCAGGCACTCGGAGTGCAGGCGGCCCAGCACCGGCCGCCCGTCGGCGACGTCGCCCAGGGTCAGGGCCACATGCTCCTTGCCGCTCTCCTCGTCGAGGAAACCATGCATGGTGAAGACCGCGAAGGGCGTGGGCAGCTGGGAGGCGGCGACGAAGACGACGGACACCGGGTGCTCCTGTGAGGTTCGGCGGAAAGGGCCGCATTGTACCAGCCAGCGCGGGGGCAGGCGCAGCCTGAATTGTCGTCGATAAGGATCGAAAGGGCCGATCTGACGGGCAGATGCGCCATCTGCGAGTGGCACGGGAGCGCGGGGTGCACCCCGCGGTTGGCGCTAGAGCTTGGATTCCAGCTGCAGCACGCCGTTTTCCTCGCGCCAGCGCACCCGGCTGAGGAAGCTCATGCCTAACAGCACTTCGGTGGGCGAGTCACCCTCCAGCACCGCGCCCTCCACGCCGAGCACCTCCAGGCCGCCGACCTTGACGCGGTCCAGCTTGACCCGCCAGGCCTTGATATTGCCGCCGGCGGTGCTGACCATCATGGGCCGGCCATCCACCCGGTAGTCGAGGCCCAGACGGCGGGCCTGGCCTTCGTTCATCGCCACCGTGGTGGCACCGGTGTCGACCAGGAACTGCACCGGGTGACCGTCGATGGAGCCAGCCACCCAGTAGTGGTTGCCGGCACCGCGGCTGATGCTGAACTGGGTCTTCTGCGATTCGGTAGGGCCGGCCTGGTTGTACTCGCGCGACAGCGCGTAGCTGCGCTGCACCCCGTCGACTTCCAGCACCGCGCCCTTGTTGTCGGCGCTCACCACCTTGACCCCGCCCGGTCCGGTCTGCCCGGTGCGCACCAACTTGCGGTGGCCGTCGACCAGCAGCACCGCGGCACCGGGAAACAGGCCGACCACCTGCACCTGGGGCTCGGCGTGCAGCTGCGGGGTCAGGGCCAGCAACAGGCCGGCGGCGAACAGCTCAAGGCGACGCATCGGGTCTCTCCATGTCCTCGTCGAAGGGGTACTCCTGGGACCAGCGCCGGAAGATCGGCCGCAGGCTGCCATCGCGCACCAGTTCGGTCATGCGCCGGTCATACAACTCGGCCAGGGCACGCCCGCGCGCAGTATCGGCAAAGCCGACGTACAGCGGCAAGCGGGTCAGCGCCGTGATGCGAAAGCGTTCCGGCTGCGGCCCGCTTTCCTGCACGTCTGTGGCCTCGGTGATGGCGTCGATGTAGAAGTCGGCATGGCCCCGTTCGAGCATCCCCAGGATGCCGGAACGCCGCTCGATCTCCTGGAAGTTCAGCGGCCCCGGCAGATACTTCTGGAAGCCGTAGCCGCGCATCCAGGCCAGCCGGTACTTCTTCAGGTCGTGCAGGTCGGGCACCGGCTGCTCCACGAGCCCGAGCGCCGCGATGAGGTCGGCGTCATACGGCCAGCGCGGGTAGACGACTTTGTCTTCGACCTCGCCGAGGTAGGAACCCAGCCAGGCATCAGCCTCGCCGCGCTGCACCAGGCCGACTGAGCGGGTGTAGGGCACGTTGCGGTAGTCCACCCGCACCCCGGCTGGCTCGAACACCTTGCGCATGATTTCCCAGGCCATGCCGCTGCCATCGCGGTTGGTGTAGTCGGCCCAGTATTCGCTGACCAGCTGGACCTTGTCGGGCAGCGCCTGGCTCGCCTGGGCGGAGAGTCCGACCAGACCGAGCAGCAACCCCAGCATCCACGCGCGCATCCGCATCCCTCGGCTCAGGCCAGCCCCCACACCAGCAGTTGCATGGCGACCCAGGCGAACACCCCGGCCAGCACATCGTCCAGCATGATGCCGATGCCACCGTGCACATGGCGGTCGATCCAGCGGATGGGCCAAGGCTTGATGATGTCGAACAGCCGGAACACCAGAAAGCCTAGCAGCAACCACTGCCAGCCTTCCGGCACCAGCCAGAGGGTGATCCACATGCCGACCATCTCGTCCCAGACGATGCCTTCGTGGTCGTGCACGCCCATGTCCTCGGCCACCCGGCCGCACAGCCAGAAGCCGAACAGCATGGTCACGCCGAGCATCAGCCAGTAGCCCCAGTCCGGCAGCATCTGCCACAGGGGAATGAAGGGGATGGCCACCAGCGAGCCCCAGGTGCCCGGTGCCTTGGGCATGAGGCCGGAGCCGAAACCGAAGGCGAGGAAATGCCAGGGGTTGCGCCAGACCTGCGGCGCCACTTTCACCAGTTCAGTCACCACGACTCCCGAAATGTTGATAGCCCGTCCTTGACGGCTCGTGGTGGCGGCCCTGGCCGTTCACCAGGCTCACACCCTGTCCCGGCCGTGCCCGGCCGATCACCGCGGCCTCCGGCCATTGGGCCTGCAGCCCCGGCAGGAGTTCAGGCGGCAGGGTAAACGCCAGCCGGTAGTCGTCGCCACCGCCCAGCGCGCAGTCCGTCGCCGCCGTGCCGGCCAGCGCCCGCAGCGCCGGCGACAGCGGCAGGCGCTCCAGCTCGATCTCCAGGGACAGCCCCGACGCAGCGGCGATATGGCCGCAGTCGGCCAGCAGGCCGTCGGAGATGTCCAGCGCCGCCGTCGCCCGACCGCGCAGCCACTGCCCCAGGGCCAGCTGCGGCTCGGGCGCCCAGTAGCGTTGCAGCAGATAGTCGGCGTCGGCGCCCACGGCCGCCTGCCGGCCCAGCACCAGCGGCAGCGCGCCGGCGCCATCGCCCAGGCTGCCGCCAACGCACAGCAGGTCGCCCGGCCGCGCGCCGGCCCGGGTCAGGGCCTGACCGGCCGGCACCTGGCCAAACACGGTGAGGGTCAGGCTCAGCGGACCGCGGGTGGTGTCGCCGCCGACCAGGGCGATGGCACAGTGCCCGGCCATCTGCGACAGGCCGCGGGCGAGGCCGTCCAGCCAGTCGGCGCGGGCATCGGGCAGGGTCAGGGCGAGGGTGAAGGCCAGCGGCTCGGCGCCCATCGCGGCGAGGTCGCTGACGTTGACCGCCAGCGCGCGCTGGCCGAGCAGGAAGGCATCGCAGGGGTCGGGGAAATGCACGCCGGCCACCAGGGTGTCGGTGGACACGGCCAGCTGCCGGCCAGCACCGGGCTGCAGCAGGGCGCAGTCGTCGCCGATGCCCAGCGCCACACCCTCGGCCGCCTGCGCGCAGGGCGCGGCGGCGAAGTAGCGGCGGATCAGCTCGAACTCACCCACGAAACGCGCCCCTCTCCCTCTGGGAAAGGGGTTGGGGGTGAGGGAACGCCAGGCAGCCCATCCGTCAGCGCTTGTTGGCCTTGACTTCGGCCGCGCGCAGCTCCGGCGCCAGCTTGTCCAGCACGCCGTTGACGAACTTGTGCCCGTCGGTGGCGCCGAACACCTTGGCCAGCTCGATGCCCTCGTTGATCACCACCTTGTAGGGCACGTCGACGCGATCCTTCAGCTCCCAGGCGGACAGGCGCAAGATGGCCAGTTCGACCGGGTCCAGCTCGTCCAGCGGAATGCTCAGGAACGGCGCGAAAGACGCGTCCAGCTCGGTCTTCTGCCGCGCCACACCGGTGAGGATCTCGTGGAAGTAGGCGCCGTCGACGCCGCTGAAGTCGTTGTCGACGCGGAACTGCGCCTCGATCTCGTTCAGCGACTGGCCGGCCATGTGCCACTGGTACAGCGCCTGCATGGCCAGGCTACGGGCCACGCGACGCTGCGCGATCTTGCCCTTGGCCTTGGGCTGCGGAGCGTCCTGGTTGTCGTCGTGATTCAGGCTCACTTGGCCTCCAGGGCCGCCAGCAGGCTGACCATTTCCAGGGCGGACAGCGCGGCCTCGGCGCCCTTGTTGCCGGCCTTGGTGCCGGAGCGCTCGATGGCCTGCTCGATGGAGTCGACGGTCAGCACGCCGAAGGCGACCGGCACGCCGTATTCCATGGATACCTGGGCCAGGCCCTTGGTGCACTCGCCGGCGACGTATTCGAAGTGGGGGGTACCGCCACGGATCACCGCGCCGAGGGCGATGATGGCGGCGAATTCGCCGCGCTGGGCGACCTTCTGGGTGACCAGCGGGATCTCGAAGGCGCCCGGGGCGCGGATGACGGTGATGTCGCTTTCCTTCACACCGTGGCGGACCAGGGCGTCGACGGCGCCGCTGACCAGGCTCTCGACGACGAAGCTGTTGAAGCGGCCAACCACCAGGGCGTATTTGCCTTGCGGCGCGATGAAGGTACCTTCGATGGTCTTCAGGGTCATGGGCGAGTCTCGGTTCGGATAAAGAGCCGGGGCGCCGCGGGGGCGCCCCGTAAACATAGGATATGAACGAAGGCCGCGGCGGGCCTCATTCAGCGGGCAGGTATTCTACAACTTCCAGATCGAAGCCGGATATGGCGTTGAACTTCATCGGCGAACTCATCAGGCGCATCTTGCGCACACCCAGATCGCGGAGGATCTGCGAGCCGGCGCCGACGGTGCTGTAGGTCGCCGGGCTCGGCGTCGGCTGCTTACCCAGGTGGGCCAGCAGCTCGGGGCCGGTGAGCGGGTTGCCCAGCAGCAGCACCACACCGCTGCCGGCCTTCGCCACCTCGGACATGGCCGCGCGCAGGCTCCAGCGGCCCGGCTGCTTGACCAGGAACAGGTCGCGCAGCGGCTCCATGTTGTGCACCCGCACCAGGGTCGGTTCCTCGGCACATACCTTGCCCAGGGTCAGGGCCATGTGCGCGGTGTTCTCCACGCCGTCGCGGTAGGTGACCAGGGTGAACTGGCCCAGCTCGGTGTCCAGCGGCTGCTCGCTGACGCGCTCGACGGTGCGCTCGTGGATCAGCCGGTAGTGGATCAGGTCGGCGATGGTACCGATCTTCAGGCCGTGCTCCTCGGCGAACTTCTCCAGCTCCGGGCGGCGGGCCATGGTGCCGTCGTCGTTCATCACCTCGCAGATCACCCCGGAAGGCTCGAAGCCGGCCATGCGCGCCAGGTCGCAGGCCGCCTCGGTGTGGCCGGCGCGGGCCAACACGCCGCCGGGCTGGGCCATCAGCGGGAAGATGTGGCCGGGGCTGACGATATCGTCGGCCACCGCACTCTTGGCGACGGCGGCCTGCACGGTGCGCGCGCGGTCGGCGGCGGAGATGCCGGTGGTGACGCCCTCGGCAGCCTCGATGGAGACGGTGAACTTGGTGCCGAAGCCGGAGCCGTTGCGCGGCGCCATCAGCGGCAGGTTGAGCGTCTCGCAGCGCTCGCGGGTCATCGGCATGCAGATCAGGCCGCGGGCGAAGCGGGCCATGAAGTTGATGTGCTCGGCGGTCACGCATTCGGAGGCGATGATCACGTCGCCCTCGTTCTCGCGATCCTCGTCATCCATGAGGATGACCATCTTGCCGGCGCGGATGTCTTCGATCAGTTCTTCTGCGGTATTCAGGGCCATGGCGGCGCGTCTCACTTGTTCAGGTAGCCGTGTTCGGCCAGGAAGGCTTCGCTGATGCCGGACGAGCTGGGCTCGGCGGCCTTGTCGCCGAGCAGCAGGCGCTCCAGGTAGCGCGCCAGCAGGTCCACTTCGAGGTTGACCCGGCGCCCGGGGCGGTAGTCGGCCATGATGGTCTCGACCAGGGTGTGCGGCACGATGGTCAGCTCGAACTCGGCGCCGTTGACTGCGTTGACCGTCAGGCTGGTGCCGTCGACTGTGATCGAGCCCTTGAGCGCGATGTACTTGGCCAGCTCGCGCGGCGCACGCACGGTGAACTGGATGGCGCGGGCATTTTCCTCGCGCTTGACGATCTCGCCGACCCCGTCGACATGGCCACTGACCAGATGACCGCCCAGGCGGCTGGTCGGCGTCAGGGCCTTCTCCAGATTGACCCGGCTGCCGGCCTTCAGCTCGACAAAAGCGGTGCGGGTCAGGGTCTCGCGGCTGACATCGGCCCAGAAGCCGTCGCCGGGCAGCTCGACCGCGGTCAGGCACACGCCGTTGACCGCGATGCTGTCGCCCAGCTTGACGTCGCCGAGGTCCAGCTTGCCGGTCTCGACGTAGACGCGCACGTCGCCGCCCTTGGGCGTCAGCGCACGGATGGTGCCGATGGATTCGATTATGCCGGTGAACATGCGTCCTCCCGGTGAGTCTTGCAAAGCAGCATGGATGATCTCCTGTTTTGGTCAAAAACAGGGCAATGCCGATCGATAGGGATTTTCGCGGGCGCAGCCGATGGCGCCCCGGAAGGGAATCCCGCTCTCTCTTTATCCGGACTATACCGTCGGCCCCGGAATCGCACCGGGTCTGCTTGACCTCGCGCGGCAGGTGCCGTGGCGAGCGCTCGCGGGCTAGGCCGAAG
>NZ_JAOCCV010000055.1:0-15164 GCF_029840585.1 Pseudomonas sp. GD03875 | reverse complement strand
GGCGACCGGCCAGAGTCCTGATCGACTACGCGCGCTTTGAGGTGAGGGGGGACGAGGTTCTGGTTGGACAACCGCCCCAGGTGATTCAGGGTAACTTGGGATAACTCTACGTTCGCTGAGCCTGAAGAGATGAAAGGCTGTGCCGTACTTGATCGGACAACGTGAGTCGGGCTCCCAGGCTCCTCCGCTTCGTGGGCCAAGCGCAACGACCAGAGCCAAATTCGTTGACTGTACTGCAGGCGCCTTGTGCCCCAGCTTTCAATTTGAGGCTACGAGTGCTGAAGCACAGACAATCCGGAACGTACTGGGGCTACCAAACGACTGAGTCAGAATCGACGGCGGTAGTATCAATGGCTTGGTTCCTAGGCAGATAATTTTGAAAGGTTATCTGCAAAGCTTGTACACTACCTCAATGCAACTAGTTGCTTGATAATTACACAATGCCTTGCCATGTCTGAATTAGAAGGATGCTCAGATGTCTAAATTGGCCGAATACAAAGCGCTCGAAGCCAGGCTCGCAGAGCAGCTCAAGCAGCTTGATGCCCTGAAGAATGATGACGAGCTGAAGAGCGAAATCGAATTCGAAGAGAAGCTGCGCAAGCTGATGGACGAGTACGACGTGAACCTTCGTAGCGTTATCGCTTTGCTGGATCCAGAGGCGAGCCGAGGTGCCACGGCCGTTGGGCGAGGTGGCGCTCGTCGTCAGCGCCAAGTCAAAGTCTACAAGAACCCCAACACCGGTGAGGTGGTTGAGACCAAAGGGGGCAACCACAGGGTGCTCAAAGCGTGGAAAGAAGAGCACGGCGCCGAGACAGTCGATAGCTGGCTCCAGTGACCCAGCGATTGATTTCTGTAAAAAAGCCAGGCTGATGCCTGGCTTTTTTCTTTCAGAGTGATCTTTAGCTATGAGAGCGGGCGTATGGACGCAAAAAAAGAAAGAAGCTCGTAAAGCACCCGAGCCCCTTCCGTATAGAGTTCTTATTTGATTGTGCCGTTATAAACTAATGTGGCTTTTCCATCTTTCTTGATGGTTAATTTGTTTCCTTCCGAGAGGCTCTCGACGATCTCCGAGCAGCCCTCAATTTCGGAGTGACCATCGACGTGCTCTTGCTTTGCGTCAAAACTCAAGACGTAGGTGGTGGCAGGGCAGCTGAGGCCGTTTTCACCTGTGGAAACTATAAGTACGTATTTGTTGGCTCCAAATGAATAGGCTTTCTCTATTGCAATATAGCCAATGGCATCTGGATACGTCGCGACAGACTCCATGAGGTTAATTGTTCCACTGCGAGCCTGATAGCCAAGCAGCGTCATTGTGTCTTGGAAGATGATGGAAAATGGCCCGACTTTGTTTTCTGAAATCAGCAGAGGCTCATAGGCGATTGGTGGCGCAGCATGAACATCATTTTGACTTTTGTCTTTTTCTACCCCTTGATTGTCGCAGCCTATAAGCGAAAGGGAGAATATGGCAAATAATAGAGTTCTTCCCATGATGAGCCTCTATGAGTAATAGTGTTTGCTGTGGTGTCTTAAATAGAAGATATTTGAGGGTATGTCTCTATGCGATCTTGGTAGACTCTGTCCAGATATGTTTCCGGGCGGTTCTCAAAGTTTAAGTAAAGGGATCGCGTAATTTTTCCGTCTTTATGAAGCTTTTCTATTCCACCCCAGACAAGCTCAATCTCTTCACCATTGATTATCCATTGATATACCTCTCTCGCAGATTCAATCTGCAGCAACGGGTGCTCATCAATAGCTTTCAAATTTGCTGCAAGCTCTTCTTTAAGCTTTGCCACTTCCTCGGTGTGAGCAATTTTAGCAGCTTCGTATTCGATCTTTCGCTGCTCAAGCTGCCGTTCTGCGGAGGCTCTTTGCTCTGCAATTTGATCTTTTTCCTCTTGTAGCTCTCTTAGCTTTTCTTGCTGAAGAGCGCTGTCAATCCTTTCTATTTCTCGAGTTGCGGCCTGTCTGAGCGCCTGCTTCTTTTTTTCATACTCTTTCTTGGTTTCAAGGTCGACGTCATTGAAAACTTCTACCCAGTCTAGATCGTCTAGTTCTTTGGCCATTTCTAGTATGCTCTTGTCTTCGACCATTTCCCCCAGTCTTGATATCTCTTTGATTGAGCCTTTTTCTAATGTTTCTTTAGTTGTTCGGAGCCACATTTGAGGCGTGCTTTCAGACTTAAAGTTTGAAAATTGTTGATCTCTTGTTATGTTCTTCTCCGCCTCGATCACTTGGTATTTGGCAAATTCAAGCTTGCGGTCGGCATATTCGAAGTCGGATTCAGATCTGCCTATTCTTAGTTCTTTCTGTCTCTCCTTGGTTGCCTCATAAAACTCCTTTGTACCTATGAGCTCACATTTGTATTGGACCAGTTCTCGCTGCCTTGAGTCCGTTATCGTTTCCCAAGTGACATGCATGCATATTTTTCGATTGCTAAAGGCCTCATCAACTGTATATTGAGTATTGAAGTTCATGCGTGATGTTTTTACGATGTCCACCGGGTCGGTGCATCCGGAGACTAAAAGGATAGAAAATAGAATGGCTGTCGAGGCGCTTCGATTTTTCATGTCGGGTTCACTTGTGGATTTGGAGAGGAAGTGGCAATCGGAGCCACTCTGAGTAAGATGGCTGCCTGCCTTTAGTGATTGACTGAAGCTTTTGGAGGCTCAATCTATTAAGTGATTTACTCTGCATTACACTCGAAGGCAGACTTGAGCGTGTTTTTCATGAATTCCTCCGAAGGCGGATAGGTCTTCTTCAAGTTTCGCAATTCTTCGGAGGTATAAACCTTCTCTAGCTTTTCAAAAACACATGAGCAGATAGCTTTCGATGCGCCTCCTTGTACGCAGCCGGCCAGAAATTCACCGCGTACTTTGGAGTTTTCATCGGAGCAAGCTGTGATCGTGAGCGGTAGAGAAATAACCAGGACAGCGAGTTTCGACTTCATCGTCTTCCCCTTATCGCAGAACCAAGCTGCTACCCAAGGCAATGCCCAAGATCAGGCCGATCACTTGTGGTCCCAGTAACCAGAAGAGCTTCAGCCAGATCAGGTGCAGCGCACCACCGGTGGTGTAGACCGCATCGGGTTGAGCGAACCGGCGGATGGCATCGCCTATCAGCGCGCCCACCAGACCCATCACCGCGCCCGCGATGAACGCCAGAAACTTCATGAAGAAGCCGGCGCCGAGCACCATGGCTGAGTGATTGAAAGTGATCATGAGGATCGAGAGCACCACGGAGGCGACTCCCCAACCAATGACTGCAGGCGTGATCGCCAAGACGGAGGGTGTGTTGTTCGAGATGTCGTTGTGCTCTTCCATTCGGATGATTCCTTTCTGGACTACTTGGGAAGTGGAGATTCTTTCTGATTTCAACCTTTAGGGTTGATATTCATCTTGTGATGTTCTTCATGTCAACAGGTCGATGCCCAACCATTCGAGTGGATCGGTGGGAGGCATCATGTCCGTTGCAAATCAGAAGGCGTTGTCGGAGTCGGTAGGGCGTGCCATCGCCCGGCAGCGCATGCGCAGGAAGCTGACCCAGGAAGAGGTGGCGGCCCGCCTCGGCGTCGGCAACGAGGCGGTCTCCCGCATCGAGCGAGGCATCGTCATGCCGAACATTGCCCGGCTGTTCGAATTCGCCTCGATCTTCAACTGCAACGCAGCCGATCTCCTGAGCGAGGCCAGCATCCGCCCGGATGACCAGGCCAGCCGGATCAGCCAGCTCCTGACGACACTGGAAGATGCCGACCGCCAACTGTTGGTGGAAATGCTGGAGCGCCTGGCTGATCGCCTGAGCCGCTGACCGGTTCAGGATTCAGACGCAGCCTGAGCATCGAACATGGCGCCGCAGCGCAGACACAGGCAGTCGTAGTGCATGAACTGATGGCGCTGCACATCGCGGGCAAAGTCGCTGCTCCTTTCCCAATGTGCCGAGGCATGGGAAAGACCATCCAGCATCCTGCCAAAGGCCAGTTCCAGCGGACTGCCCATGTCCGTCTGCGCCTTCGACTGCTGCAGTCCTTGCAGAAAGCCGTCCAGCGTTCCGATCAGTAGAGCGATGGCTTTGGCGGCATCCTTGGACATCACCGCCGAGGAATTGCAGATCAAGCACCGGGTGACCATGGTGGTGTCTCCTTTGGTTTTTCGGTTCCCACGGCACAGCACCGCCGTAGGCGCGTGCTCGGCGTGGATCGACGTGAGGGGTGAGAAAAAGGGGAGGCGCAGAACTGCACTTCCCGAAGGGGGGTGAGGTTGATTGGTCTGGCTTACAACTGACCGAGCTCGGCCAGCGACACACAGCCCTCATGCGCCACCACGACGTGGTCGAGCGTCCTGATCCCAACGAGCTCCAGTGCCGCCTTCAGCTTGTGGGTTAGCGCTAGGTCCGCGTGGCTGGGTTCCGGATCGCCGGAAGGGTGGTTGTGCACCAGGATCACAGCAGCGGCGTTGTGCTCCAGGGATACTTTGACGACCTCCCGGGGATACACGCTCGCCGCATCCAGTGAGCCGCGAAATAGCTCATGAAAGGCGATGATCCGGTGCTTGCTGTCGAGCAGCAGCAAGGCGAATACCTCGTGCTCATAGGCCTCCAGCAACGTCTGCAGATGCACAAAGACCTCACTCGGGGAAGTGAATGCTCGTCCTCGGCGCAGTCGCAGGCTCGCCAGCTGCTTTGCCATCAGCAGGATGTCGGCTTCGGTGACAGGGGATTCGACCAGGTAGGTGCCGGTGGTCTCACCGGCCTTCAGCTTGTGCAGTTTCATGGCTGGCTCCAGGGGCCGGTAGTGGGTTTTGCGAAAGGTCCTGCCGCTGGGATTGAGCTTCCAGCTTCTCGGCCAGGGTGGGCTTTGCAGGCGTCCGGGTTGGCTTGCTCGGTGAGGACTCGCCACCGCCTTCAGCCGGAAAGAATTCCTCAACGATGGCTCGACCTTCTTCCTCGCTGTCCTCGAAGGCGCCGTTGGCGAATCCGTAACGTGCGGCTTCATCCAGCGAGCCTTGATCGAACCCTGCGGATTGACGTGCCTCGTCCAGTTGCCTGGCGGCCAGCAGTGCCTCCTCTAGGCTCGTCCCGCTGCGGAGGGTGATGTCGGCGTAGAAGATCGGTGTGCCATGGCTCTGGCGGGTCGACTTGCCCCGTAGCCGCAGCTCCAGCGGCAGACACGCCAGTCGGTTGCCGGAAAGCGCCTTCAGGTACTGCAGGCGCGCGGCCAGGGTGCGGATGCTGTTGAAGCCTGTGGTACGAAACACGAAGCTGCCGAGCGGATCCTCATCGCCGATGACCACATTGAGCCGGCCGTAAGGCTTGCAGGCACCGCCCTGGGCAAGCGGACAGCCATCGGGCGAAGGGCAGGGCAGTGACGCGATTCCATCCGCGGTGCGCCGCTTGCAGGTCTCGCCGTTGCCCACGCAGATGGGGCGTCCGGTCAGCCGATCGAACAGGGTGTACTCGGCGCGGAAGTTGAGCTCCGGCTCGTTGAACAACAACCTAATGGGAATGCTGCGCAGCTTGTTTTGCGGGTCTTGCAGACCCTGGCGCAGCTCGTCATCGAGCGGATGCAGCAACCAGCCATCCCTGCCCTGGACCTGGGAGGTGATGGTGAACTGGTCATCTTTCTCCGGCAGGCGCTTGCCATTTTTCTCGACAACCTTGCCGATGGAAATCCGCCCGAGCACGGGCGGGGTGATCGCCAGGCCTTTCAGCATGGTGGTTCTCCTGAATGAAAAAGGCCACCCAGGCAGCAACGCCTGGATGGCCAAGGGGGAAGTGGAGTTTTGAAGGGGAGTAGGGCGAAGCAGCGAAGGCGAAGAGCAACGAACGCGCGAAGCAGCCCGCTCAGGTAATCAGGAACCGCCGACTACCTGGTTTGGTGAGCGGATACTTGGCCTGCAGGTAGGGCTTGTCCTGGAGTAGCCGTTCCAGGTCAAAGCCCACGCTGTCCCTGGCCTTCTTCCAGGTGATCTGGCCGCTGCCGAACCTGGCTCGGGTGGCATCGCCCATGGCCTGTTGCAGGGTTTGCTTGAGCAGGGCTTCGCGCTCTTGCTGTTGGGCGATGCTGTTGCGCAGCGCCTTGAGCTCGACATAGGCCAGGGTGAGCACCGGGTTGTGGCTGAAGTCCACGGCCTTGCCGGAGTCCTGCGGATAGAGACAACGCAGCGCCTGATCGGCCGAGTCCGAGCCATCGGCCGGCGGAGGGGTATCGGTCACCACGTGCTGCCAGAAGCGCCGCTCCAGCTCGATCAGCCGGGCGATCATCAGCTCGTCGCGCTCGATGCGGTGAATCTCCAGTGCCTGGCCTCCGATCAGCACGGCCACATCCGCCGCCTGTTTGCCGGTCACCGCCAACTGGTGCATCACCTGCAACTGCACGTACTCCGGCACGCCTTCTCTCCAGAGGCGTGCGCCGTTTATGCCGGCGGTCTTGCACTCGAGGATCTGCACATCGCTGGCGCCGATCACTTCGCGGTCGATGTTGGCCAGCATCCAGGGCAGGTCAGGATCCGGATGCTGCAGCACCGCGTTGACTCGGCGTACCCGCCGGTCCGTGCGCTTGCGGTAGTGCGCCGCGACGATGGGTTCTAGCACCGTGCCCCAGTAGGTGGCGGTGCTTTCATCCTGTGGATCCGGCTTGGGCAGGCCCGCATCGCGGCCGGTCTTTTCCAGCCACAGCTCCAGTTGCGATTTGTACGGATTGAGGCCCACAGCTGCGGCGGCATCAGAGCTGCCGATACCGCGCTTGCGGACATCGAGCCACGCTTCTCGCGGCATGGCCTTGGTGGCGACCAGGCGCAGGGCAGGGTGGGTTTTCGGTTGAGGTGTATCGATCGAGGGGGTTGCCATGTTCTGTTCCTTGCAGACAGCACAACGCCCAGTCAGCACGAGGCTGACCGGGCGTCATAAGAGGGAGGAAGTAGGTAAATCCGGTATCAGGCGACCATCTGCAGTGCTGCATCGAGCGCCCGCTGCTTGATCTGTGCGCCCTGGCCGAACCAGGCCGAGTCCATGCGGTACTCGTTGCTGCGCGCACGCCGTTCGTGGTCGACGTACTCGGTCACGGCATTGAGCAGGCCCCAGGCTGTACCCCGTGCCGATTCCAGGTCCGAGCCACGACCACGGCCGTCATACAGCTCCTGGACCTTGCGCAGGGCGCGCTCATTGGGCAGGACCTCGGGCAGATTGCCGGCCGGGTTGGTGTCGCAGAGCACGTTCATGAAGAAGCCCAGGGCTTCATGCCACTGCACCTTACGCTCGGCCAACATGCGCATGCGGTACATGAAGTCGTCCCATTGCGAGACAGCGATACCGAGTTGCTTTTTGACGGCCTTTGGATCGAAGCGGGTGTTGTGCGGCACCTTGATCGCGCGACTGGTGCCATCGAGGGCAATGGTCAGGGTGTTGTTGCAGACCACGCGCACGGTGGTTGGGGTGGCGGTGGTTGCCAGGGTGCCGTCGCAGGACGTGGCCAGCAGCAGGTAGCCGTTGACCTGATCATTGCCCTTGATCGCGGCGCCCTGACCGGTCCGGGCCAAAGCCCAGAACTTGCGACCGCCCTTAAGTACACCGGCCGTTTCCAGCTCGTAGCCAGAGACCTCGGTGAGATCCCGGTAGAACTCCAGCACCTCGCGAGGCTGGACCGTGTGGTAGCGGCTGGAGACCACCGACAAGGGAGCCTTGGTATCGGAGCGGAAGAGTACCTTCTGCTCGGGGAAGGAATGGATGCTGCCCAGGTGACCCACCGAATCCGACTTGAAGTGGACAGGGCTTTCCAGGATCTGCCAGTCCATGCCGGCTTCATGCTGCCAGGTTTCGATGGGTTGTTTCGGGGACAGGCGGCTGCCCAAGCCATGCCAGGGGGCGGCGCCAACGTAGGCCATTTGCTCGATGAGATGTGCCATGAGGATTTCCTTTGGGTACGAGCCGGCATAAGCGCTGCGCAAGGCGCAGCACCGGCAAAATGGATGAGTGAGTGAAACGAGAGGGAAGGGCGGGAGCCCGGACAGCGGAGAGAGATAAAATCTGATCAGACCGCCAGATTGAAGCGGTGACCGCAGGCCAGGCAGAGGTTGTGGGCGAGGACGTGGCGATCCAGCTGCTCGCCGAGTTGGGCGCCCAGGACACAACCGCTGGCACCACCTACGAGACTGCCGAGGACCGCGCCGGATATTGCGCCGAGGGTAATCCCGACCGGGCCTGCCACGGCACCGATCACGGCGCCGGCCTGACTGCCGGTGAGGGCTGTACTGGCGCCACGAGCGGCACCACCGACAGCACCGATGGTGGCACCGATGGTCATGGCGGAATGGGTGGATTCAATCTGGGAAGAACGACAGCGAGGGCACTGCGATGACATGGATGGGGCTCCAAGGG
The DNA here is from genome assembly GCF_029840585.1 of Pseudomonas sp. GD03875. NCBI lineage: Bacteria > Pseudomonadati > Pseudomonadota > Gammaproteobacteria > Pseudomonadales > Pseudomonadaceae > Pseudomonas > Pseudomonas sp. GD03875. The sequence continues at coordinate 6,797 of NZ_JAOCCV010000055.1, read as the reverse complement.
GGCTGATGTCAGGGCAGTAATGTGTGATTGAAATTTTTTAGACTCAGATCGATTGGGAGCAGCCAATGACCCGACCAACATCCACGAGCCAGTTCGTCATCATTTCCGGCTGTTCAGGAGGAGGTAAATCGACACTTCTCGCGGAGCTTCAGCGATGTGGGTATGACGTGATCGAAGAGCCTGGGCGGCGCATCGTTCAGGAGGAGCTGCGAAATGGTGGTCAGGCCTTGCCTTGGGTCGACATGGTGGGATTTTTGCGCCGTGTCATCAAACAGGCACAGGATGACCATGCCAACGCTCCGCGGAACGGCTCTCAATGGGTGTTCTTTGATCGTGGTCTGGTCGACGCTGCGGCCGCACTGCAAGTGCAGACAGGCGAGTCCTTGCTGGCGACTCTAGGCCAGTCCTCCTATCGCTATCACTCGATTGTGTTTCTGACGCCACCGTGGTCGGAAATCTATGTGCAGGATGCAGAGCGTCGTCATGGCCTGGATGCTGCGCTAGCGGAATACGAGCGGTTGCTACAGAGCTATCCGGCCTTGGGATATGCGGTATCCCGACGCACGCTCGATGATGACGCGCGGCACCGGTCTGGTTGGTTACAACGTTCACGCCGCGGTCGACACCAAGCATCATCTGATCGTGACGCACGAAGTCACCAACGACGGTGTGGACCGTGATCAATTAAGTGCCATGGCCAAGCAAGCGCGGGACGCGATGGGCGTGGAGTCACTGTCGGTGGTCGCCGATCGGGGCTACTTCAAGAGCGAGGAAATCCTCGCCTGCCACGAGGCTGGCATCATCGCCTTCGTACCCAAGGCCAAGACCTCGACCGCCGCCGCAGCGGGTCGCTTTGGTCGCGATGATTTCATCTACGACGCGGCCCACAACGAGTACCGCTGCCCAGGCTTTCACGTAGATACGGCAGGTTGCCGCCGAACTGAATGCTCGTAAGGCGTGTCTTTGATGATTCCCCCTACAACCTTAGCGCTATCAGCCCAAGGATGGACTGTTCATGCTAGGAGAGCGTTTTCAAGGGCTTGAAGTAATTTTTTGTTATCTGTAGATTATCTATAGATTCTCCATGGTTTGAGGAAATGGCTACCACTTACCCGTCCGCAGATGAAATCGCAGCTAAAATCCGCTACCTCCATGAGGCCGCTTTTGCTGGCAAAGCTCGCGGTCGCTTCAAGATCGAAGAAGGTCTGATGCGAGCATTATCAGGTCGTTCAGGACGGCTTCAGGACAACACCTTTGAGGGCATAAAGGCTGCTTGTGCCGAGGATGGATTGATGATCACCAGGCTTAAACAGCATGGGATATATACCGTCATGGAGACCAAGAAGATGGTTGCCTGGCGAAACGTACCAGTACGTCTTTTGACTAGGCTCGAAAAAGAATGGGAGTGGGAAGATTGAGATCTGCGGCAGCTCGGGGGCATTAAAACGTAGGTTGAGTCCATCATCGCGGAGCATTTTCAATGACCAAACATAGCTATAGCGTCACTGTAGATCTCAGAAGCATTAAGACCTGGGGGAAGGCTTTTAAGCATGTTGCCAGCTTGATCCGGTCGGGGGTAATGAATGAGCATGGGTTCTCTGCTTTAAAAGGGTTAACAGACGTTCGCTTTCGAAACTGGTCGATCGCAATCAGGTTCAAAACCGCAGATAACCGTGACGAGTTCTGTCGCGAGATCCGACGCGTCTTACACCCTAGTGTCGTCGACAGAATTGTATTGAAACCAACTACCCCACGCAGAGACCTCTCGCGCCCCATAAAGTTTTTGCAAGCCTCATGAAAGCAGACCCGCGCGATCAAGACGCCTTGAGAATCCTTGCCTAGGCGTCCTATCCGGCCTCTGGAGGTGTGTGAGACTAACGGCTGCTATGGGGCGATCTATGCCTGTAGTGTCCGGCAGAAGTCGACCCTTTATAGGTAGTCCGCTCCGTCTACCGTAATACTCGGTGAGGCTAGGTAGGTCGTTGTCAGCCAAGGCGGAACATGCCCCCCCGTTCAGGGATCTACAGCGCCATCCCCGCCTGCGCAGGAGTATGGTAGAGAGGCAAGGTCAGGGTACTTTCGGCTAGAGGTGTAGGCATGGCGATCGTCATGGCAGCCTTTACAAAGCATGCTGTGTTTACATACAGCGTTTTCTGAAAATGCCACCGCTGCAATATCGTCTGACTAGCTGAGCATCGATGCAGGGAGCCACCCACTGGTTGAATCGTCCCGGCCCGGGCGTTTTTAGGGCGTTCGGATGGCCGTGGCTAGGCCCCCAATAGCCGATCGACTAAACTTGGCTGCTAACCCGGCAGCCCATTGAAGGACAGGGAAGGCGATGGCTACGGCCCAACAAATCATTGCTCTGCTGAGCAGCCACAACCAGGGAGATGAGGAGCAGTTTCTCTCCATCGCTTTGCAAGTTGCCGCTGCAGAAGCACGCCGTGGCCGACTTGATGTTGCTGATGAGCTCAAAGCACTGGTTGAGACCGCTCGAAAGCGCGAGTCCCCAGCCAAAGGGCATCCCTCTCGGCCGAACCAGCAGGTTGCGATTCCGATCTCCAAGCCACGAGGCGAATTGGAGTCCCTGCTATCTGTCAGCTATCCAAAGTCTCAGCTGCAAGACCTGATTCTTGATGACCTCAAGCGGGACCGCCTTACCCGCCTCATTCATCAACAGCGTCAGCGAGACAAGCTACGTAGCCATGGTTTGGCGCCAAGCTCCAAACTCTTGCTTGTAGGTCCGCCAGGCTCCGGGAAAACCCTCACTGCATCGATCTTGGCCGGTGAGTTACAGCTGCCGCTTTTCACCATACGTCTAGACGCACTGATCACACGCTTCATGGGCGAGACGGCATCCAAGCTACGGTTGATATTCGATCAGATTGCCTCTGTCCGCGCGGTTTACTTGTTTGACGAATTTGATGCCATTGGCGGGCGACGGAATGCCGATAACGATGTCGGCGAGATGCGTCGTGTGCTTAATTCGTTCCTTCAGTTCCTTGAGGAAGCAAACAGTACAGACAGCCTCGTGCTGGCCACAACGAACCATCCCGAGCTTCTTGATCGCGCCCTCTTCAGGCGGTTTGACGACATCATCGAGTACTCTCTGCCTGATCCGAGCGGCATTAAGGAAGTGCTTGAGATGCGAATGCATATCTATTTGCCGAAGAGGGCGTCGTGGGCGAAACTCATAGCTGCTGCCAAAGGCCTCAGCCAGGCAGAAATCACTAGGGCGGCCTCTGAGATTATCAAAGACGTTATCCTCCACGGTGATAAGCACGCGACAACTGAAGCGATAGTTAAGGCGCTAAAAGAGCGCCACACCCTGAAAGAAACCATGTCAGGACTAAGCCCCGGCTAGGTTGTTCAGTACGCATAGCTTTGGATTAGGGAAATATCCAATATGGCGTCGTCTTACGAGCTTCCGCATTTCAGAGTTGAGCAGTTCAGGGTGGATAGCCCTTACCAGCGCCGAGATAAGGACCTGAGCAACGCGGGTAAAACACGAGAGCAAGGCCATGGTAGCCGCCTCCGAGAAAAGCTATCCCTTGCGTTTACTGCGGCACGAAGCGGGCAGAACGCCTTCTTTGCAGAAAATATCAGCGACTCCCCCCGAGCGTTGTACTTGGAGGTTGAGCTTGAGGCTGGATCGCCCGTTCCAGATCTAAACTGGAAGAAACAAAATATCCGGCTTTCAGCCCTCCGCGTCCTAGAGGACGGATCAACGCTCGGAGCGCTATACGTTCCTCACGATGCTATGGACTTTCTGGAGCTGAAACTGCAGGAATATGCAGAAGAAGAGACTAGGTCTGGAAAGCCAAAAAATGAGACTAAATTTTCATCCGTTGAAAACTTTTCCATCGGGGACATCGAGACCTTATGGACAGACTCCAGACCGTTCCCGAGCTCCTTATCTTCCACACTTTGGTGGGAATGCTGGTGTGCAGCATGGAAGGTGGATCACGTCCGGCGTGTCGCTAAAAATCTAAAACTTCGTGTCAGCGAGAACTCGCTAATATTTCCGGACACAGAAGTATTAATCATTTATGCGAACGCCCTTGAAATATCAATTCTTGCAGCGAATGCGGACGGACTAGAAGAGCTCAGGAAAGCCACCGACAACCCCTATTTCTTTACCCGGCAAACACCCCGGGAAAAGTCAGAATGGACAGCCAATCTCGCAGTTAGGCTGATTCCACCTGAGAGCGAAAGCCCCGCGATTTGCGTCCTGGATCATGGCGTGAACCAAGCTCACCCCCTTATTCAGCCCGCGCTTGCAGCTGACGATTGCCAAGCAGTCAGGTCAGAGTGGGGGGTGCACGACCACCACGGCCATGGAACCAATATGGCTGGTGCAGCGCTGTATGGCGACCTTACCTACGCGCTGACAGATGAAAGCTTTATTGAGCTAACGGCAAAACTGGAATCGGTAAAATTTCTACCGCCCGCTGGCTGGGAGAGAAATGACCCTTCGAGCTACGGGTTCATTACCCAGTCAGCAGTGAGCCTGGCAGAAGCGAAGGAGCCCCTGCGAAATCGCGTTTTCTGCATGGCGGTCTCGAATCAAGACGTTTCAGGCGAGCGACCTACTACATGGAGCTCCGCCATTGATCAAGTCTGCAGTGGGTCGATGGTAGGGGACTTCGGGGAGAACGGGGAATATGGTCCGCGTCGACTCTTCATAATTTCAGCGGGTAACATCCCAGACTCCAACAGCCCTGAAGATTTGGCTGCCCCCTATGACTTCCCGATTGAAGACCCCGCCCAATCATGGAACGCGTTGGCGGTCGGTGGATTCACTGACAAAGTCGACCTTCACGATCAACCAGGCTATGAGGGGTGGTCCGCAGTTGCGCAGGCCGGCGACCATAGCCCCTATAGCCGAGCATCAATCGACTGGGAGCACTCCAGAACCCCAATCAAGCCAGAAGTGGTATTCGAGGCGGGTAATAAGGCGATCAGTCCTGACGGGACAGAGATCATTTCCGGTGTTCCTGCATTATCACTCTTAACAACCGGAAAAGATGTCACTCAGCGGCCTATTGAGGAGTTCTGGGCCACCAGCTCTGCTACCGCTCAAGCAGCGGGATTGGCTGCGACAATCATGGCTGCGCATCCACAGATGTGGCCAGAAACGGTGCGCGCATTGATTGTTCATAGCGCGCAGTGGACGCCCGTCATGATGGAACGATTCAAGAAATGTAAGAGCAAGGGGCAGCGAATCGCTCTCGCCCGCCACATTGGTTATGGCGTTCCGCAGCTATCACGCGCCTTGGCATCTGCAGAAAACGACTTGGCCCTAATTGCTGAAACTATCATCCAACCATTTGCGAGAGATTTAAACGAAAAGAATCGTGAGGTTGGAGGTCCGTACTTTAAAGAGGTGCATTACTACAATCTGCCATGGCCGAAAGCAGAGCTGGAGCGCCTCGAAAATCGGACCGTTCAACTGAAGATCACTCTTTCATACTTCATCGAGCCTAGCCCAGGAGAAATGGCCCAAGTGATCCCAGCTAGGTATCAATCCTTTGGGCTTCGGTTTGACCTCAAGAAAAAATCCGAGACTGAAGCAGCATTCCGGCATCGAATCAACAAGCTTGAGTCGATGGCAGAAAAACCTCCACAACCAGAGCCGGATAACAGGTGGGTATTCGGCCCCAAAAGCATATCCGCAGGCTCAGTGCACAGTGACGTCTGGATCGGTCCAGCGATTGACTTAGCCTCAAGGGATAAAATTGCTATTTATCCGGTTTCCGGCTGGTGGCGATATCGACCCCATCTAGGAAAGTGCAACACTAAAACCCGTTATAGCTTGATTATATCCATATCTTCTGATGGAGAGGACGTGGATCTATACACAGAAATTGCGAACATTATCGCAACGCCGGTAGACACTGAGGTAACCATCGGGACGAGCTAGCCTCCACCACTATGCATCCCAAATCTACAGTGCATTTAACCGCACGTCTCAACTGCTCGCCTTCAAATAACGGGCAGTTTGCCTAGCACTGCTGCGTTAAGTTCTTATGTAGGATTCGTTGCCAGTTTCGATGATGTGACAGTAGTACGTGGGCGCGGTCGAAGCGAGTAGAAAACGCTGGGATTGAGCGGCTGCTTCTGGCCTATTCCGTTGAAAAACTCGGATGAGTGAGCTGGCTGAAGCTGGTTCACTGAACCTTCATCAGCACAGTGGAGTTCTCCACGATGATGGGATGTCAGCAGGCCGCTCAGGCCCCTCTGTTCTACTCGTTCAATCTGGACGATCACGTCCCGACCAACCACCTGTTGCGTAGTATTGATCAGTTCCTCGACCTGAGCGAACTGCATCAGCACTTGGCTCCGCATTACAGCCACACCGGCCGCCCCTCGATTGATCCGGCCCTGATAGGCCGGAAGCGGACTCCAGAGCACAGGGCAAAAACGATTAGACGACCTGCCAGCCTATAAGGGCTGGATAGGTCGTAAACGCTGATTCAGCGGCAAGGCCTTGGTCTCTACTGGGGATTGATCCTCTGCCACTGTGGAACAAATTGAGACCTGTTCGTCGTTTACGGCATGGGCGAATTGTTGAGGTCGTCCGGTTCGGGTGAAATCCGCGCACTTGGATATGGCTCTAGCGGGACGCGACGGCCAGTTGTAGCTTGCAGGGAGGCGGGCAGATGAATCGAGTCCTCAATGTCACCACGGTATTCGGTGACGATGCGCTGCGCTTTTCGACCCTGAACGGCCACGAGGAAGTCTCCCGGCTGTTCGACATGACGCTGGTCATGAAGAGCGAGCAGAAGGGCCTGGAC
>NZ_JAOCCV010000054.1:0-19085 GCF_029840585.1 Pseudomonas sp. GD03875 | reverse complement strand
ACGCTCAGAGCAGAGGTAGGCCTGTTGTGCAGGCACAAAAAAGGCCGCTCAAGCGGCCCTTTCTTGGGTGAAACCAGCTTACTCGAGCCAGCTTTCGACCTTCTCGGCACCGTACTGCTCTTTCCAAGCCTTCAGTACTTTGTGGTTGCCGCCCTTGGTCTCTACTACGTCACCTGTGTTCGGGTTTTTGTAGCGCTTCAGAGTACGCTCGCGACGCGCGCCTTTAACTGGTACGACCAGGTTCTTATTGGCGTTCGGATCCAGCAGAGCAATTACATTTCGCAGGGAGAAGCTGTATTCAGCCAAGAGAGTACGCAGCTTGCTTTCAAACTCGATTTCTTTCTTTAGCTTTTCATCACCCTTAAGGGCTTCGAGGCGCTTCTGCTGCTCGGCGATTTGAGCTTCGAGGGCTTTAAATTCTGCAATCTTCGACATAGCGGGTCTCGTATTTTATAGAGTTGAGCATCATTAGAGCCCAACACCACCCAGTATTCCAAGGAGCACTCTCGCCGTAGCGGAAAATTAATAATGCTCAGGGTGGTGTCAACACCTATAGCGTAGCGATATAGATTGATGAGTGAGGGCAGGAGCTGATGAGCTCTGGGCAATAGCAAGCGGCGCTCCAGCCACTGTTCTACTCAAATCCATCGCCTCACCTGCAGTTTGTAGCGGGCGAAGTCCTCGCCGAATAGCGTCGCCAAAGCTCTTTCCTCGGGGGCAATCTGGAATCGGTTCATGTACAACACGAATCCAACTACCCCAAGCAATGCAAGTGGCGAAGCTAGTGAGATTGACCACGCCCCGAGAATGATCGCGAAGCCAAGGTACATGGGGTTCCGGGTGTATTGGTATATCCCTCCATCGACTAATGCGGAAGCCCTGTCGGGTTGCAGTGGGTTAACCGTGGTGCGAGCTCGATGAAAGGACCAGACACCTGCCAGGCATATCGTTATCCCTATCAGAAGCACCGCCAACGTTGCTGTGAGACGTAGGCCAAGCGAGACATCTAGTCTGGGTAGCTGGCTCGATACACCCCACATCAGCGCTCCTATAAGAGTCGCAACCAGAGGTGGGGGAACTCGATTGTCCAAGGCGGCCATAGGAATTACTTCCTTGCCTTAGCTACTTCATTTTCTACCAGTTTGCGCAAAGGCTCGGGGCCGAACTCGTCAAGGGGGCGTCCATTCACAAAGAAGGTTGGCGTACCTTGAACACCAACTGCTTTAACGTCTTGCATGTCCATCTTCAGCACAGCATCAACCCCAGGTGCGTGCATGTCTGCACGGGCTTTCTCAATATCCAGGCCGACTCTTTCTGCGGCGATCCAGGCTTCTGCAACTTTTGGGTCATCGTGCCAACCAGGTTGGGCTTCAAGTACGGCTTCCAGTACCTGCGCATAAAGGTTTTGCTTTCGGGCAGCCTCTAGCAGGCGCGCTGCCTCCTCAGAGCCTTGGTGAAACAGTACGTAGCGCAGTACTAAGCGAACATCCTTGGGGTTGTCATCGAGGATCTGCTTCACGTGTGGGTAGAAGGCTCGGCATGCTTCGCAGGAAGGGTCAAAGAACTCGACGATGGTCACCGGCGCCTGAGCCGGCCCAAAAATTGGAGAGTGGAACCGGACCAGGCTGCTGGCATTTGACGTAGCTGTGTTCGTTGGCAGCGATGTCTCTGCGGCAGGTTTTTGTGTCTGCAGAGGGTCTGTCGATGGGGCATAGAGGTAAGCGGCGGCAGCAAAGACGGCAAGGACCACCGAGCTGATGATCAAGACCAATGAACGGCGGTTCATGGAGTGGTTCTCCGGCTAATGATGATGAGCAGAACAGTGATCGAGATAAAGGCGACAAGCGCCAGTCCTGGCAGTGGTATCGCGCCGAAGATGGTCATGGCGTCGCCAGAGCAGGACGGTCCGGTGGCTGTGCAGGGTTGGATCGGTTGAGGAATTAGCCCCGCGTAGAGCAGCGTATGGCCAAACGCCAAAAGTGCCCCGATCCCTGATAGTGGTAGGGCATAACGCCAGATGGCGAAGTCCGATCGATAGCAGGCGATCGCCAGGATTACTGTAAGGGGAAACATGAACGCTCGCTGATACCAGCACAGCACGCATGGGGCTTGCCCCATGACTTCGCCGATGAACAATGCGGAGAAACTTGATACCAGCGCGACCAGGAACGTTAGTAGCAATAAATTCCAGGTGGCTTGGGATGGTTGTGCCGTCATCGCAACGTACTCACAGCAAGGTGAAGGCAGTTGGCATGGGATCTCTCGAACTCCGGCCATTGGTGGCAGGTCATGGTGATGTGCCTCTTTGAAAGCCGGTTGTTAGACTGAGGGTTATAGCGACTATAAGGTCAAGGGATGATCGAGAAGAGTTTCACTGTGGGGCATTTGGCTCGCCAGACCAACACTAAAGCGGTAACCATTCGCTACTACGAGCAGATGGGGTTGCTGCCTTCCGCCTCAAGAAACTCTTCTGGTTATCGACAGTACACGGCAGCTGACCGCGACCGACTACTGTTCATTCGCCGCACTCGCGCCTTGGGATTTAGCCTTGACGATGTGCGCCAATTGCTGGGGTTTTCGGATCACCGCCAGGCATCGTGTGCGTCGGTAGATGCCAAGGTCGCGAATCAGTTGGAACAAGTCAGGAGTCGCATACGCGATCTGCAGGGGCTGGAGCAGGAGTTAGAGCGCTTGATGTCATGCTGCGGCGGAGGAGTGATCGACGAGTGCAGGATCATTGAGTCACTGAGCTCTAGCCCTGAGCGCAACGCGACATGATGGCGGCTAGCGAAAGAAACAAAGGGCGCTAAGGCGCCCTTTGTTTCTTGGTATGTGTTTTAGAAGACGTACTGAAGCCGCATCACTACTCCGTCGCCGCTGTCATCCCCCACCTCATTGTTGACGTTTTCGGTGCTGGCTTTTACGTAGTTGGCGCTGACTTTGACCGCCTCGTTTGCGTACCAGTTAACACCCACCGTATGAGTCTTTCCTTCGGTATCGCCGACTTGGCGTACTGCTGTGCTCGTTGTGAAGTTGTCGTCTTCGACTGTGAAGGAGTCATAGCGGTAGAACAGCTCCCAGGCACCGATCTGCTTATTGGCTGGCTTGATAGAGTCGAACTTTGCGCCGTCGAGCTTGTAGATGCGGGGTTCACCGGTCAGTGTGTAGGCAAGTTGTGTGTAGTACCCGCTCACCTGAATGTCTTCAGCTGCAGCATCTGCCTTGAGGGTGCGGCGCAGATATTCACCTTGCACGGAGAAAGCATCCATTGCCCACGCGCCCTCTACACCCCAGACAGCATCATCTTCCCACAGGCCCTCAGTCGCGGTCGCACCGCCGAAGAGGGAGCGGGTGCCGTTGCTGCCCGCGCTGTTGCCGCCGTTAGTGTCTACGCCACGCATGCCCATCCGCGAGCGGATACGAGTATCGACGGCGGCATCCTGTAGATCACGATAGGCATACTGCAGGCCGAAGTGCAGCGCGTTGCCAGGCTCGCTGAGAGGGGCAAATACCCCGCGAGCGTTGTAGCGTTTTACGCTGTCGCCATCGGTATCGTTGTTGTTTTCGCTGAAAAGGCTGCCCGAGACGAAGACCGAGCTACCAATGACTGAGGAGGCTTGAACGCCCAAGCCCGAATTGTCGTTGATCCATTCGGCAGTATCGTATGCGAGGTTGCGCTCAAGAGCAGTGGTCCACTTCGAGCTGGTGGCTTTCTCTAGGCCGAAGTCGGTGTAAAAGCGGCCAAATCGCAGATTGACCGGGCTGAAGCCGGTGTAAGTGACACTTGCCTCGTCGAAGTAGCCTGAGCTGTCACTCCCGGTGTTTCGGGACATGTCGTAGTTGATTTGGTACTTCCAGTCCTTGTAAGCGGTGCCGCCTAGCTCCAAGAATGCTCTGCGAATGTATGCACCATCTGCGGAGTTACCATTGCGGGTGTAGTAGCCATCAAACATCCCGTAGTCGGCTTGGAGGCGACCGCCAAGCTTGAAGCTGAACTCCTTATCGGTGCTGGAAACCTCAAGACCTCCTTTGGTCTTAATCACGAGGTCAGCACCGTCAGTAGTTACAGTGCCGGCGTTAGCTACTGTTGCTGCGCTGCTAAGCAGAAGCGCAACTGTAATTCGCTTCAGTTGTTTAAAGTTTTGGGCCGGGTTGATCATGCACTTTTCCTCAATGCCGCTTGGTTTTGGTTGGCGTGAGGAAGGCTCTAAGTGCGGGATTACTGTTTTTGTGGAATTTGATTACATTTCTGTTTCAGTGGATTCGAGTGAGGCTAGGCCCCGCATGAATCCTGGCGTTGGTGATTGTTTCTGTGCGGATTGAATTATTTCAGAATGATTGCAGAATTATGGTATTCGTGGGAGTTCTGAGGCAATGGTTGCTACTCGAACCACGTCTTACGCTCTTCGAATGCATTTAGAATCAGCTTAATGACGCTTTGTACATCCTCTCGCGCAGCGGCCAACGGAGTGCTAGACAGCCAGGCCACCCTCTGAATCTTATCGTTAAAGACTTCTTTCAGTGGCAAAAGCTTCTTGTCTAGTTTGGATGCATATTCAGGGAGTAGGCCAATGCATGCGGAGTTCTTGATTAGCTCCCAAACCAGCTCATGTTTTGGTGCAAATGTAACGGAGGACTGACGTTGGCTGACTAGCTTATTCCAAGGCCTGAACGCCGGTACAGATTGATTAGTTCGTTGCTGAACCAACATATAGTCATCTAGAGCGTAGCTGCTGGTGGGATGCCGACCCTCGGCAGAGTATCTGGTGGCGATATGTGGGTAGAAACTGATGGTGGCAAGCCGGTGTGGTTTTGTCATGGCGAAGCCAGGATCTGGCCGTGGGCTTTCCTGCTCAGCAAGCCAAACCATTACATCGGCTTGCTCTACGGGTGTTCCCTCTAGTGGCAAGAACTCTATGCGAAGCCCGCCATGCTGGCGAATAAACGAGATGAGGTTCCGTGCAAGGATGTCATTCAGCAATGCTTCAGGTGCAGCTATTCGAATCAATTCGGCGTAGGTTTCATCGGCGTTGAGATCGGCATATCTGCGTGCCAGCTCTTGATGGAGAAGTGTCCCCGCATTGGTCAGGTGTAGGGCGCGCTCTTGGTAATGGAAGAGCTGCTCACCAATCTCAACTTCGAGATGTCTCAGCTGCTTCCTAAGTAATGTGGAATTTACATTCAAACTTCGGGCGGCTTGTCGAAAACAAGCGCAGCGTGCAGTGACGGAGAATGCTTTGGCAAGGTCGCGATCAATAGATATATTTTTAAACATAAATGCCGGCCTGCTAGCCAGGCCTAACGCGGGATGTCGCAGTGCTAGGCCTTGTTAGAGAGGTTCAAAGGTTGCTTTCAATGCTATTGAGAGTAACCAATTGAACCTGTCAGCAAGATCGCGGAAGAATTACTAATTTGTAAGGTTGCAGGGTGGGGTTAGCTGTGAGGCGCAACTGTTTCAATGATTAATCTGCGCAGGTCATGGAAGCACCAGTGACTGCTGGTGGCTGCTGGTGGCTGCTTATATTCGTCTGATGATAGTGGGGCCAGCAGTATAAGTGCCACAATTATTTTCTTCATGATAAATTTCGAGACTCGGCAACCTGTGGATGTCTATGAGGTAGCCTTAGTCATTGGTCTTTAGCTGAAAGTCTAAATAAAAACAGGTGCGCCCATCTTGATCGACACTGACGCCTGCCGTGCCCTGATGCAGGCTCATAATTGAGTGGACAATGGCGAGACCCAGGCCGGTCCCTCCTTCGCTCCTAGCTCTGCTCTTATCAACTCGATAGAACCGCTCAAAAAGATGGGGTAAGTGTTCAGGTGCAATGCCTGATCCAGGATTTCCAACACTCAGTCGAGCAACTGAGGAATTCTGCTCAATATGCATCCCAACCGTACTCCCAGCAGGGCAGTACCTAATAGCGTTGGATAGTAGGTTGGATATTGCTCGCTGGATCATCAGGCGGTTGCCTCTGACAGTACCGCGACCTGTGACGGAGATTTCAACATCCTTCTCTTCTGCTGTTAGTAAGAAGAGATCTTTGACCCTTTCAAGCTCATCTTGTAGGCAAACAGGCTCGAAATGCACAAGAGCAGCGGGATGACTAACCTGGGCCAGAAATAGCATGTCCGAGACGATGCGAGTGACTCGGTCCAGCTCCTCTGTGCAGGATTCCAATACTTCTCGGTACTCTTCGGACGTTCTGCCACGAGAGAGCGCAACCTGAGCCTTACCCATGAGGTTGGCTATAGGTGATCGCAGTTCATGCGCAAGATCATCGGAAAACTGGGATAGCTGTTGCACCCCATTATCCAAGCGATGAAGCATGAAGTTGATGCCATCGGCTAGCTGACGCAGCTCGCTAGGGAGTCCTGTGGTTGGAAGTCGATGCTCGAGATTGTCAGTAGAGATGCTGGCAGCGACTCTCAGGAAGCTAGTCAGCGGCCTGAGGCCTTGGCGAACGGTAATCCACGAAACGATGAAAATTATCAACAAGATGAGTGGAGACGAAGCAAAGCCCCATTTGAGAAGCGAGCTGAGAAGCTCCTGATCAGACGAGCGATCTACTGTCAGGTAGACCGTCAGGGTCGTTCCATCTTTGAGCTGAGTAGTTTGGGCGCCGGTCAGCATCAGGCTGGTTGGCTCGCTCTGCCAGTCCTTGAGTATTAACTCGTTGCTCGATGGAAAAGCACTTGGTTGAAAGCGATCAGCCTGAACCCCGATTGTCAGCAGTGGCGATGCAGGCAGGCTAGGACTGGCGATGTAGACGTAGAGATTGGTATGCCCCATGGCCAGGTCGACCAAAATGTGGGACTTCGACTTAACGTCTTCGAAGCTAGTCGACGCGGCTATCTGGTGAGAGAAGCTCGTCATCTTCGACTCAAGCGCTGACTTGGCAATGCGATCGAGTCCTTGAGACAGCATGAAATAGCCAAAAGCCGAGAATGCGGCTACCAAGGCAACGCTCATGAGCCCGACCCTGAGGCCTAGCTGCGCGGCCAGGCTGTTTCTTTTCATGACCGGTCCTCTAGTACATAACCAACGCCACGTAAGGTATGAATAAGCTTGGAGTCGAACGGATCATCGATCTTGGCGCGAAGGCGTCGAATCGAAACGTCGATTACGTTCGTGTCGCAATCGAAGTTCATATCCCAGACGAGTGAGATGATTTGAGATCGCGTAAGGACCTCGCCGTTTCGACTCATAAGCAAGTGTAGAAGTGCAAATTCCTTGGTTGTGAGGTCGATACGGTGCTTCCCTCGGTATGCACGATGGCGGCCGGCGTCTAGCTCAAGATCGCCTACTTGTAGAGTGGTGCTTTCTACAATCTGGTCGCCCCGTCTCAGTAGGGAGCGGACCCGGGCTAAGAGCTCCGGAAACTCAAATGGTTTCACTAGATAGTCATCAGCGCCACCGTCGAGGCCTTTAAGTTTGTCTGCGAGACGGCCTCGCCCCGTCAGCATCATGATGCGCACCCGACTTGTCTTGCGAATGGATTCCAAGACCCCCCACCCGTCAATGCTTGGTAAGTTTACGTCCAAGATGACAAGGCCATAGGTGTTGTGGTTAAAAAGATGTAATGCGTCTACACCATTGTTGGCTCTATCAACAATGTATCCGCTCTCTGAAAGACCTTGCTGTAGATACTCGGCAGTTTTCGTCTCGTCTTCGACGACTAGTACTCGCATTTATGCTAGTTACCTAAAGTTCATCATCTTTATCTGCTGGTGCTGACTCTATTTTTTATTGTTGTCGGCATTTATATGGTTATCTTGCGCTAGTCTAACCTGCCCGGCCTTGGCGTGGTGAAAGGCTACAAATTTGTAATTTCAGCGTAAGGTGGGCGATATATAGCCGTGCTCAAATGGCGATAGAGCCATGGCAAGATATGTCTGCTAGCAGATCATGATTTTTTCACTTTATGGCATTTAGCATCGGCGGCATTACTCAGTGAAGCCGAGCCTATAGGTGTGACCAATGGAAAATCTGCTCATGTTGATGATGCTGTTGGGTGGTCAGGCGGACAGTGGTCCTGTGAGCGCCGCTAGTGCTTCTGCTGCATCTAGTCAAAGCGAAAAAACTATCGTGCGGCCCAGAGAAAGGTCTTTGGGTCGTGATCTATGCGGACTCCACTCAAGCCTGAAGGCGCACGCTGCTAAAAAGGGTTGAGGCGGGGCTTGCAATTCTAACAGTTGAAGATGAATTCCAGGAGGCAGGCCCTCAACCTTTCAAAATTGTAATTCTTCAATCATCTTGCAGTTAGCTCCGGGCAGTAAGGATAGAGCCGCGGCCGTCATACCTATAACTAGCTTTGGCCGCCCTATTCACAAGAACTGCCAGAACCAATGGAGCTATCATGAACGCCAAAGCTAAGCTTTCGCTTGCTGTTTTCACCGCTATTTGCGGGATGAATTCTGTTGCCTTTGCGGAGGAGCAAAAGGAAGGATTCATTGAAGGAAGCAGCTTCGATATCCTGAACCGTACTTTCTATTTCAATCGCGACGATCGAAACGGTGCTGACGCGCCAGGCGGCGCAGGCTATTCCGAGACACTAGCTCACGGAATCATGGCCAACTTCGAGTCAGGCTTCACTCAGGGCACTGTCGGTGTAGGTGTTGACGCCTTCGCTATGATCGGCTTGAAACTGGATACTGGCGACGGTCGCAACGGTGGTCGTAGTTCGTTCGATGTCCTTCCTGTGAACAGTGAAGGGGAAGCTCGTGATGAGTACACCAAAGTCGGTGGCGCTCTGAAAGCCCGAGCATTCGATACCGTTCTCAAGGTCGGTGATGTGTTTCCTGCCACGCCTGTGGTGCACTTCGGCGACTCGCGTCTCCTTCCAGAGTCTTTCCGTGGCATTACCCTCGAGAACAGCAGCATTGAAGGGCTGACTTTGCAGGGCGGCCGTCTCCACTCCATGAGCCAGCCTGTCTCTAGTGACATGCGCGACAACTTTGCCACCTTTTACGCCGGCCCCGTGGATTCACCGTGGGTCGGGTACTTTGGTGGCGACTACAGCGTCAACGAAAACGTTCAGGTAAGCGCTTACAGCGGCCGACTGAAGGATGCTTGGGACCAGTATTACTTCGGTACCTCTCTGACTCAGCCTCTCAACGACGACGTGGCATTGATAGCCGGGTTCAACTACTACAACGCTCAGGACGAAGGTAAGAAGCTCCTGGGAGAACTCAACAACAACATCTGGAGCGCAAAGGTTGGCGTCCAGTTTGGCGGACATACCGTCACACTTTCGCATCAGCGCAACAACGGCGACGACGATTTCGACTATCTGCGTCAGGCAGACTCGATCTATCTCGACAACTCCATTCAATACACCGATTTCAATTCGCCCAAGGAGCGCTCCTGGATGGTGCGCTACGACCTGAACATGCAGGCATACGGCATCCCTGGCCTGTCGTTCATGACTCGCTACGGCAAGGGCACTGATGCGGATTACTCCAATGCAAACGACGTCTATATGCGTCGCGATGATGCGGGAAATCCTTTGACCAATCAGAAGCGCTGGGAGCGGGACATCGAGGCGAAGTATGTGGTTCAGACCGGTTCGCTCAAGGATATGTCGTTCCGGATTCGGCAGGCCAACACTCGAGCCACGCAGTATGAGTCGGATCTCGACGAATTCCGACTCATCGTCGAGTACCCGCTGAGCGTGCTCTAAATTTCGACTAAGTGTGGGCACCTGTGGATGCAGATGCCCAACTTGTCAAATTTGTAATTTTCCAATCATGTTCCTGTTAGTAGTGGTCAGATAGATTGGATCTGCAAATGTTACTTGGACATATAAGGCTTTGGCCAGCTCTTGGCGGAGTCCCGAGGCCTTATGTTATTCACCTTTGAAGCTTAGTGCTCCTTTGGAAGAGGTGAATCCTAGGCGCTCAGAGATGGGCGCCTTTTTTATTTTTCATAAGTTTCATGATCGTAATTATCTCGTCATCTTCCAGTAAGTGCTGGCGAGATACAGTAGCGTAAGTTCTTATGAGGAATTGCCATGAAGCCTATCAAGTACCTGACTGCTGTGGTCGCATCTTTTGCGCTGCAAAGCGCTAATGCATTTTCTGTCGATCTTCCTGATGGCGTTAAGCAGGAGATAGAACAGGAAAGTATGCAGGCGGCAGAGCGCTATGCCGCAAGCACTGGGAAGACAACGCCTCAGCCCGTTGATTATAAGTACGGCATGAAGCTCGATGTGGCGAAGGTTGTGTACATGACCCCAACGATAAGTCACTGCGGAAATGTCAGCAAGCTGATGACTTATGAGGACTCACAGGGCGAGCTTTATACTATTCGCTATCTTGTTCAGGGCCAGTGCCGCAATAACAAGTGAGTGATTAAGCAGTGGCTCTACTGAGTGAGTAGAGCCATTGTGATTTGTTAGTCCCGCTCTTCAAGGGTGTAACCCACGCCTCGTAAGGTATGAATCAATTTATTCTCGAACGCATCATCGATCTTGGCCCTAAGCCTCCGGATTGAAACTTCGACTACATTTGTGTCGCAGTCAAAGTTCATATCCCATACTAGTGAGATAATCTGCGTCCGAGAGAGAACCTCGCCGGTATGTCTCATGAGCAGATGAAGTAGGGAAAACTCCTTGGGGGTAAGGTTGATCTTCGTGTCGCCACGATAGGCGCGATGGCGGCTAGGATCTAGCTCTAGATCCGCTACCTTAAGCTTATCTGAAATAGCGACTTTGTTACCCCGCCTAAGTAATGTCCTGGTGCGAGCAAGCAATTCTGGAAATTCAAATGGTTTGACCAGATAGTCGTCTGCCCCTAAGTCTAGACCTTTGACTTTATCAGCCAGTCGCCCTCTTGCTGACAGCATCATTATCTTTGTCTCGGTGTTCTCATTTCGTATTCTTTCTAAGACTCCCCAGCCGTCAATTTCTGGAAGATTTACATCAAGCATGATCAAGTCGTAGTCGAATTGATTTGCTAGATGGATTCCATCCTTTCCCGTTGACGCGTTATCAACGAGATATCCACTTTCCTTCAGTCCCTGATGGAGGTATTCGGCAGTTTTAACTTCATCTTCAACGACTAAGATACGCATATAGATTGCCTGAAATATGGCGCTGCTTTTGTAATTTCGCCGGATTGAGATAGTGATGCTTGCATCCAGAATGTGAGTTAAGCCTAAAGGCTGTAGTCACTACAGGGTCAAGGGGATATGGTGCGGCGCGGTGACGCATGAGCTGCTGTAAAGCCCGGTGTCTCTGGCTTTGCTTGCTCTGAGGTGTAAGAAGTTGTGTCAGTTTGTTTATCTGCTAACAGCGGGTTTTGGTAACTGTATTACATCTCACTCATTGATCTTGATTACGTATTTGTAATTCTCTGGTCACCGTGGCGATATGGCCAGTGCACTAAATTCTGCTCGGAAAATTTATCACCCATGACGGATGCAACTCTCCATGGCTTGGAGGAGCTAGCACCGCGGTCATAGGATTTCCGTGGAGGATTTAGTTTTGAGGATGCGCGCTAACAGTGCTGGCAACTCCCGAGTGGGGTCTTTGTCGGTGGCTCTTCTACTGATGCTCGGGACCATGCAGCAGGCATTGGCGGTCCCATCTGGCGTTTCTTTAGACGAGGCTCTGCGTATTGCGGCAGAGAACAATCCCGAACTGGCTGCAGCCAATTGGAATGTCCCCATTTCTCAAGGAGAAAGGACTCAAGCGGGTTTGTTCCAAAACCCAGAGATCTCGTGGGAGATGGAGGACACCAGAAGCGACACCCGAACCACCACCGTACAGCTAACCCAGCCGATTGAGCTGGGTGGAAAGCGCGGCGCTCGGATCGAGCTGGCTGATCGAGGCATTGATGCTGCTCAAGTGGAAGTAGAGCGAGCACGAAACGCACTTCGCGCTGAGGTGATCCAGGGGTTTTACGGCGTACTGCTTTCGCAGCTGCGTGTCGACCTAGCGTCCGAGTCAATGAATCTTGCTGAAAGAGGCATGACGATCGCTCAAGGCCGTGTTCGAGCCGGAAGTGCCTCTCCCATCGAGGCTACTCGAGCAGGCGTGCAGCTCTCTGAGGTTCGACTTGAGCTGAAGCGCGCTCGTGCAGAATTGGTTAATGCCCAAGCCCTGCTTAAAGCCTCAATGGGGGCTGACTCTGCCGCAGGTCAGGTTGCCGTGGAGGGAGATGCCTCAGGCATCCCTACTCCACCTGCACTGCAGGAGTTGTTGGAGGGATTGGAGAACACCCCCGAGATGCGCTTAGCGACGTTGAATATTGCTCAGCAGGATGCTTCTTACGGAGTGGAAAGGGCCCAACGCATTCCTGATCTCAGCATCAGCGTAGGGAGCCAATACAGCGCTGCAGATCGTGAGCGAGTAAATCTAGTAGGGCTTTCGATGCCTATCCCCTTATTCAACCGGAACCAGGGGAATGTTTACGCAGCTGCGCGACGTGCCGATCAGGCCCGCGACTCTCGTAATGCCACCTTGCTTCGAATGCAGGCCAGTGTTCAGCAGACCGTGGATCTGTGGCGCACTGCTTCGGAAGAAATCGACTCGTTCAACAAAGACATTCTGCCCTCTGCAAAGAGTGCAGTAGACAGCGCTACCCGCGGCTTCGAGATGGGCAAGTTCGGTTTCATTGAAGTGCTCGACGCTCAGCGAACGCTGATCGGAGCACGCAACCAGTATGTAGCGGCCCTCGGCAGCGCTACGAACTCTTGGGTGCAAATCGAGCGAATCTACGGCGATACCTTGGCCGCCCCCAAACCCTAGTTCACTTCGCAGATCGCTCGGAGTGGATCTGGGGTCTTCGCGCATTCAGTGCGGCCCTGAACTCCCTCGATGCTGGGTGATGTCTGCGTTACATCAGGAGTTTCTATGAGCAAGAAGTTAACCCTGGCCATTGCGGCTGTTATTGCCGTTGGTCTCAGTGGTGCGGGGGTGTATTTGCTCCAAGAGCGAAGCCACACCGAAAGTCAGCAGGACGGTGGGCACGCCCACGGGGGCGAGGAGTCCGACCACGACTCTGAGAGTGCGGGTGGGGAAAAGACTAAAGCCACGCGTGGTCCGAACGGAGGCCAGCTTTTTACTCAGGAAGGTTTCACCGTTGAGTTGGTTGCACCTGAGAGTGCGGATGGGTCTGCGCCAATGTCGATCTACCTGAGCTCGCAAGGAGTTGCTATTAGCCCGACGGCTGCAAACCGAGTGTCTCTGGAGGTGCAACGTCCGACTGGAGAGGTGAGCACGTACAGTTTCAGGTCGGGTGGCAAGGCGTACATGAGTGATGCGGGCATTGCTGAGCCCCATTTCTTTGATGCGCAAATCAAAGTCAGTACTACAGAGCGCTCCTACGACTTTGTCTATGAAAAGCGTGAGGGTGTGCTTGAGATTAATGCCGACCAGATGAAGGCTGCCGGAATTGAGTTGGCGCAGGCTCAGCCTCGAACCTTGGGCTCGATGATCTCTCTTCCTGGAGAGATTCGATTTGATGAGGACCACACGGCGCACGTAGTGCCTCGTGCGGCCGGTGTTGTCGAGAGTGTCCAGGTAAATCTTGGGGAGCGTGTGAAAAAGGGGCAGGTGCTGGCTGTCATCGCCAGTCAGCAAATCTCGGACCTGCGCAGTGAGCTTGCAGGTGCTCAGCGCAGGGCAGAGCTTGCAAAAACCACATTTGAACGTGAGCGCCAACTCTGGGAAGACAAGATATCTGCTGAGCAAGACTACCTTGCGGCAAGGCAGGCACTCCAAGAGGCTGAGATAGCTTTAGCCAATGCTCGGCAGAAGATGCAGACCTTGAGTGGGGTGAGCGCAATCTCAGGCGGCAACCGCTACGAGTTGGTGGCGCCATTTGATGGGATGGTCGTTGAGAAGCACCTGGTGCGTGGCGAGGTGGTCAGTGAATCGACCAGCGCTTTCACCATTTCCGATCTGAATCGTGTTTGGGCAACTTTCAACGTTGCCCCTAAGGACCTCAACAAAGTTCAGGTCGGTACGAAGGTTAGCGTCACTGCTGCCGAGCTGGGCACTGAGGTCTCAGGCGAGGTCTCTTACGTCGGAAGCCTGCTCGGTGAGCAAACCCGGACGGCTGTGGCACGTGCAGTTATTGAGAACCCCGATGGTGGGTGGCGTCCTGGCCTGTTTGTCTCTGTGCAGTTTGCCTCCGAGACGAGTGAGGCCGGCGTTGTAGTGCCTACTGCTGCGGTGCAGACAATCGATGAAAACCCCACGGTGTTCGTTCGTGTCGACGATGGCTTCGTAGCACAGCCCGTTGAGTTAGGGCTCAGCAGCGATGGCTTCATTCAAATTTCTAAAGGTCTGTCAGCAGGTGCGCAGGTCGCATCAGCGGGGAGCTTCATTCTGAAGTCGGAGCTCGGTAAGGGCTCTGCTGATCACGCCCACTGACAGGTCTTGTTGAGAGTCCCCTTATGTTTGAGCGCATTATTCAATTCGCTATCGAGCAGCGTGCACTTGTGCTGTTTGCTGTCCTTGCGATGGCGGGCCTAGGTGTATACAGCTATCAGAAGCTTCCAATTGACGCGGTACCTGACATCACGAACGTCCAGGTTCAGATAAACACCGCGGCGGCTGGATACTCGCCTCTGGAAACAGAGCAGCGCATCACTTTCCCCATTGAGACTGCGATGGCAGGGTTGCCTCATCTGAAGCAAACCCGCTCTCTTTCACGCTCTGGGTTCTCCCAGGTGACGGTCATCTTTGCCGATGGCACCGACCTCTTCTTCGCGCGCCAGCTAGTTAACGAGAGACTGCAGAGTGCAAGGGAGCAGCTTCCTGAAGGCGTGGAGTCAACCATGGGGCCAATTTCAACCGGCCTTGGTGAGATCTTCATGTGGACGGTTGAAGCCGAGCCGGATGCGCGTAAGGAGGATGGAAGCACCTATACGCCTACTGATCTGCGGGTGATCCAGGACTGGATCATCAAGCCTCAGCTACGCAACGTACCTGGGGTTGCCGAGATCAATACCATCGGCGGCTTTACAAAGGAATTCCAAATTGCCCCTGACCCTAAGCGCCTGGCTGCATACAAGCTGACGCTTGCGGACTTGATCACCGCTCTTGAGCGGAACAATGCCAACGTCGGTGCGGGATTCATCGAGAGAAGTGGAGAGCAGCTGCTCATTCGTGCTCCTGGCCAGGTGGCCAGTGCGGACGACATTGCCAACATTATCGTTAGTAACGTCGATGGCACTCCGATCCGTGTAAAGCAGCTCGCAGAGGTTCAGATCGGTCGAGAGCTGCGCACAGGAGCGGCTACGGAAAATGGGAGAGAGGTGGTACTCGGTACGGTCTTCATGCTGATTGGTGAGAACAGTCGTGCGATATCGCAAGCTGTGGCTACCAAACTGGCAGAGATCAACCGAACCCTGCCGAAGGGTGTGGTGGCAGTCACGGTGTATGACCGCACCAATCTGGTCGACAAGGCCATCTCCACGGTTAAGAAGAACCTCATCGAAGGTGCGATCTTGGTGATCGCGATCCTGTTCCTCTTCTTGGGGAACATTCGTGCGGCACTTATCACCGCCATGGTTATTCCGTTGTCGATGCTGTTCACCTTTACGGGCATGTTCTCCAACAAGGTGAGCGCCAACTTGATGAGCTTGGGAGCATTGGACTTCGGCATCATCGTGGATGGAGCTGTGGTAATCGTTGAGAACTCAATCCGCCGTCTGGCTCATGCCCAGCAGCACCACGGGCGGCTACTGACTCGCTCCGAGCGGTTGCATGAGGTGTTCGCAGCATCTAAAGAGGCTCGTCGTGCACTGATCTTTGGCCAGTTGATCATCATGGTGGTCTACCTGCCGATCTTCGCGCTCACCGGCGTTGAAGGGAAAATGTTCCACCCAATGGCTTTCACTGTGGTTATTGCCCTGCTCGGGGCGATGATCCTCTCGGTTACCTTTGTGCCGGCAGCCATTGCGCTGTTCATTACAGGCAAAGTGAAGGAAGAAGAGAACGCTCTGATGCGTGCAGCTAAGCGAGGCTATGAGCCTGTGCTTGCGTGGGTGATGAGCAATCGCACCATGGTGTTCATAAGCGCCTTCAGCGTCGTGCTGCTTTCGGGTGTGCTCGCCAGCCGTATGGGCAGTGAGTTCGTGCCGAGTTTGAGTGAAGGCGATTTCGCGCTGCAGTCTCTACGAGTGCCAGGTACCAGCCTGTCGCAATCTGTGGAAATGCAGAGTCGGCTCGAGCAAGTAATTCTGGAGAAGGTTCCAGAGGTCGAGCGGGTGTTTGCGCGAACCGGAACAGCGGAAATCGCTGCAGACCCGATGCCGCCGAACATCTCTGATGCCTACGTCATGCTGAAACCGAAAAGCGAATGGCCAGATCCCGATAAGTCCCGGGAAGACCTAATCGCTGATCTGCAACGTGCAAGTGCATCGCTTCCAGGTAGCAATTACGAGCTATCGCAACCGATTCAACTGCGCTTCAACGAGCTGATCTCCGGAGTCCGGAGCGACGTGGCAGTGAAGGTTTTCGGCGACGACATGGACACGCTCAACGCTACAGCTACTGAAATTTCTGAAGTGCTGGAGAAGATCCCAGGTGCTTCGGAGGTCAAGGTAGAACAGACCTCGGGCCTACCAGTCCTTACCATCAATATCGACCGTGATAAGGCAGCTCGTTTCGGCTTAAACGTTGGGGATATCCAAGACACCATTGCGGTGGCTGTCGGAGGGCAGCGTGCGGGCACTCTGTTTGAGGGCGATCGTCGCTTCGATATGGTGGTGCGGCTTGCAGATAACTTGCGCACGGATATTGATGGCCTGTCGAGGCTTCTAATTCCTGTGCCTGCTGCAAGTAGTGGCCAGATCGGGTTCATTTCGCTGTCTGAAGTTGCCAGCCTGGACCTAGTGCTCGGTCCAAATCAGGTGAGCCGTGAGAATGGCAAGCGTCTAGTAGTGGTCAGCGCCAACGTACGAGGCCGAGACATCGGCTCGTTCGTGTCGGAGGCAAGCAACCGTCTTGCCCAGGACGTGAAGATTCCCGCGGGTTACTGGACCACATGGGGTGGGCAGTTCGAGCAGCTTCAGTCTGCTGCGAAGCGTCTACAGATTGTGGTACCTGTGGCGCTATTACTGGTGCTCACCTTGCTCTTCATGATGTTCAACAATCTGAAGGATGGGCTGGTCGTATTTACGGGTATTCCGTTCGCACTCACAGGTGGTGTGATGGCTCTATGGCTGCGAGACATCCCATTGTCCATCTCGGCGGGGGTTGGCTTTATTGCCCTCTCTGGAGTCGCGGTGCTTAACGGGCTGGTAATGATTTCCTTCATCCGCAATCTACGAGAAGAAGGTCGACCGCTATCGATGGCAATCACCGAAGGTGCCCTCACACGATTGCGTCCTGTGTTGATGACGGCGCTTGTGGCATCGCTTGGCTTTGTCCCAATGGCATTGGCTACCGGGACTGGTGCCGAAGTGCAGCGGCCGTTGGCTACAGTGGTAATTGGCGGCATCTTGTCATCAACTGCTTTGACCCTGTTGGTGTTGCCGGCCCTATACCAGTGGGTACACCGCAAGGATGAGGATGTTGACGAAGATCAAGCCATTCCTACTGTTAGCAGCGGCCACTAGCAGCCCCTCACGGCGATTAAGATGGAGTGAACGATGGCGCAGCCTGAAGGCGAAAAGCATAACCATGATCATGATGGTCACAGCGATCATGATCATGGCCATGAGGGGCATGACCATGCTCCCTCTGTCACGGAAGGGAACGTACGGCGCATTCGCTTCGTATTCATCCTAACGGCAAGTTATGCCTTGATTCAGGCTGTCGGGGGCTGGCTATCGGGCTCTCTAGCACTAATCGCCGACTCCGGTCACATGGTTTCGGATGCAGCTGCTTTGCTGCTTGCGTTGATTGCATATCGAGTGGCTTCACGCGCAGCAGACGCTACCCGAACCTATGGCTTCCATCGCGTACGTGTACTGGCGGCGCTCGCCAATGGAGCAGCGCTTCTAGTATTGGTTTCGTGGATCGTTTGGGAGGCTGTAGATCGATTTCGCGAGCCGACGGAGGTACTTGCCGGCCCCATGCTGGTGGTGGCGGTGATAGGGCTGCTGGTCAATATCGCCGGCTTCCTAATCTTGCGTATGGGAAGCCAAGACGACGCTAATTTGCGAGGTGCATTTCTCCATGTGCTGGGCGACCTCCTGGGCTCGGTAGGCGCTATTGCGGCTGCCATCGGCATCATGCTTACCGGCTGGACAGTACTCGACCCGATTCTGTCCGTTCTTGTAGCTCTCTTGGTGGTTAAGTCTGCTTGGGGACTGGTTTCTGAGTCCATCCAGGTGCTACTGCAGGCGACTCCGCGGGGGATGGATGCTGCAGAGGTGCTAGATGATCTCCGGAGCTTGCCGGGCATTGCGGAGGTTGGGCATTTCCATGCTTGGACTCTTACGGATGAAACTCGTATAGCGACTGTTCACGTCGTGCCGATGCCGGGTGCAGATCCCTTGTCCTTACCTCCTCTTATTGGGGAGCGCTTAAGAACACGGCATTCGATTGAGCATGCTACGGTGCAAGTGGACCCTCCTGGCAACATCGAGATCTGTTCTTAGCTGCGCTTTGGGTTTTTTGAAGGTCTAGTGCGGCAATAAAAAAGGCGCCTTGTGGGCGCCTTTTTTATGTTGAGAGAGATCATTTATCTTCGGTTTGAGGCTTCGCGTTGGCCTTGCTTGTCTTGAGCTGAGGCTCTGCTTGTTGCTTCTTGCCGTGGATCTTCTCCTGGTTCTCGCGAAAACGCATTCTTGCCTCGTGAGACTTGTTATAGCCATCACCCTTGGCGAACGTCGCAGTGGAGGTGATTGCCAGAACAGTGGCGAGAGCGAGCGTTTGAATTTTCATATTGGCTACCTGAGTACTCTGTCGAAAGAAGGTCACTGCGCTGCAGTGATGTGGTCAGAGTACGAAGGCGCCGCTAACGAGAGCATGAGACCAAAATTACAATGTTGATAGTAAACGCTCATTGCAGGCCGAATTCTGCCTGTCGTGAGCGGCAGTTAGGGCGACTACATGAGCATCAAGAGGGTGATCTATCACCTCGCCTAGCAGCCCCATCCGAGGTTGCTTCTCAATGTCCGCTAT
>NZ_JAOCCV010000053.1:0-19741 GCF_029840585.1 Pseudomonas sp. GD03875 | reverse complement strand
TCGGGCCTGGTAGAGGTAGTGGCGGCCTTCCTTGCCGACCAGGGCGAATTGCTCGCACTGGCCGTTGATGTGGCGCCGCGCACCGCCGGCCAGCTCGATCTCCACCGTCACCGGGGTGCCCAGGATCGCCTGGGGGTCCAGGCCCTTCTGCTCGCTCTTCATGACCAGCGTCATGTCGAACAGCCGGGAGATTTCCTCGTGGCCGTTCAGGGTCGAAAAGCGCAGCGCATCGCCACCGAATACCGTGGTGACATTGAGGACTCGATTCATCTGCCCGCCTCCCTGCAAGCTCCAGCAGGCCATCGCATCCAGCTAGGCCATATTCAAGTGGGAGGATTTCACCCGAACGGGCTGACCTCAACAATTCGCCCATGCCATAAACGACGAACAGGTCTCAATTTGTTCCGCTGTGACAGAGGATGCAGTGCCCGATCACTCAATCTTCTCGAAGAGCCGTCATGCATGCTTCCGCGACAACGACACGTTGCGCTTCATATTCGAGAAGGTGTTGGCGCACTACGTCGGAGAGCGCCTGGTCGGTGGTGAAGGCTTCGCTGTCGACGCCAGTTTGATCAAGGCCAATGCCGATCTGTAGCGTGTGGTTCCGGCTACGAGGCAGATTGGTCACACATCTCGATCAGTCGTCCAGTTCGTGAATATCTGGATACTCTCGATAAAGCCGCCCCTGAGCGCAAAGCCCAGAAGAATATCTCTCTGACGCTTCCAGGTTCCCAATGGGCAGCAGCTCTCGGAGGCCCTGCGCTCTACGCCTACTCAATCAACTCGAAGTCGGCATCATCGTCGATCTGGAAGCCAGCCAAACCATCCACTGAGTGTAAGCACCTACTTGTCATGAGCATCCTGCAAACTAATGGTTTTCGAGAGGCTGTATGATCAACGACCACAGTCCATGGTGCGTTTTCCTGATTTTTCTCCGTCTTGGTCTGACCTCTTTCGGCGGCCCTATTGCGCATCTAGGGTACTTTCGGGATGAGTTCGTCAACCGTCGGAGTTGGTTGAGCGAGCGCAGCTATGCCGACCTAGTTGCGCTTTGCCAGTTCCTGCCGGGGCCGGCGAGTACTCAGGTTGGAATAGCCCTTGGCCTTTCAAGGGCTGGGTATCCAGGCGCGCTGGCTGCATGGCTAGGTTTCACCCTGCCTTCAGCAATAGCTTTGATCCTGTTTGCACTCGGAATTGCCAGCTACGCGAATGTCTTTCCTGCAGGGGTGTTGCACGGCTTCAAGGTTATGACTGTAGCGGTAGTCGCCCAAGCTGTTTGGGGTATGGGGCGCACCCTCTGCCCGGATGCTCTGCGGATCTCCATCATGGCCGTCGCCACCTGCCTGGCTCTAGCCATACCGTTTGCCTGGGGACAACTCGGCGTCATCGTGTTGGCGGCAGTAGCGGGACTGTTGCTGCTCAAACCTTCACAAGGGGATGCACACGAACCTTTACCGATCAAACTACCCCCCCGCATTGGCCTGATCTGGCTTGCGGTGTTCTTCACTCTGCTGATCGGCCTACCGTCGCTGGCGGTGCTATTCCCTGACAGAACTCTGGCAATTGTGGACTCGTTCTACCGTGCGGGCTCCTTGGTATTCGGCGGTGGCCACGTGGTGTTGCCGCTATTGCAAGCCGAGGTGGTGCACACCAGCTGGGTAGATGACCAGATATTCCTTGCCGGTTATGGCGCGGCTCAGGCCGTTCCAGGGCCGCTCTTCACTTTTGCGGCGTTTCTTGGCGCATCCATGCAAGGTGCGCCTTCAGGCTGGTTGGGTGGGCTGATCTGCCTGCTGGCAATCTTCTTGCCGTCCTTTCTGCTGGTGGCTGGTTCGCTGCCATTCTGGGAGCAACTACGCCGTAGTCCGCGCGCCCAGACTGCTCTGGCCGGCATCAATACCGCAGTGGTGGGACTGCTGTTGGCAGCGCTATATCAGCCCGTATGGACTAGCGCCATCCACACCCCGCAGGACTTCGGTATGGCTCTGCTGGCGCTAGTGGCGCTGATGTATTGGAAACTGCCACCCTGGCTCGTGGTGCTGGGCTGTGCGATAGCCGGAGGACTCCTTGGGAGTATGCTGGCCTCCTGAACTCACCGCAGGGATTATTCGCTAGCAGCTAGGCTGACTTGTGACAGCATCAAAACGCGATACCTCACAATCTGGCCAATCTCCTGATCCAAGAACATCTCCGCGATTTAAGGCAATAGCTGGCAGCAATTTCCAAGGATGGCTATACCTCTGCCAGTCGTGACCTTAAGTCGCCCCTTGTAGCCGTTCGTAAGGGGCAGAAACCGGCCAAGACCAAGCGAGCCTCTTACCTGAACTCGCTAACAAGCCTAAGCGCAGGAATACCTTCAGCTCTATCTTTTACCGCTTCGTTAGATAGTCCGAGCAACAAGTGAATGTGAGCATCAATTGCGGTGTCACTATTAAGTAAGCGGCAGTTCTCTTCAAAAATCTGAATTCTGGCCCCTTGCCACCATAGAAGTGGACACTACTCCTTAGCCCAATGGCGAGGGAGGACGCGCGATGATGGACTGGATGGTCATCTATAAAACAGCCGAAGGCGTCGAAGGCAGAGTTGAATTGCGAGCAGCCACTGTTCCAAACCTCAGAGCCGTGGCTTGGCACGTGATCATGAACGCATACCACCAAGAGCCGCCTCGCCCGTTAGGGAATCTCTCAGCGGAACAGTGGCTGGAAGCGTGTGAGATAGAACTTGTTGACCTCGTGCTACTTAGGCAGAAGAGCAGGAGCAGCTTCAGCTGAAAGCCAAGCGGCGCATTCTTCTCTCCTACTTCCAATCGCTCTACGAACACCTCAAACGCCACGACGGAGCGCAAGGCTCCGGCTGTCTGCTCGGATACCCATCGTGGCGTTACGAGTGCCTACCGCGACCACTATCAGAGATCGCTCGAAAAAAAGCAGTGACTCATTTTCATGGTGACCGCTCAAGCTATTGCCTTCAACTTCGAGAGGTAATTGAAGGTCACTGTTCAGGACTGGAGCCGGAACTCACCTAGCACCGTAGATAGTCCAATGAAGGAGCCTCAGCATGACAAATGATTACGAGATACGTGAGCGTGCCTATGCGCTGTGGGAGAAGAACGGCCGCCCTGAGGGCTTTGCTGATGAGTTCTGGCAACAGGCCCGGAAGCAACTGCAAGCTGAACGACATCAAAAAGATGATCCAGAGTCGTTCAGCGGAGGAATGGAGTCCAGTGTCACGCCACCGAAGCCCAAAAGCCCCCGACGCAGCCGTAAATGATCTATCGGCGAGAGCCGCCTAGTAATCAGCTCTCGCCCGCTTGCGCGCCAAGCTTTCCACTGCACGAGTAACGGCCCTGCAATCGGTCGCATCGAGAGTACTGTCGCTACTTGGCACTCGAACTATGACGAGCGCCCAGTAGTCACTCTTTAAGCTTGGCTTGCACGCGCAGCAGGCCTTCATCACACGCACTAGCGGCACCATGAACCGAGAGGATTATCCATGAGCGAACAAAATGTCACTGGCTGGGAACGAGCGTTATCGCTGGCCGTCGGAATCGCAGGGGTTGGAAATGGCTTCAAGCGCGGCGGAGTCAGCGGATTTCTAGAAATAGCGGCCTCGCTACTCGCGGTGAAGCGCGGCCTAACCGGGCACTGCGCTATGAAGAGCTCGTTGGCGCGAGTCTCAAGCCACCCAACCCCGACTACCTCTGGTCCGCAACGCAATATGGACAACGAGCTGGGTGTACCGGGCGGCGCATATAACGTAAGGCCTGCCCAGTTTAATGCACCATCCGAATCATCGTTAGGATGATATCGCGGAAAGCCGGGTGCCTAGCTCCCGGCCCTGGGGAATCTAGCAGTAGCAGTTTTGGCTTTCCCGAGAAGATAGGCAGTAGCGCCACATGTCGGCTAGGGATTTCCTACTGCGCATTTTGGTGAGTGGCATGTGCCCAAATAGGCAATTGAGGCTGGCGTCAGAGCGTTCCGAAATGGCCTCGACTCGACTCTTAAGAAAGGAGGCCTATGTTGGGCCTCCCTCCATACAGTTCACTTAGCTACCCCCCCGCCGGTGGCTGTTTTGACCCTCCTTTGCGGCCTGCTTCAGAGGCCTTTGCACGGTCATTGGCAAAATTGCCCCCGCTGCTCTGACCACCTTTCTTGCCAGCTTCGGAAGCCTTTTGCCGATCATTCGCGAAATTGCCAGGGTTGTTGCTCATCTTGGAATCTCCTATCGAACAGGCACGATTGCCTGTCTCAATCACGCCTCGCTAGGAAAACCTCGATGAATGGTCGCTTGTGTCTCCGTAAAGCGGCTTCCGAAAGGTCTTAGATCAAACAGCACTTGCTTAATCTGTATCGGCCATAGTTGGCGGGCTGCAGCATTCGAGGCATGTAGCGCGCCGCCGTTCGGATCGATTTCACCTGAACCGCGGGCCGGGGATGCGGCCACAACAGAAACACCCCCGTGGAGGAACCTCGACATGCTCGGCGAATTCACTCTTCTGTTCATCGCCCTCGGCGTCATCATCATCCTGCTCGACCTGTGGGCCATCGTCAGCGTGTACCGCAGCGACAAGGGCGTGGAGAGCAAGGCCCTGTGGTCGCTGGGCATCGCGCTGTTCCCAGTACTCGGCCTGGTCCTGTGGGGCATCTTCGGCCCGCGTGGCATGGCCCATCCGCCGTCCTCGCCGGAGCACAGCAAGTGAGCGGCGGTCATCATGGCCGCAGCACCACCTTGCGGCAGTCGTCCTGCTGCTTGTCGAACATCTTGTAGCCTTCCGCCGCCTGCTCCAGCGGCAGGCGGTGGCTGATGATCACGTCCGGCTTCAGCTCGCCGCGCTCGACATGCTCCAGCAGCGTCGGCAGCAGCGGCTGCACGTGGGTCTGGCCCATCTTGAAGGTGAGGCCCTTGTCGAACGCGTCACCGAACAGGAAGCCGTGGATGAAGCCGGCATAGACCCCCGGCACGCTCACCGTGCCGCCGCGGCGCACGGCGGCGATGCATTGGCGCAGGGCCTTGCCGCTGCTGGCCTCCAGCTTGAGAGTGGTGAGGATGGTCTCGGTGGTGCTGCCCTTGGCCTCGAAGCCCACCGCGTCGATGGCCGCGTCCACGCCGCGGTGGCCGGCGGTCCGCTCGATGATGGCTTCGGCCGGGTCGTCCACCTGGTCGAAGTCGATCGGGATGACGCCGTAGGTCTGGCGGGCGAACTCCAGGCGGTAGGGCGATTCGTCGACCATGAAGATCTGCTCGGCGCCGAGCAGCCGCGCGCAGGCGGCGGCCATTAGCCCGACCGGGCCGGCGCCGTAGATGGCCACGCTGCTGCCCGGGCGGATGCCGGCGTTGACCGCCGCCTGGTACCCGGTGGGCAGGATGTCGCTGAGGAACAGCACCTGCTCGTCCTGCAGGGTGCCCGGCACCTTCATCGGCCCGACGTTGGCCTTGGGCACGCGCACGTATTCCGCCTGGCCGCCGGGCAGGCCGCCATACAGGTGGCTGTAGCCGAACAGCGCGGCGCCGGAGGGAATCTGTTTCTTGTTGAGAATGGCGCCGCGGCCGGGGTTGGTGGTCTCACAGGCGGCGTGCAGGTCCATGGCGCAGAAGAAGCAGGTACCGCAGGCGATGACGAAGGGCACCACCACCCGGTCGCCCTTGCTCACCCGGGTCACCGCCGGGCCGGCGTCGACCACTTCGCCCATGAACTCGTGGCCGAAGATGTCGCCGTCCTTCACCTGCGGGATCTTGCCCCGGTACAGGTGCAGGTCGGAGCCGCAGATGGCGGTGGCGGTCACCCGCAGGATGATGTCGTCGTCGGCCAGCATGACCGGGTCGGCGACGGTCTCGACGCGCACGTCGTGACTGCCGTGGTAGGTGAGTGCTCGCATGGGGGTGGTCCTCGTCGGTGGGCAAGTCCTTTATCGAGGAAGGGGGCGACGCGGGAGTTCACAGAGCTGGACGGGCGGCGCACAAGCCAGTTCGCCTGAGCTTTACCGGGCGGTTTCGCTTCAGCGCATCGGCGACGAAGCGCTGAAGTCGTGGCGTCTGTAGCTCACGCTCCTACCGGTCAGAATTTGATTAGAACCTTCTTCTCCCGACCAAGGTCGGCTGATTGAACAGGTGCTGCGGCCACCGGGCCAATGGAGGCCAATGGAGGCCAATATGACTATTCGATGCTTAATCACTGGTTGTACCTGGTCCGCGGGCGAGATCGCCCTCATGGGCAAAGAAACTGTCCTGTGCCAATGCTGCAGCCGCTGTGGCAGCTTCCGATACCTGCCGGAGCACTGATTTGCGTCAGATACCTTGGAGAAGCACCAGGCGTGACTCGACCTGCAGCAGTCCGTTGCGCCTCTCCTTCATGCGTCAAGGCCAAGCAATAGAAGTGACAGAAACCCGGCCTTAGCCGGGCTTTCAAGTGGGGTTACCTAGTCGGGAGCGTTCAGCGGATCACCTTCGTCGGGATTGCTGGGCTGCTCGGTGCCTGGATCATTCGGATCTCGCCAGTCCTCTGGGCGCTCCTCTTCTGTTGGCCACTACTATCGTCAGGGGTAATCCCTGGCTCTACTGGCGGAATCGGGTCGTTTGGATCATTGGGGCCCTGCGGGTTCGCTTGCTGTGTCGTATTCATGATTCACCTCGATCGGAGCCGAGAGATGGCTCCCATGAGATTGGAGAAAGCGTGCAAGCCGGCTGTTCAATGAATCGCTGAGCTATCGGTCGGCCTGCTTCGACAGCTACTGATTTGCCGTTCTGCTTCATTATTTTATCTGCGAGCAAAGACCTGAACTCCCCGTCGAAGCGACCTGTCGACCCTTCAGGGACACCCGTCCTTGAACATGCATCCATTCGGAGACAAGTCATGGCTCGCAAGACCATTGAAGACCTTTTCATCCACGAGCTTTCCGACATCTACAGCGCGGAAAAACAGATCACTCGCGCGCTTCCCAAAATGGCCAGGGCCTCAACCAATCCGCTGCTCAGTCAGGCATTTCAGGCTCACCTTGAAGAAACCCAAGGACAGATTGAACGGATCGACAAAGTTGTTGAGATCACCGGTTTCAAGCTCAAGCGCATGAAATGCGTCGCCATGGAAGGGCTGATCGAAGAAGGCAAGGAACTCATTGATGAGATCGACAAGGGCCCAGTTCTAGACGCAGGTCTGATCGGGGCCGCTCAGAAGGTAGAGCACTACGAGATTTCTGGGTACGGCACGTTGATCGCGATGGCCAAGCATCTGGGTCTGAAAAATGCGGCAGTGCAGTTGCTGAAGGAAACGTTGGCAGAGGAAAAGTCTACCGACGAGAAGTTGACCCAGATTGCCGAGCAAGGCGGTAACCAAGCCGCGACGCTCGATAAGTGAAGTTCGCTGGAAATCTCACCTTCCGGTAACTGAGCATGCTCCAGCAGGGCTTGCCGGAGCATGGGGAGAGTAGCCAATGAGCTTGCTTAGGTTCGACGCGGACGAAATGCGAAACAGAACTCACCCTGTGCGGGAGCACATAGGCGTCCAGAGGGTGCAGTGGAAATTGGAGCGGGCCGGTGGCTGGATTCTGCTCGGAATCATGGTGCTGACGCTGCTGGGCGCGTTTTCACGTGGGCCGTTGAGCTCGGCCACGGCAGTAAGCCCGAATGGAAACCTAACGGTTGAGTACGAACGGTTTCTTCGCAATGGAGCGACCTTCACCATGGTGATCAGCGTTCGAGGCAACCCAGGGGAGATGCAGCGCATTGATCTGTCTGGGGAGATGCTTGAAGGCACCACCATCGAAAATATTCAGCCATCCCCTGATCAAGTCAGCACCCATAGGCGAACCGGACTTAGCTTGGATATTCGGTCTGATGCAGAGGGATATGCGCGTGTTCATCTCTCGCTCCGGGCAGATGGGGTTGGGCCTTACCGATCTCAGGTGAGCAACGGCTCATCCAAGGTCGATCTTGCTCAGTTCATTTATCCCTAGGAGAAAGCCTCATGGACGCTGTGCTAAGGGCCGCCGCCATCTACTTCGCTCTGCTGATACTGTTCAAGTTGGCTGGGAGGCGCTCGCTATCTGAGCTGACCATTTTTGATTTTGTTCTGTTGTTGATCATCGGCGAAGCGACTCAACAAGCTCTACTTGGCGATGATTTCTCGATCACGAATGCCATACTCGTTATCGCCACGTTGCTGGCCATCGATATCTTCCTGAACAACCTCAAATGGCGATCAGAGAGATTCGACACCTGGCTCGAAGGCTCGCCTGTAATCGTCGTCGAACATGGGCGCCCATTAGAGAACCGCCTCAAGGCTGCCCGGATAAAAACGGAGGACATTCTGGAAGCGGCGCGGGAGAAGCAGGGCATTGATCGGATCGATCAGATCAAGTTCGCCATCATCGAAAAGAATGGGGCGATTTCCGTTGTCCCGGAAGAATGACGAACTCTCCCGCACCGGAGCGCTGTCTTAGGGCAACTACGTCTAAGGCGCTTCCTGGGCAAGCCACTCTTCCACTTCACCCAATAGCGGCCAGTGGTCCCTGGCCCATTTGTACTTGGGAGGTGGGGTGGTGGTAATGACATAGGCGCGTCGATTTTGGCCCTCGCCAACTACCAAGCATTCAATGGCCATACCTAGAGGCACTTCAATCCATTGTGAAAGTCGCCGCCCTCTTAAGCCCGCGCTGCCTTGGTTCTGCATGAAGCGCTCCACAATAGCCTGAGCGCGGATTGGCTGGAGGACCTCCCACGTGCCCAAGTCGATAGTAGAAAGCCTCGCCCATCCTCCTTGCGGACTACTCCCAGCCTCCCCCTTACGCCGCCCCCAGATAATCCATTCTAGGGCTCCAGCACCTGGCAACTTTACAGGCAACGCAGCCATCGCCGTTTGATAATAGATTTTCGAAGTTCGATCTCCAATTCGAACCTCCACACCGCTACACATACTGCCACCTCCTCTACGCAATTCCGGCATATGGGTCAGTAACCGCCCCTACGCTATGACCGTGAGAACCTGGTAGCGGATCAGGGTATTTACGTCTTCACGCGCGCAGGGAGAGCCTCATAATGCCCATGGCCCTGGCAGAAACTGACAGAGGCGACTAGACCAGCGTAGCTACGCTCACTCAGCCACCGTCGGCGGCTGACAAACTCATCACGAAAATAACCTAGATGAGTGATGGGGCTGCCGAATGAAGTCAGCCCCCTCGACATGGCATGGAGCTCTCATGTACCAGCGCGTGAGGCAGATCTGTAGAGGGCTCTGTCAATTGCAGCTGTGAGCAGTATGACGAGCAACAGCTAAACAAATGGAAGCGACAGAAGCCCGGCTTCAGCTGGTTTCCAAGTGAGCTCACATTGGCAGCGCGCACCATCAAGTAGCAGGCAATTCTTCGCGACGGCTGATAATGCGAGATACCAAGCCATAGATGACGGCATCCTCCGCCGGCATCCAGAGGTCACGCTCAATATCCTCGCGCACCCGCTCAAGCGGCTGGCCACTTTCGCGTGCAATGACCTGAGTGATGCGTTCGCGGGCTTTGATGATTTCGGCGGCCTGGATGGCTATGTCGCTGGCAGGGCCGCCAGCGCCGCCACTGGGTTGATGGATCAGAAAGCGTGTCTGTGGCAGGCAGAAGCGGCGTTCTCGAGGAGCGCCAAGATAGAGGTGCGTAGCAGCGCTGCCCACCCAGCCGGTGCCAACCATGTTGACCGGCGACGAAACGAAGCGCGCTACGTCATGGATCGCATCCCCCGATTCGAGATGACCGCCGGGAGACGAAATGATCAGGGTAATGGGCGCGCTAGACTCAGCATCCAGTGTAAGCAGCTTGCGCACGGTCTCGGATGCCAGTGTGTCGGTGATGGTGCCGAACACCAGAACCATCCGGGATCGGAATGCTTTTTCTTCCAGAAAAGTGTTGTCCTGAGCAGGTGTCGGCTTGGGCGAGGCGTCAGTTTCTTGTGCAAGCATCTGGATAACTCCATGGTATTAATTCATTCAATAAACGAACGATGAGGTTTTTCCGTGACATCCCCCGCTGATTCCCATCCTTTGGCCGTTGACGAAGTACTGCGCCGCCGTTTGATTGCATTGGCCCGGCAATGGCTAGACCAGAAGGAGCAAGCCGAAGACTTGGTACAGGACACATGGCTACGCACGGCAGACGGCAAACTGCCTGTCCGCGAGGCGTGGCTGATCACGGTGCTGCGCCATCTGTGCATAGATACCTGGCGTAGGCAGAGTCGCTCTCAAGTCGTTCTTGACCAGTTTTCGGAGACCAATGCGACATCCGTTGTCGAGACGCCCGAACAACTGGCTGAACAGGCGCAACGCGTCGAGCAGGCGCTGTGCCGCCTGACCCACGCCTTGCCGGCCGACGACGTTGCGCTGGTGCTGCTCTACGAGGTGTTCGATTTCGGTCACGCTGAACTTGGCGAGTTGTCGGGTCGCAGCGAAGCGGCCTCGCGCCAACACCTGCGTCGCGTACTGCAGCGCCTGCGCCATAACGACCGAGATGATCCAATAGACAACTCTTGCTATCTGCTCGCGCTGTGCCAATTGGCAGTAGCGCAGCGTGATCCGTCTGGACTGGTCGCCGTACTGCGGACCTCCAGACTCCAAGCGATTGCGCTATCCGCACAGGCGCTGCCACTGAATTCTGGTGAAAGCGCAAGGCAGCCGACTACTCGTCTGTTCCAGATTGGTAACCTTCTTACCTTGCTGAGTCAGACTCCTTGCGGGCTTGTAGCCTTACTGCCGCTGGGCGACGCCGTCGCCGAGCCGGCCTGATGAAGTGGATTGGTCGGATGGATATCTCGTTTGCCGACATCCTCGCATCGCACGGTCACCACTTTGGCTCATCGCTGCCGGGTGGTACTGACGGGCGCGTGTAACACGCAGGCGTTCGCGCCAATCGCGCACTGGGACTGATAGCTCGCAACAATCCAAAGCCGGACATCTCATCCGTTAGCCAACGCGACAGGTCGGTCTGACCGGTTCGCAGGCCACTCTCGATACGCCCCAGCCCCCGCAGCCAATGACCAGTCTGGGCGAGCGATATCTGAACATGCCAGCTTCCGCCCTCGCGTTGCTGGCGCCACAAGGCTGCTGCCGCGCCGAAGGCCATCAGGAAGCCGCTTGCTTGGTCAAGGATCTGCATAGGCAACGCGCGTGGCTTGCCATCGCCTGCCGCCTGGCCTTCGGCATAGTTGAACCCCATGGCCGTCTGCACCAGCGAGTCGAAGCCGCGCCGCTGTACCCACGGGCCTTGGGTGCCGTAGGCAGTTAGCGATACAGCGACGATGCCGGGGCTCCGCGCAGCCAGTGCTTCCGGCGAAAAACCGAGTACCGCCAATCCGCCCGGACGGTAACCTTGCGAGAACACATGGGCTTCCTTGGCAAGCCGCCAAAGTATCTCGCGGCCGGTATCTGTACGCAGGTCGATATGCGCCGAACGCTTGCCCCGGCTGGTCTCGGCAATGGCGGCAATGTTCGGCAGGTTCGGGGAATTGACCAGCATGACATCCGCGCCGAATGAGGCCAGAGCCCGGCCCCCTACCGGACCGGCGAGAACACGTGTGAGGTCGAGCACGCGCAGGCCAGTAAGTGGCCGGGCATCATCTGCCAAAACGGGCAATGCGCGCACAGGCGCATCACCGATCCGGGTAATCGTCATCAGCGGCTGAGCAGCCACTGCCTGGCCCTGGAGCGTCGCATCCCACTCGGCGAAACTGCGTAGCGCCGTGGCTACCAGCGCGCGATCAGCCGCCGCTTGCTCGAAATCCAACGCCTTCCAGCCCAGCAGGGCATGCGCGACCTCCGCGCGCGTAGCCGATGCCGGGTCCAGCCCCAGTAGGCGCAGTGCGCCATCTCGGTGATGAGGAAAGTTGGTGTGCACACGCACATGGCCATCGACGCATCGGTACAAACCCGCCAACGAGTCCCATTGTTCAGGTGCCTGTCCGTCCACAGTGAAATAGCCCGTGCATTCGGCGGCGGCGTGGGCCATGTCCACCTTGATGAGCTGACGTGGTTGGCCGCGCGCGTGGGCCAACTCGCAGGCGGCCAGCGCGGCAGCCGCAATGCTTGCCTGCGCAGCAGTCCCCACCGCGAAGGATGACGGGAGTACCGGGTCGTGGCCCGTCAAGGCAATCTGAACCAGCGCCTGCGGCGGCATGCCACCGAGTGACCATAGGGAATTCAGGACAGTGTAAGGACTCATCGTGGCGTCTCCTCAATCGAACAAAGAGCACTCGAAATGCATGTGCTGCGCGATCTGCCTTTCCACCACCTGTTGAAGCGCTCGCTGGCCTGACAGGCTTGAAGGTTGCCACAGATCAGAGTTCAGCCAAGGTGCTCAGCACAAAGTCTGCACGCTCCACCACACTGACTTTCGGCAAAAGCGATACTGCATACCCCAAGGCCGGATAGCTCTGTAGCAACCGCTCGTATTCCGCTAGCGCAGCATCCAGGGCATGACGACGCTCTGCATCCTGAACATAGATTTCCGGCCATGGTGGCGTCAGAAACACAATCGAGTGATAGCGATAGGACTGGCCTAGAGTCGCCAGCAAGGGCTCGCCTATCTGCGCTTGCAGTGCGGCCGCTGCGTCGACCAGACCACGATCAAAGAACACCCATTGAGAGCCGTTCCGCGGAGCGTTGGCATGGTCATCCTGTGCCTGTTTGATGACACGGCGCAAAAATCCCACCATGTCGAGCCAAGGCAAGGCCTGACCACCCTTTCTCAACTCTTCCTGAACGATGCGCCGCCCAGGCTCTTCGATCACGTCATAGCCACGTCGCTGAAGCTCCGCGAGAAGTGTCGACTTACCTCCACCTGAACAGCCGGAAATGATGACGAACTGGCTCGTGGGTTCTGGTCGGGTCATTGGCTGCCCTCAATCGATCTGAGTCTAAAAAATTTCAATCACACATTACTGCCCTGACATCAGCCCCCTTGGAGCCCCACCCATGTCATTGCAGTGCCCTCGCTGTCGTTCTTCCCAGATTGAATCCACCCATTCCGCCATGACCATCGGTGCCACCATCGGCGCTGTCGGTGGTGCCGCTCGTGGCGCCAGTACAGCCCTCACCGGCAGTCAGGCCGGCGCCGTGATCGGTGCCGTGGCAGGTCCGGTCGGGATTACCCTCGGCGCAATATCCGGCGCGGTCCTCGGCAGTCTCGTAGGCGGTGCCAGCGGTTGTGTGCTGGGCGCCCAACTCGGCGAGCAACTGGATCGCCACGTTCTCGCCCACAACCTCTGTCTGGCCTGCGGTCACCGCTTCAACCTGCCGGCCTGATCAGGCTTTCTCGCTCTCC
This sequence comes from Pseudomonas sp. GD03875, assembly GCF_029840585.1. Taxonomy (NCBI): domain Bacteria; kingdom Pseudomonadati; phylum Pseudomonadota; class Gammaproteobacteria; order Pseudomonadales; family Pseudomonadaceae; genus Pseudomonas; species Pseudomonas sp. GD03875. The sequence continues at coordinate 6,452 of NZ_JAOCCV010000053.1, read as the reverse complement.
GCTGTCCGGGCTCCCTGCCCTTCTCTCTCGCTTCACTCACTCATCCACTTTGCCGGTGCTGCGCCTTGCGCAGCGCTTTTGCCGGATCGTACCCAAAGGAAAATCCTCATGGCACATCTCATCGAGCAAATGGCCTACGTCGGCGCCGCCCCCTGGCACGGCCTGGGCAGTCGCCTGTCCCCGAAACAACCCATCGAAACCTGGCAGCACGAAGCCGGTATGGACTGGCAGATCCTGGAAAGCCCCGTCCACTTCAAATCGGATTCGGTAGGCCATCTGGACAGCATCCATTCCTTCCCCGAACAAAAGGTGCTGTTCCGCTCCGATACCAAGGCGCCCTTGTCGGTGGTCTCCAGCCGTTACCACACGGTCCAGCCTCGCGAGGTGCTGGAGTTCTACCGCGATCTCACCCAGGTCTCCGGCTACGAGCTGGAAACGGCCGGTGTGCTCAAGGGTGGTCGCAAGTTCTGGGCGTTGGCCCGGACCGGCCAGAGCACCGCGATCAAGGGCAATGATCAGGTCAACGGCTACCTGCTGCTGGCCACGTCCTGCGACGGCACCCTGGCGACCACCGCCACCCCAACCACCGTTCGCGTGGTCTGCAACAACACCCTGACCATCGCCCTCGATGGCACCAGTCGGGCTATCAAGGTGCCGCACAACACCCGCTTCGATCCGAAGGCCGTCAAAAAGCAACTCGGTATCGCCGTCTCGCAATGGGACGACTTCATGTACCGCATGCGCATGCTGGCCGAGCGCAAGGTGCAATGGCATGAAGCTCTGGGCTTCTTCATGAACGTGCTCTGCGAAACCAACCCGGCCGGCAATCTGCCCGAGGTCCTGCCCAACGAGCGTGCCCTGCGCAAAGTCCAGGAGCTGTATGACGGCCGTGGTCGTGGTTCGGATCTGGAATCGGCACGAGGTACCGCCTGGGGCCTGCTCAATGCCGTGACCGAGTACGTCGACCACGAACGGCGTGCGCGCAACAACGAGTACCGCATGGACTCGGCCTGGTTCGGCCAGGGCGCGCAGATCAAGCAACGTGCGCTCGATGCCGCGCTGCAGATGGTCGCCTGATCACCGGACTTTTCCTGCTCCCTCCTCCCATGACGCCCGGTCAGCTTCGTGCTGATCGGGCGTTGTGCTGTCTGCAAGGAACAGAACATGGCAACGCCCTCGACCGATACACCTCAACCGAAAAACCGCCCTGCCCTGCGCCTGGTCGCCACCAAGGCCATGCCGCGCGAAACATGGCTCGATGTCCGCAAGCGTGGGATCGGCAGTTCCGACGCCGCCGCAGCCGTGGGCCTCAATCCGTACAAATCACAGCTGGAACTGTGGATGGAAAAGACTGGCCGCGATGCGGGCATGCCCAAGCCGGATCCACAGGATGAAAGCACCGCCACCTACTGGGGCACGGTGCTGGAACCTATCGTGGCGGCGCACTACCGCAAGCGTACGGGCCGGCGGGTACGCCGGGTCAACGCGGTGCTGCAGCATCCGGATCCTGAGTTGCCCTGGATGTTGGCCAACATCGACCGCGAAGTGATCAGCGCCAGCGATGTGCAGATCCTCGAGTGCAAGACTGCCGGCATAAACGGCGCACGCCTCTGGCGAGAAGGCGTGCCGGAGTATGTGCAGTTGCAGGTGATGCACCAGCTGGCCGTGACCGGCAAACAGGCGGCGGATGTGGCCGTGCTCATCGGCGGCCAAACGCTGGAAATTCATCGCATCGAGCGCGACGAGCTGATGATCGCTCGGCTGATCGAACTGGAGCGGCGCTTCTGGCAGTACGTGGTGACGGACACCCCGCCGCCGGCCGATGGCTCGGACTCGGCCGATCAGGCGCTGCGTTGTCTCTACCCGCAGGACTCCGGCAAGACGGTGGACTTCAGTCACAACCCGGTGCTCACCCTGGCCTATGTCGAGCTCAAGGCGCTGCGCAACAGCATCGCCCAGCAGCAAGAGCGCGAAGCGCTGCTCAAGCAGACCCTGCAACAGGCCATGGGTGATGCCACCCGGGCCAGGTTCGGCAGCGGCCAGATCACCTGGAAGAAGGCCAGGGACAGTGTGGGCTTCGACCTGGAGCAACTGCTCAAGGACAAACCCTACCTGCAGGCCAAGTATCCGCTCACCAAATCGGGCAGCAGGCGCTTTCTGATCACTTGAGCAGATTGCTTCGCGCGTTCGTTGCGCTTCGCTTCCGCTGCTTCGCCCCACTCCGTTTCAGGACTCCCCTTCCCCCTTGGCCATCCGGGCGTTGCTGCCTGGGTGGCCTTTTTTCATTCAGGAGAACCACCATGCTGAAAGGCCTGGCGATCACCCCGCCCGTGCTCGGGCGGATTTCCATCGGCAAGGTTGTCGAGAAAAATGGCAAGCGTCTGCCGGAGAAGGATGACCAGTTCACCATCACCTCCCAGGTCCAAGGCAGGGATGGCTGGTTGCTGCATCCGCTCGATGACGAGCTGCGCCAGGGTCAGCAAGACCCGCAAAACAAGCTGCGCAGCATTCCTATCCGGCTGCTGTTCAACGAGCCGGAGCTCAACTTCCGCGCCGAGTACACCCTGTTCGATCGGCTGACCGGACGCCCTATCTGCGTGGGCAACGGCGAGACCTGCAAACGGCGTACTGCGGATGGGATCGCGTCGCTGCCCTGCCCTTCGCCCGATGGCTGTCCGCTTGCCCAGGGCGGTGCCTGCAAGCCCTACGGCCGGCTCAATGTGGTCATCGGCGATGAGGATCCGCTGGGCAGCTTCGTGTTCCGTACCACGGGCTTCAACAGCATCCGCACCCTGGCCGCGCGCCTGCAGTACCTGAAAGCGCTTTCCGGCAACCGGCTGGCGTGTCTGCCGCTGGAACTGCGGCTACGTGGCAAGTCGACCCGCCAGAGCCATGGCACACCGATCTTCTACGCCGACATCACCCTCCGCAGCGGGACGAGCCTGGAGGACGCACTGCTGGCCTCCAGGCAACTGGACGAGGCGCGTCAATCCGCAGGGTTCGATCAGGGCTCGCTGGATGAAGCCGCGAGTTACGGACTCGCCAACGGCGCCTTCGAGGACAGCGAGGAAGAAGGTCGGGCCATCGTCGAGGAATTCTTTCCGGCTGAAGGCGGTAGCGAGTCCTCACCGAGCAAGCCAACCCGGACGCCTGCAAAACACACCCTGGCCGAGAAGCTGGAAGCCCAATCCCAGCGGCAGGGCCCTTTTCCCATCTCACCCTTACCGGCCCCTGGAGCCAGCCATGAAATTGCACAAGCTGAAGGCCGGTGAGACCACCGGCACCTACCTGATCGAATCCCCTGTCACCGAAGCCGACATCCTACTGATGGCGAAGCAGCTGGCGAGCCTGCGTCTGCGGCGAGGACGAGCACTCACCTGTCCGAGTGAGGTCTTCGTGCATCTGCAGACGCTGCTGGAGGCGTATGAGCATGAGGTGTTCGCGTTGCTGCTGCTCGACAGCAAGCATCGGATCATCGCCTTTCATGAGCTGTTTCGCGGCTCACTGGATGCGGCGAGCGTGTATCCCCGGGAGGTCGTCAAGGTGTCCCTGGAGCACAACGCCGCCGCCGTGATCCTGGTGCACAACCACCCTTCCGGCGATCCGGAGCCCAGCCATGCGGACCTAGCGCTAACCCACAAGCTGAAGGCAGCACTGGAGCTGGTTGGGATCAGGACGCTCGACCACGTCGTGGTGGCGCATGAGGGCTGTGTGTCGCTGGCCGAGCTGGGTCAGCTGTAAGAAGCAATCGGAAGCCACACCCTCGGTAACCAGGAGGCTCGCCGAGTTGCAGCTAGAGACCAGCGTCCAGCAGCAAGTCGGATGGCTTGCACTGCAGCGCCCTTGCGATACGCGCAATGTTCAGGAAGGTCACATTGCGCTCCCCACGCTCGATCTTACCCATGTGAGAGCGATCAATCTCAGCAGCATCAGCCAAGGCCTCTTGAGAGAGGCCTTGCTGTGTGCGTCGCGCACGCACCGCTCTACCCAGCTCAACCAGGTTTTGGTCTTTGTCTTGGCTCGCGGAGATTCTTGGCATGAGCCAAATCGTTCCGTTATGCTGCCAAAACGACCACGGCATTTACGACCCATGGCGTATCTAATTCTGACCAAGAGACGAGCACCATGAAGACAATTCAATACGAAGCCTTGAGCACCGAGGAGCTGACCTCCCTGATCCGCAATAAACAAACCTTCGAGGTGGTGGGCCTAAGCGGACGGATGGGTAGCGCTGTGAGCATCGTCGAAAACAAGATTGAAACTGCTGGACTTAGATGCCGTATCTACACGGTCGGCCGTATTGCAGCCGCTGGCGGCAGCTTCTTTGGTGGAATTACCGGATTAGTGGGAGTGGCATCAGCAATCAGTATTGCGGCACACAACTTAGCGACCCTGAATCCAGATTACGAAATTGCCAAATATCCAATCGATAACAGCATTACAGTTAAATACAAAAAATAAACCCAGACAGAAAATCTGAGAACAACTTCGAATTACCTAACAAGAAGCCAAGACCTAATTACCAAACTCACACTCAGTGGAACTCAAAGAATATAAGTAGATACCCGCAATCTCATTATGACAAAACCATAACTTATATCCAGCAACGAGAAAAAACATGAATAAATTTATTAGAAGCGCGATCGTTATTTTCTGCAGCTCTCTAATTGGATGCAACGAAGAAACCATTCTCGGCAATACTGATGGACTTCCTCCGATTGTTGACTGCTCTAGGCATGAGCACGGCTGGAATAAGCTCGTCCGTTGTGCATGGGAGGGCATGCCTAAAAAGATTCCTGTGCACTACAGCTCAGGCCAAGTTCTGATGGAGGACAGCCTAATAGTAATTGAATGCCACTCAGGCTCTAATCAGTGCAGCGACTCAAACTCTGGGCAGATTGTTGGCCGATTCGACACTAAGGCCGAATGGATTCCGAGCGGCAACAGCTTTAATGCGATTGTCCCACCAGGCTATATTTTTAACCAAACCGCGTCAGGTCGGTACGTCGCTTACCATGCGAATGCCTTTGCCAGCGCAGAGGATGCAAGCAAATGGTTAACTGATGATGAGATAGAGCCCTCTTGGATAAAGGAGGATCGCCAACTGGCAGCACAGGCTAGGTTTGAGGCTGAAGCAGCTGAGATCAAACGTAAACAGAATAAGATCGCTTACCAAGCAGCACGTGCACAAGGTGTACCTACAGGTGTACCTGAATTCTTGAACTGCGAGGTCAACTATAGTGAAATACGGTGCCCTGAAAATATCAATATAAGCGACACCGAATATCCTATTCTCAATGAAGATGGAACGAGTCGAATGACAATCGACACAACCATCTATACCTGCGATACAGCTACCAAACGATGCAAGTATCACGCTACAGCGGGAGATGATCCCTTCATTTACTACACCACACCAGATGTTTTCGAAGGTGAGTATTTCGGAATCAAATGCCCGTCCAGCTATAGAGTACGCCAAACGCGCAGTGGAAAATTTATTGCTATTCAGGAGCGTAAATTTCCAAATGATGAAGCAATGCAAGCCTGGGTCGACTCAAATTGACTCTAACCATAAGGAGGAGTGGTCTCCTCCTTACATCTATTAAGCAACAGTGATTGATTACTGGAGCCAGCTATCGACTGTCTCAGCGCCGTGCTCTTCTTTCCACGCCTTGAGCACCCTATGGTTGCCCCCCTTGGTCTCGACCACTTCACCGGTGTTGGGGTTCTTGTAAACCTTGACTTGGCGCTGACGACGAGCACCACCTCGCCCAACGGATGCGGCACCCCGGCTCGCCTCTGGATCCAGCAAAGCGATGACGCTACGAAGATTCACGTCGTACTCGTCCATCAGCTTGCGCAGCTTCTCTTCGAATTCGATTTCGTTCTTCAGCTCGTCATCATTCTTCAGGGCATCAAGCTGCTTGAGCTGCTCTGCGAGCCTGGCTTCGAGCGCTTTGTATTCGGCCAATTTAGACATTTGAGCATCCTTCTAATAAGACATGGCAAGGCGTAGGTGCAACTAAAAAGCTGCATAGAGGGAGTGTACAGAATTAGCAGGTAACCTTTCAAAATTACCTGAGCCAAGCCATTGATACTACCTCCGTCGATTCTGACTCAGTCGTTTGGTAGCCCCAGTACATTCCGGATTGTCCGTGCTTCAGTACTCGTGGCCTCAAATATGAAAACCGGGGCACAAGGCGCCTGCAATACAGTGAACGAACTTGGTTCTGGAGAAGGTAGGGTCGTTGCGCTTGGCCGGCGAAGCGGAGGAGCTTGGGAGCCCGACTCACGTACTCCGATCAAGTACGGCACAGCCTTTCATCTCTTCAGGCTCAGCGAACGTAGAGTTATCCCAGGTTACCTGAATCACCTGGGCGGTTGTCCAACCAGAACCTCTTCCACCCTCACCTCAAAGCGCGCGTAGCCGCTCAGGACTCTGGCTGGCCGCT
>NZ_JAOCCV010000052.1:0-20201 GCF_029840585.1 Pseudomonas sp. GD03875 | reverse complement strand
CAACTATCCGCTGACAATCGATATCAGCAGCGGCGAATCTCTGTGCTTGCGCTATAGCTACAACCTGGCCCGCTTCACAGCTCAGACGATCAGCGAAATTGCCGAAAGCTTCCGCTATCTGCTGGAGCAACTGGTGGCAGCAGAAACACAATACATCGGTGGTATCCCCCTGCTCACGGGCCTGAAGAGGCAGTTCCTAACACACGACTGCAACGCCAGTGCCCGTGACTATCCGCTGGAAAGCAGCTACGTACGCCTGTTCGAAATGCAAGTCACGGCACATCCTCAGCGCATGGCTGCCAGTTGCCTGGACGAGCAATGGAGCTACGTCGAACTGAACCAGCGCGCCAACCGCCTAGGCCATGCACTGCAGGCCTGTGGTGTCGGTATCGATCAGCCGGTAGCCCTGCTGGCAGAGCGCAGCCTGAGCCTGCTCGGCATGATCGTCGGCACGTTCAAGGCCGGGGCCGGCTACCTGCCACTCGATCCTGACCTGCCGGAGCAGCGTCTGACGCGCATAATAGAACTCAGCCGCAGCCCCGTCTTGGTATGCAGCCGCGCCTGCCACGAACTCGCCCAGACCCTGCTCGGGAGCTCGACCGTAGAGCCTCGCCCCCATGTGCTGATTTGGGAGGACGTGCAGGCAACGACCCAGACTCAGGGCGATCCCGGTATCTACAGCGGCCCGCGCAACCTCGCCTATGTGATCTACACCTCCGGTTCCACCGGCCTGCCCAAGGGGGTCATGGTCGAACAGGCCGGGATGCTCAACAATCAATTGAGCAAGATCCCCTACCTGGGGCTGAGCGCAACCGATGTAGTCGCCCAGACAGCCTCTCAAAGCTTCGATATATCCGTCTGGCAATTCCTGACCCCGCTCCTCTTCGGAGGACGGGTAGAAATAGTGCCAAACAACATCGCGCACGTACCTGCCAGGCTTGCAGCCCATATCGACGAGCGCCGTGTCAGCGTGCTGGAAAGCGTACCGGCACTGATCCAGGAGATGCTCACCGATCGGCATACGCCCCTCGCCAGCCTGCGCTGGCTGCTGCCGACAGGAGAGGCCATGCCTCCTGACCTGGCCCGGCAATGGCTTGCGCGCTACCCCGATATCGGCCTGGTCAATGCCTATGGACCGGCCGAGTGTTCGGACGATGTCGCCTTCTTCCGCGTCGACAGGTTATCGACAAGCGGTAGTTACCTGCCCATCGGCAGCCCAACCGACAACAACCGCCTCTATGTGCTCGATGGCGCGCTGCAACTTGTTCCAACAAACACGATAGGCGAGCTATACGTGGCCGGTACCGGCGTCGGTCGCGGCTACATCGGCGACTCGCCGCGTACCGCCCAAGCATTCATCCCCGATCCGTTCGGCTCTCCAGGCGAACGCCTGTACCGCACCGGCGACCTTGCCCGACGACGCTCCGATGGCGCTCTGGAATACATTGGCCGGATCGACCAGCAAGTGAAGATTCGTGGCCTGCGCATCGAGCTTGGTGAAATCGAGGCCGCCCTGCGGCAGCTGGAAGCGATCCGCGAAGTGGCGGTCAGCATACAGGAAGGTACCCATGGCCCCTTCCTGGTGGGACACCTGGTACCTATGGACACCCAGAGATTCATCAAGAGTTCACCAGCCACAGCGCCTCTAGAACAGGGGGAGCTGTTCGAAAGCGTCAAGGCTCAGTTACGTCTCGTGTTACCGCAGTACATGGTTCCACTGCACTGGATGCTGCTTGAGCATCTTCCACGCAACGCCAATGGAAAAATCGATCGCAAGGCCCTACCAGCAGTGGCTACCAGCCCATTGCTGAACCCCTCCTATCAGGCCCCCTCGAGCGAACAGGAACAGGCTCTGGCGGAAATCTGGACCGAGATTCTTGGAGTCGGCCCTGTCAGTGTCCACGACAACTTCTTCGAGCTGGGCGGCCATTCACTACTGGCCATGAGAGTTGCCTCGCGCATCCAGCTGCTGCTCGGTATCGAATGCTCCCCACAGGTCATTTTCGAATATCCGGTACTGGCCGACCTTGCTTCACAGATGGAAAAGATCGGACCAGCAGTCAGCGACGCCAAGCTAGGCACACTCGAAGCCTTGCTCGATGAAATGGAAGAGCTTTGATCGCATGCCCTGCGCCCGCCCATCCTTCTTCGGGATGAAGCGGGCCGCTTCCAGGGCCCCTGTGCAGCACAGCCGATCAGCGCAACGCTGATAGCCATCGGCCGCTCACTCATATCCCTTGACGTCCCTACACCTATCTCCACAGAGCGCAACATGGACAAGAATACCGCCACAAGAATCGCCGCACGCTTCATCCTCCTCCCGCAGGAAAAACGTCGCGAATACTTCAAGAGGATGCTGGAAGAAGGGATCTCACTGGCCAGCCTGCCCATCCCTCCGGTTGCAGCACAGTTCAGCAGCGTCCCATTGTCCTACGCTCAGCAACGCCAGTGGTTCCTGTGGCAATTGGATCCATTTGGCAGCGCATACAACATTCCACTGGCCTTGCAACTGAGTGGAGCGTTAGACCTCCAAGCCTTGCAGTCGGCCTTCGATACCCTGATCGAGCGCCACGAAAGCCTGCGCACGACTTTCCACCAGGATGGCGAGCAACCCGTTCAGGTCGTTCACTCTGCCATGCAGCTCAACGTAGTCCTGGAGGAGGTATGCATTGAGGAAAACGAAGATGACGCACTACGAGGAGAGCGAGTCAGGCGACTCATCGAGGCCGAAACCCAGGTGCCATTCGATCTGACTGCGGGTCCGCTGGTCCGTGCCCGGCTTCTGCGTCTGGCGCCTGACGAACACATCCTCGTACTGACCCAACACCACATCATCTCGGACGGCTGGTCGGTGCAGCTCATGGCAAATGAGCTGTCCAGCCTCTATTTCAGCCACAGTCGGGGCCAGGAGATAGCGCTACCGGAATTGCCCATCCAGTACCGCGACTATGCCGTCTGGCAGCGCCACTGGATGGAGGCTGGAGAAATGGAGCGGCAATTGGCTTACTGGCGCCAGCAACTGGGCGGTCTGAAGAACACGCTTGAGCTGCCTGCGGATCACCTCCGCCCCCCTGTGCGGAGCCAGTCCGGGGCCAGGCTCGACATACCCCTCCCCCCTCACCTCGCCGCGGCCCTGAAAAAGCTGTGCAGACAGCAGAACACGACAGTTTTCATCGTATTGCTGAGTGCATTCCACACCCTCCTCTACCGGTACAGTGGACAGAAGGACATCCGCGTGGGCATTCCGGTGGCCAATCGCAAGCGTGTGGAAACGGAAGGACTGATCGGCCTCTTCGTCAATACTCTGGTGCACCAGGCCACCCTGGACGGGCGCATGAGCTTTCTCGAGGTTCTCCAGCAGGTCAGGCAGACCAGCCTGGCGAGCCAGGCCTACCAGGACCTGCCTTTCGAACAACTGGTGGAAACCCTCCAGCCCGATCGCAGCCCCAGCCACACCCCCTTGTTCCAGGTCATGCTCAATCACCAGACAGAGCAAGGCGAAGCGCCTGAGGCTGCTCGGGACCGGGCTCTGACCATCATGCCGCTGGATAACGGCAGTTGCCACGCTCACTTTGACTTGACCCTGAATACCGTAGAGTGCGCGGAAGAAATCACCGCCTCGATCATCTACGCTACCGACTTGTTCCTACCTGAAACGATCGAGCGTCTGGCAAGCCACTGGATCGATATCCTGGTCGAAGTCACACACGACCCGGCGAGTACGATCAGCGAACTGCCGCTGACCGACAAGCACCTCGCGCAGAATGAGCCAGGCCCCTACCCGACCGATCGCTGCATACAGCGCCTGATCGAAGCACAGGCGAAAAACAACCCGAACGCCATCGCTCTCGTCTTCTCGGATCGCTACCTGACCTATCGCGAGTTGAACGAGCGAGCAAACAGCCTGGCGCACAAGCTGATAGCGCTAGGCGTACACCCGGACACCCTGGTGGGGGTCTGCATTGGGAGAGGTCTGGACATCGTCATCAGCCTGCTGGCCGTATTGAAGGCCGGCGGAGCATTCATCCCGCTCGACCCGAGCTACCCGGCGGACCGGCTGTCCTACATGATCCGCGACGGTGGCATGGATCTTCTCCTCATGCAGGAGGAGGGCCGTGGAGTTCTGGACATCCCCGAGTCGGTTCGAACGCTACTGGTCGAGCCCTACAACGATTGGCCGCACGGTCAACGCTCGGACAATCCCTGCACGGCTATCCAGCCGGACAATCTTGCCTACGTTATCTACACCTCCGGCTCGACGGGAAAACCGAAAGGCGTCGCCGTCAGCCATGGCCCGCTAGCCATGCACTGCCTCGCAATCGCCGACCTCTATGAAATGGATGAGCAGACGCGAGAACTGCACTTCATGTCCTTTTCCTTCGACGGTGCGCAGGAGCGCTGGCTCAGCACGCTCGCGAGCGGTGGTCGGCTGATCATTAGAGATGAAGAACTGTGGGCGCCGGAGCAATGCTGGCAAGCACTGCTTGAGCACGAAGTCACCATCGCCTGCTTTCCCCCTGCCTACCTGCAGCAGTTGGCCGAGTATGCGGGCCAGCAGGAGATCGCCCTGCAGCCGGCGACCTATTGCTTCGGCGGCGACGCCGTGCCCGAGGCGACGTTCGAGCTGGTCAAACGCACCCTGAACCCAAGCCATCTGATCAATGGCTACGGCCCGACCGAAACAGTGATAACGCCCCTGCTATGGCGCGCCGACATCCAGACGACCTGTGCCGCCACCTATGCCCCCATCGGTCATGCGGTGGGCAACCGCCGCCTGTATGTCCTCGACGAGGATATGGCCCTTCTGCCCAGAAACGTCGCCGGCGAGTTGTATATCGGCGGCGATGGCCTGGCACGCGGCTATCTCGGCAAGCCAGGATTGACAGCCGAACGCTTCGTTGCCGATCCCTTCTCCCCGGTGGGAGGGCGGCTATACCGGACTGGAGACCTGGTAAAACGCCGCCCTGATGGCACGGTGGATTACCTAGGAAGGCTGGACAATCAGGTGAAGATCCGTGGCTTTCGCATCGAGCTTGGCGAGATCGAGGCCATTATGCGTCAGCAACCCGGTGTCCGAGAGGCCGTGGCATCAGTACATGAAGGTCCAACCGGCAAGCAACTGATCGGCTATGTGGTGACCAGCGATGACGCGCCATCCTGCGAAGCGCTGCGTAACGAGCTGAAGCGGCACCTACCGGACTATATGGTGCCAACCCAGATACTTGCTCTGGACAACCTGCCCCTGAGCCCGAACGGCAAGCTCTCGCGCAAGGATCTTCCCACGCCACCAGCACGACTCAGCCAGTACGTACCGCCTCGAACATCCCGGGAAAGAAATCTGGCCACCATCTGGCAGCAGGTACTGGGGATCGATCCGATCGGCATGAACGACAACTTCTTCGAGCTGGGCGGCTCGTCCATGGATGCGCTCAAGGTAATCTCGATGGCCAAGAGCCAGGGCCTTTCGATAAGTCTGAGCGACCTGATGCGCATGCCAAGCATTGCCGAGCTGTCACAACACTCCGGCGTCCTCCATGTCTCTGCCGCAGAGCCATTGGCACTGAATCGGCAGATCACCTCGGCCCCCATCCTGTTCTGCTTCCATGGAGGCTTCGGCACGGTGTTCGACTACCGCCCCCTGGCCCAGCGCCTGGAGGGAAGGTGCAGCGTCTACGGCATACCCTGCCGTACCCTGCTGGACCCCGATTGGCGCGACGTGTCACTCGAGTCCATGGCCGCCGACTACGCGGCGGCCATCCTCAAACAGCAACCCACAGGCCCCTACCGGCTCCTTGGCTGGTCGCTCGGGGGCGTGCTGGCGGTCCTGACCGCAAGGGAGCTGGAAAAACAAGGTAGCCCCCTCGCCTTTGTCGGCCTGGTCGACAGCTTTCTGCCGGACAGCCTTGCCGATGCGCAGGGGTATGAGTGGCAAGAGGACCTCCTCACCTTTGTCGAGCAAGCATTCGGCAAAACTCCGCAGCTCACCGACTCGGTCTGGCGAGCCGGCGTGCCCGGCATGAAGGAGTTGGTCCCCATCCTGGAAGCCATGAAGGCAGCGACGACAGTCGATAGCTTCTACAGCACCCTCTCCTCCCAGGAGCTTGCCATGTGCTTCCTGGCCCATACGCACCTGAAGAAGCTGTCCCTGAATCTTCAAAGTCTCCCCACGATCCATAGCCCCTTGAGCTGTTGGTGGGCGGGCAAGGCAGAGGCAGTGTCATATTTCCGCAAAGGGGGCTATGTGCTGGATCATGAAGCTCATATTGATGCCCAGCACTTCGACATCCTGAGACAAGCCGACTTCATGGAGCAACTCAACTTCGCACTCGCTGGATCCTGAATACCGGCAGCCAGAACGACGAAAACCAGGGGGTGGCCCCTGGTCTTTGATATCGTGAACAGTCTGATACCCTCAATGGCTCAGAAGGTACTCCGCAGCGTCAACATATAGTTGCGAGGCTCGCCGTACCAGTTACCCCGATCGACGTTACTGATCGTCTTATAGTATTCCCGGTCAAAGATATTGTTGACATTCAGCGTGGCCAACCAATTCTTGTTGACTTTATATTCCAGGAAACCATCCCACACGGCATATCCGCTTTGGGTAAAGTCATAGGGAATCGCATCATTACTCAATCCACCCGAGGCATTCAGCGCTCTAACAGTCCCCGCCGAGTAGATCGAACTCTGAATGTTAGCCCCACCACCGAGACGGAAATCGGATAGCGCGCCGGGGAACTGGTAGACACTCCACAGTTTGAGCAGATGCTTCGGCTGGTCTGCCGAAACGCCCCATATCCCATCCTCGGCATCCGTGCTGTCGTTGATGTTGAAGGTATAGCCCATGAAGAGCTTGAGATTCGGCGTGATGTCACCGCTGACCTCGATGTCTATACCCTTGCTTCTGGACACACCACTGTTGGCATAGCAGCAGGATACGTCGGGAATATCGAAGTATTCGGTGAACACCCCTTCATTCTTGGTCTTCGCGTAGTAGAACGCCACGCTGTAAGTCAGGATGTCGTTGAGCGCTTCGCCCTTGAGGCCGATCTCGTAGGTCATACCTTCGATGGGTTCAAGCGGCGTCAGGGACGCATCCAGCAGGCCGGCCTGACTGATATATACCTCGGCCGCGCTGATATAACCGGTCAAGTCGTTCGAAAAGTCATAGGAAATCGCACCGAAAGGAGTAAAGGCCCCAGTCTCCTTGACCTTGGGATTGGCCGAGAAAGTAACCTCTCCTGTGTTCTGGTCGACCGAATCGTTGTGCATCGACTGACGGTACTCATTGTACCTAGCCCCGGCAATCACCTTGAGCGGCTCGGTTATCTCCAGTGTCAGGCTGCCGTAGGCCCCCAAGGACTCTGCATTACCTGTCTGATCGTAACCAGGATGATTTCTTGCCGGCTTGGTGTATTGGTCCTGGATATCGCCACCGACATTGACCATACGCCTGTCGAAGTAATAGATATGATTCTTCTGCCGTTCGAAATTACTGTAGTCAGTACCGATCAGGAACTTGTGATTCCGCTCGAACGCCTTGAAGCCACCAGAAAGGTTCACATCGAACATGGTCGACCGGTGCTTGGTATCAAAGTATCGGGCCCCATATGAGGCGAGATTGGTTTCCGGATTGACCCCACCACCACCGAGCCAGTCGTAGTAACGATTGCTTTCCTCGAAGAAGCGGGTCGTATTGACTTTCAGCACCCAGTCATTAGCGAAACTGTGCTCGAGGTTCGCGAAAATCTCGTTGACTGTCGCGTCATTGTCCATCCAGTCGGTTGCCAGGTTCTCTTTGCGCGAGAGACCGACGTCGTCACCGGTCGAGAGCCTCGGCAGGCCGCCCCACCATCCACCGCCTCTGTTGCTTGTGCGGCTGAGGCCGAAGGTGGCCTTGGTCTCGGAGGTGAGATCCGCTTCCAGCACGCCATAGAACAAGGTGTTCTTGTTGGAGTCAGACAAGTCGTAGAAGAAATTCCGATCCTGATAGGCTGTTACGAAGCGCCCCTTCAGGTTGCCACTTTCAGTCAGCGGCCCAGTGACATCAACCTCAGTCCTATAGTTGTCCCAGGAACCAGCCGAGGCGGAAAATTTCACCTGGTTGTAGTCCAGAGGTTTCTTTCTGACGAGGTTGACGATACCCGAAGGTTTGGACTTCCCCGCGAACAGACTGTCGGAGCCGCGGAGTACTTCGACGCTGTCATAGGCGGCCATGTCGAAAACCGAGTCCGCCAGACCGAATGCGCTGGTCGCGCCGGACTTCTCGATGGGAGCCCCTCCATCGAACTGGATATTCTTGATTTCAAAGCCGCGGGAAATGAAGCTGCCAAACGCGACGTCTCCACCAGTCGGTACGGTCTTGACCGAAACCCCCGTCATTTTCTTCATGGCAGTGCTCAGGTTATCGATCCCCTGTTCCTCTATCCGCTGCCTGGTAACGACGGAGACGCTCTGCGGGATTTCACGTATCGACTGACCAGTCTTCGAACCGGCGGAAACCGAACCTTTGTTATAGGAGCCGGTGTTTTCGGAAAGCGCGCTTACTTGGCGGTCGACGACGACCGTTTCACCCAGGTTGAGCGTACCGGTCGAGTTGTCCGGGGCATAGATGATGCCATCGCCGTTCTCGGTGATCCGGAAAAGCAGGCCCGTGCCGCGCAGCATCTGCTCCAGGGCATCAGTGGAGCTCGGTGCGCCCGAGACCTCCGCCGAGCGTTTACCGCTCACCACCTCGGCTCTGTATATGATCTGCAACCCCGTCTTCTGCCCCAGATCCTTGATGGCGCTATCCAAGGCCTGAGAGGAGATGTTGATACTGCCCGTATCGGCCAGGAGCGGGCTTGAGATACCCAGAGTCAGGCAGAGCGCACCAGTGGATATGAGTGAGCATAGTGACGGGCAGGTGCCTTTCAGCAAGGCAGGTATGAACCCGTTTTCTTCTTTGTCTTTCATCGTGTTGGTATACCTTGGAAATACTGTCAATAGATGCCCTAACTGAATGCACCCTGTTTCACGGAGATGGATGGCTTCATCGGCAAGAGTTCTCCATCCGCTCCCAGAAGTGGGACGAACAGATCGCAAAAACCAGAATGATTTATATTTACTAGCGGACAGTGCCCGAAGGGATACCCAAGAGAGGCTCCCCACGGGTACACCAGTGTCACGAACCGACTTCCCGCCTTTTCCTGGCTTTCTCCTCCAGGCGCGCCCGCTCCTCGGCAGGCAGAGCTTCAAGCTGCAGGTAGGCCCGGGAGAGGGCTTCTAGCCGATCTTGGTCGGCTCCTGGCAACTTGCGCAGTGCACCAGCAAGTCCGGTTACTGTGGGGTGATCGAACACTATGGCCGGGCTGGCCTCAAGCTGCAGAAACTTGCGGATAGCTGTCACCAGCTTGATGACCAGCAGCGAGTGCCCGCCTACCGAGAAGAAATCCTGCTGCCTACCCAGGCTTTCCCGTCCCAGAAGCTGCGCCATGCGCTTGCTCAGCAATTGCTCCAGGGCATCGCGTGGAGGCTCGTCATGCCTAGAGGACTCACTTGGAACAAGCGCTGCCAGGCTCTTGCGGTCGATCTTGCCATTGTGTAGTCGAGGCAGTTGCTCGACGACATGGATTTGCCGCGGCAGCATGGCCATGGGCAGACGAATGCCCAAGGCATCGCGAAGCGCCTGGGCTAAATCGACCTGATGCGTGAAGGGCACAACGAAAGCCGTAGGCTCCATCTGGCCGTCAACTCCCGACAGCAGTACTGCCGCTTCCTTGACTTGGTGCAAACGCAGAAGCTCGGCTTCGATCTCCCCCAGCTCCACGCGAAAACCATTGATTTTTACCTGCTGATCCCGGCGCCCATGTAGCGACAAGCTACCATCTGCCCGATAACGAGCCAGATCCCCGGTGCGATACAGGCACTCGCCGGTTATGAACGGGCTATCGACAAATGCCGGCCCCTCCGTATGTGCCAGATAGCCGCGGCACAGCTGCCGTCCACCGATGAACAACTCTCCCAGAACCCCCAAAGGAGCCAGTGCCCCATTCGCATCCAGCACATAAACCTGGTTGCCAGGAAGCACCTGACCCAGGGGCACGACATCCTCTCGGGCACTTTCCGGAGTCAATGCCTGCACCATCACTCCGACGGTGGCCTCGGTGGGACCATAGTGGTTAAACAATCGGCAATCTGGGCGTACTTGGAAAATACGCTCCACCAGGACTGGCGGAGTCGGCTCACCGCCAAGTACGACCGTCATAGGCAGCCGTGGAAACTCCGTGTCCAGCAGCACGCTGAGGTGCGACGGTACAATCTTCAGACAGTCGCATCCCGTGCCCTCCAGGTAGGCAGAAAAATGCTCAGGCGAGTGCAAGACCTCATCGTCGGCAACATGCAAACAAGCGCCGTTGTACAAAGCGCCGAACAGTGTGGTGTTGCCGAGATCGGCCGCGACACTCGAGGTGAATGCAAAATGCGAGCACCTCCACAACTCCAGAGCCTGACTAGCGCCGGCCACATAGTTCGCCAGATGGCGATGTTCGATAACGACGCCCTTGGGCACACCGGTGGAGCCTGAGGTGAACAACAGATAAGCCGCTTCCGGGCCCTGCAGCGGATAAGGCATTCGCTGCGACTCGCCCACCCCATCTTCTATCGTGGCTGGATAGATCACCGTTATTCCAGGGGCGAACGCTTCAGCAGGGGATTCCCGGCCCAGAATCAGCTTCACACCTGCCTGCTCAGCCAGCAGGGCCTGCCGGGCCTGCGGCCATCGGGGGTCCAGGGGCAGATAGGCCGCCCCAACCCACCAAGTGGCCAGAATGGATACCAGCAGCTCAGCAGAGCGCGGTAGAGCAATCGCCACGAACGAGCCTTCGCCAATACCCTCATCGGCCAGGCGCGTGGCCAGGGTACGTACCCGCTCTCCCAGTTCGCCATATGTCAATCTCTGCCCGGCATCGATGATAGCGTCATACCCGGGCCGCTCCTCCATCCAGCGCTGGACACGCCGCAACAGAGGCTCCTCCTGTGGAAGATCGTCCGACGCAGGATTGAGAGCCAGCAGGCGAGCCACTTCCCGATCACCGGTGAGGTTCAGCCGACCAAGCGGCGTCGTAGCATCTCCGGCGATATCCTGCAGCAATGCAAGATACTGTTCGATCAGGCGAGCGATGCTTTCACTCGCATAGCGCTCAGGCAGATAGTCCAAGACCAAGTCATGGGGCACGCCCTCCCTCGTCCACCTCGCTTGCAGTAACAGCTCGAATGACGGACGACGCTCCGGCAGACAGTCGATGCCCCAGCGCGTCTGCCCGGAAGCCAAGTCAGCAGTATGTTGGACGGAGGCGTATCCATAAGCTGGGCTTTCCTGCCCAACCTGGGGCGCCCAGTATTCCTGCCAGGTTGCGTGGCTTGCCAGGATCTCCCGCAGTTCGGCGGCCCATGCATCGAAAGGTTTATCCTCGGTGACGGACAGGTGAAGAGGAAGGGACTTCTCGAACAAACCGGCACAGGACGAAAAGTACTCATAGTCCTTGCGGCTATCATGGCGCCAGCCAACCATCAGGTTCGACTGCCCCGTCACTCGTCCCAGAAGGGCCCACCACGCCGCTTGCAACAGCTCCTCTGGAGCCAGCGACAACCTGCCGGCCATATGCAGCAGGTTCTGCACCAGTTCTGCGTCGAGTACCGTCCGTACTCGCACCGCTGCGCCACCACCTTCGGCATCAAGGCGGTAAGGAAGCTTGGCCAGCTCCCCATCTGCCTGCCGCAGATGGTCTTGCCAGTAGCGCTCACCCGACTGCGCATCTTCATCCACCGCGACTTCGGCTCGCCATTCCAGATACTGCTCGAAGGAGGCCGACTCTACCGACGCAGAGACATCCGACGACTCATAAAGCGCCGTCAGCCCCTCGGCCAGCAGCCTCATGCCAGCACCATCGAGCAGAATCCGTGCACACGCCAACACCAAGTGCCAGTGGTCGTCTCCCAGACGCAGCAACAGGCATTCAAGCAGAGACTCCCCGCATACATCGAAAGGTCGTGCACGCCATGCTTCAAGCCTTTCCTTCGCTGCTGCGGGCGTCAACAGGTGGCTATCAGCCTCGGGTAGCAGAACTCCATCCGCCACCGAACCGGGGAACAGTCTGAACCCATGGAAACCCTCTACCCGACGCAGGCGGGCCGTCACGATGGGATGCAGATCCGGCAACGAACCGAGGGCCCGGTGCATACGGGGCAGGTCCAGCTCGCCGCGTATATCGACCACCACCTCTCGTGTGGCCTCGCCCCAGGTCGCCATACCCGGCCGATCCTCGACCAGCCGCTGCTGCTCCGGACA
Organism: Pseudomonas sp. GD03875; assembly: GCF_029840585.1. NCBI lineage: Bacteria > Pseudomonadati > Pseudomonadota > Gammaproteobacteria > Pseudomonadales > Pseudomonadaceae > Pseudomonas > Pseudomonas sp. GD03875. The sequence goes on along the minus strand of NZ_JAOCCV010000052.1, from coordinate 7,873 downwards.
CAGGGCCAGGCCGTTTCCTTCCATACCCGCAGTCTTCGGCGTCATGCCTGCACCTCCTCGTGCCGAAGGGCACTTGTCAGGCTGGAGCGCTCGATCATGTCCCCCATGGCCACCACGATCTTGCGCGGTCCCTCAAAGGGGTCGCGCGCATGAGCCGCCAGCATGTTGTCCAGCAGGATCACATCGCCCTTGCGCCAGTCGAAGCGCACTGCGCATGCCTCATAGAGTTCACCGATCATCCGCATCACTTCATCCTCGATCGGCGAGCCATCGCCGTAGTAGACATGCCTCGGCATGCGCTCGATGCCGAACAGCGCCAGCAGGTCTTCCCGCACATCCGCATCGAGGCAGTGAATGTGGTGCAACTGCACCTGATTGAAAAACGAGCGCTCCCCGGTCAGCGGGTGCGTGATGATCGCCGGGCACGGCGTACGTATCTGCAGTTCATCATCGGCCAGCCAATGCCACTGAATGTCGGCGGCGCGGCAGCGCGCCTCGACCTCGGAGCGATCCTCGGTCTTGAAGAAGTGCTGCCAGGAAACATCCAGCTTGCCGGTGAAGGTGCGCACGTACAGCAGACCCAGCCGCTCGAATTTCTCGCGTAGCGCCACGGGCAGCTTCCGATACATCTGCCGGCAATCGACAACTGGCGTAGCACCACCTACCGGGGACGGCTGCTCGCAATAGAACAGCTGCTTACGCGGCCAGCGATCCTGATGCGCACTTTCGTTGTGGAAAAGAATCATTTTCTGCTCTGGATAAGGGGTCGAACGATATGTGTTCTTGCCCCCCTCCTTCTTCGGCAAGTCGCCGTAGTTGCCATAGAGTCCAGGCTGGAGCGCCTCGGAGAAGGCCTCGAAAACGTGGATGTCGCCCACGGCAAAACCACGGAACAGGATGCCGGCATGGCGTGCAAGCTTGTCCTCCAGGTACCGGCGGTTACCCTCGACCCAGCGCACGATGTCCAGCCCGGGGTCGGTCGGCTCCAGCAGCAAGGGAAAATCCTGACCAGGAACCAGCAGCGACTCGCGGATCGGCACGGCAACGGGCCCGGCCGGCTGCGCCGACGATTTTTTCAGGAACCTGGCCAGCTTGTCCGCCTTGCCACCACCCGATATCTCGGGCGATGGCGATACTTCGTTGTTTGCTACGGGCATGTCCATGTCTTTCAACCTCACATTCGGGTCACATGCGATCTGTTCGAGAATTCCCATCCAGCCGCTCACGAAAATCTGAATATCTTCTTGTTCGAATAGCGCGGTGGCGAAGCGCCATTGGCCAGTCAACTCCCCCTCCGGCATCTCTTCGATAAACAGCGCCATATCGAACTTCGAGTATTCCGACTGGGCTGCCAACGGCTCTACGCCAAGCCCATCGATACCCTTGCCGCCGATCGGTACGTTGTTCATCACGAAGAGCACCTGAACCAAAGGATTCATGCCCCTGTGGCGCGGAACCTGGGCAGCCTCGACGATCATGTCGAAAGGCAGGTCCTGATGTTCGAAGGCATCCAGCAAGTCCCCCCTGAGCCTCGCAAGAAACTCCGCGAACGGGATATCCGGCGTCGACCGGGAACGCAGCGGCAGCACGTTGACGAAGAACCCGATCAACCCTTCCAGCTCGGCCTGCTGGCGGCCGGCGAAATCCACGCCGATGACCAGATCATCACTCTGCGTGAGTCGATGCATGAAGGCCTGGAAGGTGGCCAGCATCAGACTGTAGAACGTCACGCCAAAGCGGGCCGACAGCCGCACCAGAGCGACTTTCAGCGTGTCGGACAACTGAAATGACAGACATCCGCCGACATAAGACGCCTGCGCTGGTCGCGCCTGCCTGGTCGGCAGCGCCAGGTAGCCGGAATAGCCGTGCAGTACGCCGTGCCAGTATTCCGCCTGCTGCCGAAGCACTCCACCCTGCTCCAATGCCTGCTGCCACAGTGCGAAATCGGAATACTGCAGCGGCAACTCGGGCAACAGCTCCAACCGGCCATCGCGCAGGTGGCCATAGATATCGACCAGCTCGTTGACCAGTACGGCCATCGACCAGCCATCCGAGATGATGTGATGCATGGAATAGAGCAGGACATGCTCCTGCGGACTCAGACGCAACAGACGCATACGCAAGAGAGGAGCGTGCTCGAGCCTGATCGGCGTTTGTTCGTTGACCAGAACCGCCTCTGCTATCAACGCCTCCTGCTCGCTCCGCACCAGGCCGGACAGATCGTCGAGAGGTAGCTCCACGGCTACCATGGGCTCGATCAGTGCGATCGGGTCGCCCTCCTCGTCCTGTCGGTAGGCAGTGCGCAACACCTCATGCCGGCGCGTCACCTCCTGCAGGCTTGCACGCAGCAGATCCACCGACAGCTCACCGCGCAGGCGCAGCGCCATGGGCATGCAGTAGGCTGCACTTTCCGGGGCGAGTTGCTCGGCGACCCATAGTCTGCGCTGTACCAGAGACAGTGGTGAGCGGGTCTTGCCGGGGCGGGCGCACAGGGACTGTTCCCCGTGGGTGGCTCCGGTATCCGAGCGGGCTGCCAGCAGCTCCGTGAAATCGGCCAGCCGAGGATGATCGAACAGATCACGCAAGCTCACATCCGAAGTCAGTTGCCGACGTATCCGGGCCACGACCTGGGTTGCCAGCAACGAGTGCCCGCCGAGGTCGAAGAAGCTGTCGCCAAGACCAATCCGCTCCCGTTTCAGTACCTCCGCCCAGATCGCTGCGACTTGCTGCTGCAGACCGGTCCGCGGAGCGAGGTAAACCTGCTCTTGGGCAATATCGGCCCTCGGCAATGCCCTGCGATCGAGCTTGCCATTGGGCGATAGAGGCAAGGCTTCCAGAAACACCACTAGGGACGGAATCATGTACTCCGGCAGTTCGCCCCTGAGACACAGCCGGAGCTCGTCTCGTACGGCGGCCTGAACCTCCACGGCAGCGTGGACCACACCCGTATCCTGCGGAGCGACATAGGCCACCAGCCTCTGCTCATCATCATTTCCCTGCAGCAATACCGCGACCTCACGCACAGCAGGCAACGCCAGCATGTGCAGTTCAACTTCTCCCAGCTCTATTCTCAGGCCCCGCAACTTGACCTGGTGGTCGATTCGCCCCAGGTACCTGATGGCACCATCTTGCCGGTGCCGCACCAGATCGCCACTGCGATACAGGCGGCCGCCGCCGACAGGATCGAATGGGTCGGGCACGAATCGCTCGGCTGTCAGCCCTGGGCGACGCCAGTAGCCCTCGCCAACGCAATATCCGCCGATATGTAGCTCCCCTGGTACGCCAGCCGGCAGAGAGCATCCCTCCGCATCGAGGATATGCAGGCGTGCCGTGGGCAACGGGTGACCTATCGGCATGTCGTCCAGGGAGGAGCTGCCATCCCAGGTATGCGCCGCGACGACATCGGTACACTCGGTCGGACCATAGGTGTTATGAATCGCAGGCGCAGGTCCTGGCAGTCTCGCCAGCCATTGGTTCAGCTCATGGCCACGGATAGGCTCTCCGCCCAGGCAGACATTTCTCAATGAGAACCGCTGTGCCAGCGGCTCGCGAATGAGCGCATGGAACACACTGGGAGCACAGTTGATCAGCGTGATGCCCTGCTCGACCAAATAGGCAGCCCAGCCTGCTGGCTCGAAGCCGTCAAACGGCACATGCAACTGGGCGCCCACCAGGAAGGCGGCATAGAGGTTCTTTTGGGTCAGGTCGAAGCTGAAGGAACTGGCAAGCAAGATCCTGTCGGTTTCGTCGAGTCGGTTGTTCCGGCAGAACCAGCGCACCAATTCGCAGAAGCTCCCCCGACGCACAGCAGCCCCCTTCGGCCGGCCCGTCGAGCCCGAGGTGTAGACCACATAGGCCAGGTTATGCGGAGTCGCCGAGGAGGTTGGGTTCAAGGCACTGTAGCCATTTCCCTCCTCCTCCTGGTCAAGTGCCAGACAACGCACTCCACTGGGGAACGACAGCCGAGCGAGTACTCCAGACTGGCTCAGCAGCAAGTCGATGCCGCTGTCCTCGACCATATAGGCCAGGCGCTCCTGCGGGTACTCGGGATCCAGAGGTACATAGGCACCTCCAGCCTTGAGGATCGCCAGCACCGCGACCACCGTGTCCAGGCTGCGTTCGAGCGATACGCCGACCAGGCGATCCGGCCCCACTCCCATCTCGATCAGTTTGTGCGCCAGCCGGTTGGCTCGCTCGTTAAGCGCCCGGTAGCTCAAACGCTGCCCACCGAACACCAAGGCTATGGAGTCGGGAGAGCGCTCGGCCCGGGCCTCGAGCAACGCCTGCAAAGAGCCAGGCTCACTCGGCAGAACGTCCGGCGAACTCCAGATTTGCTCGACCGTCTCGCGCTCGGCTGCATCGAGCAAAGGCAGTTCTGCGATGCATCGCCGAGGATCGGCCACCATGGCCTGCAACAGGTTCAGCCAATGTCCCGCCAGGCGTGCGATGGTGCTCTCGTCGAAAAGCGCAACGGCGTAGTTGAGCTCGGCCGTCAAGGTATCGTGCGTTTCCTGGGTATTGAGCGTGAGGTCGAACTGAGCGAGGGGGCTGCTCCACTCGATTGGCTCAAGCGCCAGGCCCGGAATTCGCAAACCCTCCGAACCATTCGCGACCTGGTGATTAAACATGATCTGGAACAGCGGGCTACCGCTCCCACTACGGTCGGGCTGCATGGCTGCCACGACCTGCTCGAACGGCAGATCCTGATGGCTCTGCGCCGCATCGGCGGTATCCCGGACGCGCTCCAGCAGCTCGCCAAAGGGCAGCCGCCCATCCACTTCGGCCTTCAGTACCAGGGTATTGACGAAGAAGCCTATCAGGCCTTCGCTCTCCAGACGGTTGCGATTGGCGACCGGTACTCCGACGCGAATGTCGCGCTGCCCCGTATAACGGTGCAGCAGCACCTGCCAGGAGGCCAGTAGCAGTACGAACAAAGAGGTATCACGAGACCTTGCCAAAGCCTTGAGCGCGGCGACCAGGGTCGGCGCCAGGGACACATGTACGCTTGCGCCAGCATGGTCCGGTAGTGCCTGGCGGGGACGATCCAATGGCAACTGCAACTCCGGATGCTCATCACCCAGATGTCGTCGCCAGTATTCCAACTGCCTTTGCCCCTCACCCGCCTCCAGCCACTGGCGTTGCCAGGCGGCATAATCGCCATAGCGGATCGGCAGGTCTTCCAGGGCGACGGCGCTTCCCTGGCTATGCGCCCGATACAGCTCCACCAGCTCACGCACCATCACGGCCATGGACCAGCCATCGGAAACGATATGGTGCATGACCAGTATCAGCAGATGCTCGTCATGCCCCAGCCTGGAAAGCGACACGCGCAGTAGCGGTTCGGCAGTCAGATCGAACGGCCGCCTAGCCTGCTCCTCGATCCGTGCCCTGATCGCCAGCTCCGTCTCCGAGCAATCATCGACCCGCAGCGCGAATCTCTCCAGAGGGACCTGTCGCTGGAGCACGTTTCCATGCCCATCCTCGACGAATCTGGTTCTCAGGCTCGCCTGACGCTCCATGAGGTCGGCAAACGCTCGCTCCAGGCTCGGCACATCCAGCTGGCCCCGCAGACGCAGGGCGGTCGTTATGTTGTAGGTACAGGCCTCCGGGTCCAACTGCCAGAGAAACCATAGGCGCTGCTGGGCATAGGACAGCGGCAGATCCTCCTCGCACGCCGGAACAATCGGCAGCCGCACGATATTGACTCCCTGCTGCTCCAGCCTGCTGAACAGTTGCAGGCGCTTCGCGAAGTCCAGCTTCCCGATACGCTCCAGCAACTGCTCCGTACGGTCCATTGCGTGCTCAGACATCGCTCTCCTCCAACTCGTCCAGAACATCGAAGATGCTGTCCAGCTCCAGAACCTGCGAGTCCCTGGCAAGTCGCCCTTCGAGGTAGCCGGCCATTTCCCCCAGGCTCTGCAGCCCCTGGACATCCTGGACCCTCAGGTCGATTCCCAGGGCCGTCCGCAACCTGGACAGCATGGTGACGAGCAGCAGCGAGTGACCGCCCAGTTCGAAGAAGTTGTCGTTCAAGCCGACCCTTTGCACCTTGAGAACCTCCTGCCACACGCCTGCGACCCTTTGCTCCAGCGAACTGCGAGGGGCCACATAGTCCTGTAGCGGCGATTCAGGCCTTGGCAGCGCCCGACGATCCAGCTTGCCATTGACGGTCAGCGGCAACTGCTGCAGGAAAGACAGATGAGACGGCAGCATGTACTCCGGCAGAACGCCCCTGAGCCAAGCGCGCAGCTGCTCCGGTAGCAGGTCTTCGCTCTCTGGCACGACATAGGCAACCAGTTGCGGGCCACCCGCCCCTTCCTCGGCCAGCACTACGGCATCCTTCACCGCCGGACAGGCTCGCAGGCGCGCCTCTATCTCGCCGAGTTCGATACGGAAGCCCCGCACCTTCACCTGATGATCGATACGGCCCTGGTATTCGATCGTCCCATCCAGGCAGTAGCGGGCCAGATCCCCGGTGCGATACAGGCGCTCGCCGGACGCAAATGGATCGGGCACGAAACGCTGCGCGCTGAGTCCAGCGCGTCCCAGATAGCCCCTGGCCAGCCCGGGGCCGCCAACATGAAGTTCGCCCACACAACCACGAGGGACCGGGTTGAGCGCCCCGTCCAGTACATACCAGGACAGATCGGGGATCGGCTGGCCAATGGGGCTACCGGCCTCCGTCTGCAGGTCGGCCGTACTCAGGAGGCGGTAAGAGACATGTACCGTGGTCTCGGTAATGCCATACATGTTGATCAGGCGCGGAGCCTCGTCCCCGAAGCGCTGGAACCAAGCGGCCAGGGAACGCACATCCAATGCCTCTCCACCAAAGATCACGTAGCGCAGCGCCAGTCGCTCCCCGGCATGCTCCGGTGCACAGGCCACATGCATCAGCTGGCGGAAGGCCGAGGGTGTCTGGTTGAGGACCGTGACACCTTCATCCCGCAGCAACTCGAAGAAGGCCTCCGGGGCCCGGCTGACGTCCCTGGGCACTATCACCAGCCGTCCTCCCGTCAATAGCGCACCAAAGATCTCCCACACGGAGAAGTCGAATGCGTAGGAGTGGAACAGGCTCCAGACGTCATCGGCGGTGAAACCGAACCAGGCATCCGTGGCCTGGAACAGACGCAGCACATTGCGATGCGGCAGCAGAGTGCCTTTGGGCTGGCCGGTGGATCCGGAAGTGTAGATCACGTAAGCCAGATTCTCGGGGCTCATGGCCAGCCCCGGATTGCCGGGGTCTACTCCGTCGTCGCCTGGCTCGAGCACAAGAGCCTCGACGCCGGAAGGCAGTGGCAGTTGTTCCAGCCAGCAGGCCTGAGTCAACAGCAAACGAATACCACTGTCATCGATCATGTAGGCCAGACGATCTTCGGGATAGGTCGGATCCAGTGGCACATAGGCCCCACCCGCCTTGAGAATCGCCAGCACCCCGACCACCATATCGATGGAGCGCTCACAGGCCAGGCCGACCGGAACATCGGGGCCGATGCCCGAGTCGATGAGCCGGTATGCCAGTTGATTGGCCCAGGCGTTGAGCTGGCTGTAACTCAGCCCCTTGCCGTCCTGGGTCAAGGCGATGGCCTGTGGGGTACGCCTAGCCTGCTGCTCGACCAGTTCATGCAGGCAGTGCTGGCCGGCAAAGCTTCTCTGGGCAGGAACCCAATCCGACACGCATTGCCGAAGCTCATCACCGCCGAGCATCGGCAACGCCGCAACACTCTGCTCAGGGCTCGAGCAGAGGGCCCACAGTAGATTGAAGAAATGCTGGCCAAGCCTTGCGATAACCGAATCGTCGAAGTGCTCACGTGCATGACTGAAACGCAACGTCAGGCACTCACCCTGATCGATGATTACTGTCAGCGGATAGTTA
>NZ_JAOCCV010000051.1:0-20411 GCF_029840585.1 Pseudomonas sp. GD03875 | reverse complement strand
GGGGCGCTTTCTTTTGCTTACTTTTCTTTGCGCAAACAAAGAAAAGTGAGTCGCCCGGAGGGGGCGAAACCAGAAGTGTCCGAACACTCGGTAATCGGCCAGAAACAGCATCCCCGGATTTCATCCGGGCTACGGCCGCGCACCGACAGGCCGGTGCACGGCCCCCGGTGCGCACGGCGCACCCTACGAGTACGTGCAGCCGTTGATTGCGGCATAACTTTTTCCCACAAGGAGCCACCATGACCACCCTGTACATCGCCCCGGGCGCTTGCTCGCTGGCCTCGCACATCGCCGTGCATGAGCTGGACCTGCCGATCCAGATCGAAAAGGTCGTCCTGCGCACCCCGGACTCCCCCATCCACGCCATCAACCCGCTAGGCCGGGTGCCGGCCCTGCAGCTGGACGACGGCACCCTGATCACCGAGAACAGCGCCATCCTGCCGTACCTGGCCGACCAGGCACCGGGCACGCCGCTGTTCGCCCCGGCCGGCAGCGCCGAGCGGGCGCAGATCCAGAGCTGGCTGAGCTACCTGGCGGCGGAAATCCACACCGCCGCCTTCCGCCCGCTCAACCGCCCCGAGCGCTATTCGGCGAACGAGGCGGCGCACCCGGGCATCCGCGCCCAGGCCCGCAGCCAGCTGTACAAGGCCTTCGAACACATCGACACACACCTGCAGGAGCGCCAGTGGCTGGTCGGCGAGCGCTACACCCTGGCCGACGTCTACCTCGGCGTGTTCGCCAGCTGGCTGCTGCGCCTCGGCGCGCCGTTCGACGAGCTGCGGGCGGTGGCCCGGGTGCGCGAGCAGTGGGCCGCGCGCCCCGCCGTGCAGCGGGCGCTGCGGGCCGAAGGCCTGCTCTGAGGGCGCGGCCGTGGCCGAGGTGCACACCATCGCCACCTGGGCCCTGGCCGTCAGCCGCGCGCTGGAGGCCGAGGGCTTCGCCAGCGCCGCGCTGCTGGGCGAGGCGGGGATCGACCCGGCCTGGCTGAACGACAGCGACCGGCGCATCCCGGTGGCGCTGATGAGCAGGCTGTGGCGCGCCGCGCGCCGGGTCAGCGGCGACGACTGCTTCGGCCTGCGGGTGGCGCGGCACTGTTTCCCCACCGACTTCCACGGCCTGCTGTTCGCCATCCAGAGCAGCGCCACCATCGCCGAGGCGCTGCAGCGGGTGGTGCGCTTCTCCGGGGTGGTGACCACCTCGGCCAACCTCGAACTGGTCCACCAGGGCAGCCGCTGCCGGCTGCTCTACCGCCCGCTGCCGGGGGTGCAGGCCGAGCAGATCGCCACCGAGGCGCTGATCGCCTGCGCGGTGCGCCTGACCCGGCAGAGCTGGTCCGAACTGGACTTCATCAGTGCCGTGGAACTGGTGCGCCCTGCCCCGGCCGACCCGCAGCGCTGGGAAGCCCTGCTCGGCTGCCCGATCCGTTTCGACGCGCCGTGCAACGCCATCGTCTACGTCGCCCAGCCGCTCGGCCTGGCCCTGCGCACCGGCAACCGCGAGGTCGCCAGCGGCCTGGACCGGGTGATGGTCGAGTACCTCCAGCGCCTGGCCCAGCCCGACCTGCCGGGCCGGGTGCGCGACGTGATCGTGCGCAGCCTGCCGCTCGGCGAGGTGCAGCAGGGCGCGGTGGCCGAGGCCCTGGGCATGAGCGTGCGCAACCTGCATCGCCACCTGCAGAAGCACGCCACCAGCTTCAAGGAACTGCTCGACGAGACCCGCCGCCAGCTGGCCTTCGACTACCTGCGCCAGGCCCGCTGCTCGGTCAACGAGGTGTGCTACCGGCTGGGCTTCAACGAGCCGAGCAGTTTCAACCGGGCGTTCCGCCGCTGGACCGGCGAGACCCCCGGGCAGTGGCGCCGGCGCGCCCTGCAACCGGCCACGCGCCTGCCTGGCGTGCGCCGTGAGCCACCACGCGCGAGTTTGGAGTTGGCTGTCTGAGCGTCAGGCTGTCCATTGGGGGCGTGCGGGGCGGCTGGGCGGTGTTCCGATTGGTCGCGAAGCTTTGGCGTCAGGTCTGTTCGCGGACAAGTCCGCTCCCACGGGGCAGGGCTCGCCAATGGCCGATCGTGTCCGCTCATGTGAACGGCATTGGTGTCCGTGGCGGACTACGGCTTGTCCGGCCAGGCCCATCCTCGTCGCCCAGCGCTCCCTAGCATCGGCTCACCAGGCGAACAGTCGATTCGCCGGCGAAACCGCCCGTGCGCCAGGAGTATCCCCATGACCCGCATCAGCCACCGCCCGGCCGCCGCCGGCGCCCTGCTCAAACCCCTCGGCATCGCCCTGCTGCTGGCCCTGCCGCAGCTGCTCCAGGCGGCGCAGGAGGGGCCCGCCGACGAAGCCGTCGTCGAGGCCGAGCCGACCCTCGGCAAGGTCACCGTCACCGCCCGCCGCCGCGCCGAGGACGCCCAGGCCGTGCCCACGCCGATCACCGCCCTCAGCGGCGCCGACCTGGAGAGCCAGAAGGTCTACCGCATCCAGGACCTGCAGCAGGCGCTGCCCAGCGTCAACGTCGCCTACGTCCACGCCCGGGTGTCCAGCCTGGCGGTGCGCGGCATCGGCAACAACCCGGCCAGCGACGGCCTGGAAGGCAGCGCCGGGGTGTACCTGGACAACGTCTACCTGGGCCGCCCCGGCATGGCCGCCTTCGACCTGCTGGACATCGAGCAGCTGGAACTGCTGCGCGGCCCGCAGGGCACCCTGTTCGGCAAGAACACCACCGCCGGTGTGCTCAACATCAGCACCCGCAAGCCCACCTTCACCCCCGAGCGCACCCTGGAGGTCAGCGGCGGCGAGCGCGGCTACTTCCAGGGCAAGGGCAGCATCTCCGGCGGCCTCACCGACAGCCTGGCCGGGCGCCTGTCGTTCTACCGCACCCGTGAGGACGGCTACCTGGACAACGACCATGACGGCCGCACCCTGCTCGGCGGCGAGCGCGAGGGCCTGCGCGGCCAGTTGCTGTTCCAGCCGGACGACGACTTCAGCCTGCGCTGGATCAGCGAATACAACGAGGAGAACTCCAGCGCCGGCAGCTCGGTGATCTATGGCGGCGCGCAGAAGTTCTGGGACCGGGCGACCCTGGTCGGCGCCTCGCCGCGGATCGGCCGCAGCAACATCGACGCCCGGCAGAACGTCAGCGTGCACCAGAACGGCCACTCCCTGGAGGCCAACTGGAACCTGGCCGGCGGATACACCCTGACCTCGATCAGCGCCTATCGCTACTGGCACTTCAACCCGGCCAACGACGCCGACCAGCTCGACGTGGCGGTGATCGACGACCTCGGCTACGAGGTGCGCGACCGCCAGTTCTCCCAGGAAATCCGCCTGGCCTCGCCCAGCGGCGGCGCCTTCGACTACGTGCTCGGCGCCTACGCCTTCAAGCAGGACCTGGGCAACCGCATTTTCACCGACCTGGGCCCGCTGGCCGACCTCAACCTGATCGGCTTCGACCTAAACGCCCTGAACGACGTCAGCACCAAGACCAACGGCAAGATCGACACCAACAGCTTCGCCCTGTTCGCCCAAGGTACCTGGCACCTCACCGACAAGCTCGACTTCACCGCCGGCGTGCGCGGCACCTACGAGGAGAAGCAGGCGCGGGTCAGGCGCTTCGCCCCCACCGGCGGCGCGCCGGCCAGCGGCCTGGCCGCGATCATCCGCGACAGCCAGGTCGGCGCCTACGACTCCGGCGACCTCAGCCTGTACAACGCCGCGCCGTCGCTGCTGCTCAGCCTCAGCTACCAGTTCCGGCCCAACCTGCTCGGCTACGCCTCGCTGTCCCACGGCGAGAAGTCCGGCGGGGTCAACCTGGCGGTGGGCTCGGCGGCCCAGGCCGGCGCCGACTCCCTGCTGGTCGGCCCGGAGCGCGCCAACGACGCCGAGCTGGGCGTCAAGAGCACCCTGTGGAACAACCGCCTGCAGCTCAACGCCAACCTGTTCTGGACCGGCATCCACGGCTACCAGGCCACCACCTGGTACCAGCCGCCCGGTTCGCTGACCGGCTACCAGGTGCTGTCCAACGCCGGCAAGCTGCGCTCGCGCGGCCTGGAGTTCGAGGCCACGGCGCTGCCGGTGCGCGGCCTGACCCTGCGCTTCAACGGCTCCTACAACGACGTCACCTACCTGCGCTTCCAGGACGCGCCGTGCCCAGCGGAAGTCGCCACCCTGGCGGGGGCGCCCGCCACCTGCGACCTGTCCGGCGAGCGCGTGGCCGGCGCCTCCAAGTGGATCGCCAACCTCAGCGGCGAGTACGCCTGGCAGCTGGAGCAGCGCCTGCAGCCCTACGTCGCGGCCGGTTATTCCTACCGCTCCGAGGCCGAAGGCACGCTGGACAACTCCGACCTCTCCCGGATCGATGGCTACGGCCTGCTCAACCTGGCCGCCGGCCTGCGCACCGACCTGGGCGACGGCCAGCTCGACGCCTCGCTGTGGGTCAGGAACGCCACCGACAAGGAGTACTACCTGGCCGTCGGCGCCGCCGGCAACGGCCTCTACACCGGCTCGCTGGGCCAGCCGCGCACCGCCGGCCTGACCCTGCGCTACGACTTCTGAGGGAAACATGAGCAGACAACTGAGACTCGGCGCCTTCCTGATGGCCAGCGGGCACCACCTGGCGGCCTGGCGCCACCCCCGCGCCTGGGCCGGCGGCGGGGTGGACTTCGAGCACTTCAAGCGGGTGGCGCGGACCGCCGAGCGCGGCAGGTTCGACGCCATCTTCTTCGCCGACAACCTGGCCCTGCTCGGCCCACCCGAGCTGGCCAGCCTGACCATCGGCGGCGACGTGCTCGACCCGCTGATCCTGCTCGCCGGGCTGGCCAGCGTGACCGAGCACCTGGGGCTGATCAGCACGGTGTCGACCAGCTACAACGACCCCTACCTGCTGGCGCGCCGCTTCGCCTCGCTGGACCACATCTCCGGCGGCCGGGTCGGCTGGAACCTGGTGACCTCGGCCACCGACCAGGAGGCGCAGAACTTCGGCCGGGAGCGCATCGACGACCACGCCGACCGCTACGCCCGCGCCGAGGAATTCATCGACATCGCCACCGGCCTGTGGGACAGCTTCGACGACGACGCCTTCGTCCGCGACAAGTCCAGCGGCCGCTTCTTCGACCCGGCCAAGGTGCACGTGCTGGACCACCGCGGCGCGCACTACCCGCTGGTGCGCGGCCCGCTCAACCTGCCGCGCGGCCCCCAGGGCCACCCGGTGCTGGTGCAGGCCGGCTCCTCCGAACCGGGCAAGGAGCTGGCTGCGCGCACCGCCGAGGTGGTGTTCACCGCCCAGCAGACCCTGGCCGGCGCCCAGGCCTTCTACGCCGACCTCAAGGGGCGGCTGGGCAGGTACGGGCGCACGGCGGACGAGCTGAAGATCATGCCCGGCATCTCGCCGGTGCTCGGCCGCACCCGGGCCGAGGCGGAGGACACATTCGCCGAACTGCAGGAGCTGGTCGACCCGCGCCTGGGTCTCGGCCTGCTGGCCGGCATGGCTGGCGGTTTCGACCTGTCGCAGTACCCGCTGGACGGGCCGCTGCCCGAACTGCCGGAGAGCAACGCGATGAAGAGCCGGCAGAGCCTGTTCATCGACCTGGCCCGGCGCGAGAACCTGACCATCCGCCAGCTCTACCTGCGCATCGCCAGCGCCCGCGGGCACCGCACGGTGATCGGCACGCCGGTCGAGGTGGCCGATGTGCTGGAGGAATGGTTCACCCAGGGCGCGGCGGACGGCTTCAACATCATGCCGCCGTTCCTGCCCGACGGGCTGGACGACTTCGTCGACCTGGTGGTGCCGGAACTGCAGCGGCGCGGGCTGTTCCGCACCGAGTACGAAGGCCGGACCCTGCGCGACAACCTCGGCCTGAAACGGCCGGCCAGCCGCTACGCCGCGAAAGCCTCCTGAATCAGGAGGCTTCACTCCCCGTCAGTTCCTCCAGCAGCTTCTCCTTGAGGCGCTGCAACTGCGCCGACGCCCGCTCGCGAGGGTGCGGCAGGTCGACCCGCACCTCGTGGCGGATGCGCCCGGGGCGGGCGTCCATGACGATCACCCGGTCGCCCAGGTAGAGCGCCTCTTCCACGTCGTGGGTGACCATGATCATGGTGCTGCGCTGCTGCACCCAGATGCGTTGCAGCTCGCGCTGCAGGTGCACCCGGGTCAGCGCGTCGAGGGCGCCGAACGGCTCGTCGAGCAGCAGCACCTTGGGCTGGGTGATCAGCGCCCGGGCGATGGCGGCGCGCTGGGCCATGCCGCCGGAGAGCTGGTGTGGGTAGGCCTGCTCGAAGCCGGTCAGGCCGACCAGGGCCAGGTGCTCGGCGATCAGCTCGGCCTTTTCCTTGCTGCCCAGGCGGCGGTTCTTCAGGGCCAGGGCGATGTTCTGCTCGACCGTCTTCCAGGGGAACAGGCGGTGGTCCTGGAACACGATGCCGCGGTCCAGGCTGGTGCCGGACACCGGCTCGCCGTCCAGGCGGATCTGGCCCTGGTAGTCGTTCTCCAGGCCGACGATCAGGCGCAGCAGCGAGGATTTGCCGCAGCCGCTGGCGCCGACGATGCTGACGAACTCGCCGGGCAGCACCTGCAGGTTGATGTTGTGCAGCACCGGCAGCGCCTTGCCGTCGATCCGGTAGGCCTTGTGCAGGCCGCGGATGTCGAGGGCGCCGGGTTGGCGCAGGTCGTTGCCGAGCAGTTGCGGGTCGAAGATGGCGGTCATGGCGGTTACCTAGCGACGAAGGTTGCGCCAGCGCAGCAGGTGCCGGCTCAGGCGCGAAAACAGTTGGTTCATGGCGTAGCCGAGCAGGCCGATGCAGAGGACGGCGATCAGCACCACCTCCATGCGCGAGCCGGTCTCGGCGTTCATCATCAGGTTGCCCAGGCCCATGCCGGTGGAGAGGAACAGCTCGCAGCCCACCGAGCTGACCCAGGCGAAGGCCAGGGCGTGCAGCAGGCCGTTGGACAGGCTCGGCAGGGCGCTGGGCAGCTGCACGTGGACGAAGCGCTGCAGCGGACCCAGGGCGTAGATGCGGCCGACCTCCTGGTACTGCTTCTCGACGTGGCTGAAGCCCTCGAAGCTGTTCAGCACCATCGGGTAGAAGGCGGCCAGCGAGACGATCAGCACCTTGGAGAACTCGCCGCTGCCGAACCACAGGGCCAGCAGCGGGATCAGGCCGAGGATCGGCACCTGGCGCAGGGTGTGGTAGAGCGGCGCGAGCAGGCGCTCGGCGATCCGCGAATGGGCCATCAGCGCGCCCACGGCGAAGCCGGCGAGCACCCCGTAGAGCAGCCCCAGGCAGGTGCGCTGCAGGCTGGCCAGCACGCTCAGCCACAGCTCGCCGGTGGCCAGCAGCTGCTCCAGGCCCTCGCCGATCTTGCTCAGCGGGACGAAGGCGTAGGCGTGGCTGTCGCCCTGGCGCGACATGTACTCCCAGGCGGCGATCAGCAGCAGCGGCAGGAGCAGGCCGCGCAACGACAGGAGGAGTTTCTTCATGAGCGGGGTTTCCAGCGGAACAGGTGTTTTTCCAGCAGGCGGAAGCCGTGGTCGAGGGTGAAGCCGACCAGGCCGGTGACCACCACGCCGACCATCACGATGTCGATGCGCATCATCTGCCGGCTCAGCTCGATCAGCTGGCCGAGGCCGCTGTCGGCGGCCAGCAGCTCGGCCGCCACCAGCACCATCCAGGCGCGGCTCAGGCTGATGCGCAGGCCGGTGACGATGGGCGGCGCGGCGGCGGGGAAGGCCACGTCGCGCAGCAGGCTCCACAGCGGCAGGCGGTACACCGCCGCCACGTCGAAGTAGCCGCGCGGGATGCCCTTGACGCCCTCGCTGGTGGCCAGCGCCACCGGGAAGAAGGCGGCCTTGACCACGATGAGGATCTTGAAGGTCTCCTCGACGCCGAAGAACAGGATGAACATCGGGATCAGGGCGATCGAGGGAATCTGCCGCAGGGTGTGGAACAGCGGCGCGCAGTAGGCCTCGACGTTCTTCGACAGGGCCATGGCGGTGCCGAACAGCAGCCCGCCGAGGGCGCCTAGGGTGAAGCCGATGGCCAGCCGCGACAGGCTGTTCTGCAGGTGCTCGCGCAGCTCGCCGCTGCCCAGCAGCTCGACGAAGGCCTCGTACACGTGCTGCGGCGGCACCAGCAGCTGGGCCGGGTACCAGCCGGCCTGGGCGACCAGGGCCCAGGCGGCGAGCAGGGCCAGCGGCGAGGCGAACCAGCTCAGGCGGTTGAAGGTGGCGGTCGGCATCTCAGCCCTCCAGGACGACGTTGGCGGGTGCACGGCGGGCCTTGCGCAACCAGCAGAAAGCGGCCACCAGCAGCACCAGTGGAATCCACACGAAGAACAGGTTGTTGAGCCCCACCAGCTGGCTGATCGCGCCGCCGAGCAGGGCGCCGGAGAAGCTGCCGAGCATGCCGGCCAGGTTGAACAGGCCGGCGATCTTGCTCTTGTCCACCGGGTGCTCGCCGAGCTGGGCCATGTTGACCAGGTGCACCAGCGCCGCGGCGGTGCTCAGCAGCACGCCGCCGGCCGCCAGCAGGGCGTAACCGTGGGCGCTGCCGATCAGCAGCAGGCCGAGCACGGCGGCGACCAGGCCGGCCAGGTAGGCGAAGCGCCGGCCGAAGTGCTCGACCAGGTAGCCGAGGCCGAACAGGCCGAGCACCGAGGCCAGGCCCTGGACCATCACCAGGCTCACCGCCTGGCTCTGCGACAGGCCGGCGCTGTTCATCGCCAGGAGGATGACGAAGGTGCCGAACAGCGCGGCGGTGGCGCCGGAGAGCAGCTCGATCAGGCAGCTCTCGGCGATCTCCACGTGGCCGAGCATGGCCAGCACCTGGGCCAGCATGCCGCCGTCCGCGCCGGTGTCGGGAACGGCGGCGGGCTCGACCTGCTCGGCCTCCCAGAAGCCCAGGCTGTACACCGCCATCAGGCCGAAGCACAGGCCGATCACCACGAAGCCGAGGGTGAAGCTGCCGCCGCTCAGCCAGTTGCCCAGCAGCGGCCCGAGCAGGCCCATGCCGAGGGTCAGCGAGCCGCGGTACCAGCCGGCCTTGTCGTTGCCGATGCGCCGCAGCTGGCGCAGGAAGGCGCTGTTCATGGCGACGATGCGGAAGGGGATGCACAGGCCGATCAGCAGGCGGATCGCCGCCAGCCACAGCCAGCCGCCGAACAGCGGGATCAGCAGGTTGAGCAGCATCGGCCCGAGGCTGGCGAGGAAGTACACCCGGCGTGCGCCGAAGCGGGCGATGACGAAGCCGGCGGGCAGGGTCAGCAGGACCATGCCCAGCGACTCCATGGCCGCGATGATGCCGAGCTGCAGGGCGTTGGCGCCGATCTCGATGGCGTACAGGGTGGTGACGATCTTCGCCATGCCGATGGTGGCGCCGCTGAAGGCGGCCAGCAGCATGAAGCTGGCGAGGAAGGCGCCGGGCCTAGATCGCGACATTGACCTTCTCCAGCAGCTGCTCCAGCGGCGCCGGGTCGATCCACTGGCGCACGTCGAAGCCGGCCGGGATGAAGTCCCAGCGTTGGAGGAAGTCGGTCAGGTCCTGCAGCGCGTGGATGGAGCGCTCGGCCAGGTTGGTCTGCAGGCGCAGGTGGGCGTCCTCGCCGTAGGCTCGCGCCACCCAGTACTCGCTGGTGTTCAGCTCGCGGGCGAGGAAACGGCGGGTCTCCTCGGGGTGGGCCCAGCTCCACTGTTCGGCGCGCAGCACGGTCTCGAGGATCAGCACCGCCGCCTCGAAGTGCTCGTCGAGCAGGTGCTGGTCCACGGTCAGGGTGCGCGGCGTGCCGATGTTGGAACGGATCAGCGGGTCGGGGTGCGAGCCGACGTCGGTCACCACCCGCAGGCCGAACTCGTCGGCCAGGTGCAGGCCGTGGGCGCCCTTGAGGAAGATCGCGTCGATGTCGCCGCGCAGCAGGCCGATCAGCTCGTTGTTGCGCCGCCGCACGCGGCCGCCGAGGCTGACCTGGGCGCCGTGCACGTGGCGCACCGGGTTGTCGCTGTAGGTGCCGCCGTAGGGGTAGTCGACCAGCTCCACGTCGGCCACCGTCAGGCCTTCCAGGCTGAGGGCGTTCTCCAGGCCGCGGATGGCCTGGGCGCGGGTGAAGTCGATCTGCACGTTGGCCCACTTGGGCACGCCGAAGCGGCGGTTGCGCAGGTCGCGGATGTCCTTCACCGGGCTGTCGTGGCTGGTGACGATCAGCTGCACCTCGTCGCTCCACGACAGGCCCAGCACCCGGGTGGCGCGGCCGCTGGCGCGGGCCCAGATTGCCGGGATGTTGCCGCCGTGGCGTACCGAGTTGTGCAGGTGATGATCGAAGTGCGCCTCGCGCACCTCGCGGTCGGAAGATTCGCGCAGCGCCTGGATGCGCGTGCCGAACGGCCGGAAGGCCTGGGCCAGACGCCCGGACTCCACGGCGACGCCGAGCCCTGTGGGTACCGGACTGTGGGTGTACCAGAGGGTATCGAGAGGTTTGTTCATGTAGCGTGTGGTTCCAGAGGTTGCTCGGTGCCCCTGCGGGAGGGGGCTGGGGTGAGAGGCGGCTCCGGTGTTGCCGAAGACTCCCTCACCCCGGCCCCTCTCCCGGGGGGAGAGGGGAGTTTTCAGCCCGCCTGCTTGGCGACGGCGCTGCGCAGGGTTTCCAGCGGGCGCGGGTCGATCCAGTCGCGCACCGAGAAGCTCTGCGGGATGAAGGCCCAGCGCTGGAGGAAGTCGGTGAAGTCCTGCAGGGCGACGATGGAGCGTTCGTCGAGGTTGGTGCGCAGGCGCTGGTGGGCGTCCTCGCCATAGGCCTGGGTCACCCAGTACTCGCTGCTGTTGGTCTCGCGGGCCAGGTAGCGGCGGGTGTCGTCCGGGTGGGTCCAGGCCCATTCCTCGGCGCGCAATACCGAGGCGAGGATGCCGACGGCGGCGTCGTAGTGGTTGTCCAGCAGGTTGAGGTCGACGCTCAGGGTGCGCGGGGTGCCGTTGTTGGCGCGCACCAGCGGTTCCGGGTGCGAGCCGGTGTCGATCACCGTGTGCAGGCCGAACTGCTGGGCCAGCTGGGCGGCGCTGGCGCCCTTGAGGAAGATCGCGTCGACCTCGCCGCGCAGCAGGCCGACCAGCTCGGCGTTCTGCCCGCCGCGACGGCGGCCGCCGAAGGTGGAGACGCCGCCCACGGTCTGCGCCGCCTCGTCGCTGAAGGTGCCGCCGTGCAGGTAGTCGACCAGTTCGACGTCCTTCACTTCCAGGCCTTCCAGGCGCAGGGCGTTCTCCAGGCCGCGGATGGCCTGGGCGCGGGTGAAGTCGATCTGCGCGCTGGCCCAGTTGGGCAGGCCGAAGCGGCGGCCCTTGAGGTCCTTGACGGTCTTGATGCCGCTGTCCGGCAGGGTCAGGATCAGTTGCACCTCGTCGGCCCAGGACAGGCCGATCACGCGGGTCTCGCGGCCGCTGGCGCGGGCCCAGATGGCCGGGATGTTGCCGCCGTGGCGGACCGAGTTCTGCAGGGTGTGGTCGAAGTGCGACTCGCGCACCGCCTGGTTGTCCGACTCGCGCAGCGACTTGATGCTGGTGCCCTGGGCGCCCAGGGTTTCTTCCAGCCAGCCTTTCTGCACGGCGATGCCGAGGCCGGTCGGGACCGGGCAGCGGGTGTACCAGAGCGTATCGAGCGGTTGACTCATGGGGTGACTCTCCAAATGGGACGTGACGGCGGATGGCAAACACGGGCGGCGGATGCGCCCCGTGGACGGCTGCCAGGGGAAATTGCAACCCCCATGCCACGGCCCGACGAAACCCGCACAGGCCGCGTGGCACAAGGGCTGCGGGGTTTCAGGGGCGTGCAGGGAGGGGCCGGGCCGAGGGGCGTTGCTGCTGGGGCAACACCCCGGCAGCAGCGCCTTGCGTGTTTCCAGGCAGTCAGGCCGGCAGCCCCGCGGCGCTCGCGCCTACGGGCATGCAACGCATGACGGACACGTGGGTGAAAAAAGGCATGTCCCCGTGACCTGTTGCAGACGCTGCAGCTGTCCCGCGGAAGCGGCCTGCCACTGGATTCCCGCCTGCGCGGGAATGACGGCTTTGGAAGAAACTAGAAATTCCACCCCCCTACATCGTCATCCCCGCGCAGGCGGGGAACCAGAAGGGATCAGGGCACTAAGGCATCCAACGGAGGCATAGCCCCAAAAGGCTATGTCCCCGTTGAATGCTGCATACCTTGTGGGAGCGGATTTATCCGCGAATGTCGCGGGCAATCGGAATGCCGCCCAGCCATTCCTACAAAGGCAGGATTGCGCCACACGTAACGGCTACATGGCCCAAAAAAAGCCCCGCGCAGGGCGGGGCTTCGGGTGGACGGCGCGGGCGCTCAGACCACCGCCTTCAGCTCCTCGCGGGCCTCGGCCGGCTGGCGCGCGTGGACCAGCGGCAGCACCTCCTGGCCGATGCGCAGGGCTTCTTCCAGGTGCGGGTTGGCGGCCAGGATGAAGGTCGAGAAGCCAGCGTCGCGGTACTCGGCCAGGCGCTCGGCGACGTTCTCGTGGCTGCCGACCAGGCCGATGGTCGGCCCCGGCTTGGCCTTGCCGAAGCCGGCCCACAGGTTCGGCCCGATCACCAGATCGTCGAAGCGCTCGCTGCCCTGGTGGTAGGCGGTCTGGCGCGCCGCGCCGACCGAATCGGAGCCGGTGGCGAAGTGCTGGATGGCGGCGGCGGTCCGGGCGTCGATGCGCTCGTACTGGCGGCGCAGCTCGCTCCAGGCGGCCTCCTCGGTCTCGCGGGCGAACAGGTCGATGCGGATGCCGAAGCGCACGCTGCGGCCCTGCTTGTCGGCCAGCTCGCGCACGCGCTCGATGTGCGGCCTGAGCTTGTCGATCGGTTCGGCCCAGTTCAGGTACACGTCGGCGTGGCGCGCGGCCACGTCCAGCGCCGGGTCGGAGAAACCGGAGAAGTACACCCCGGGTTTGCGCTCGTGGCGCAGGTTGGCCGGCAGCGAGCCGTTCTCCAGCTGGTAGATGTCGCCCTGGTAGCTGAACTGCTCGTTCTCCCAGAGGCCCTGGATGATGTCGAGGAACTCGCCGGTGCGCTGGTAGCGCTTGTCATGTTCGAGGAAGTCGCCGTTGGCGCGTTGGCTGGCCGGGTTGCCGCCGGTGATGATGTTCCACTCCAGGCGGCCGCGGCTGAGGTTCTGCAGGATCGCCGCCTGCTGCGCGGCGTAGGCCGGCAGGGTCCAGGTGGCCTGGAAGGCGATCAGGAACTTGATCCGCCGGGTCTCGCGGGCCAGCGCCGCGGCGGCGATCCACGGCTCGGGGCCGGTGGGCAGCAGCGCGCCCTCGAAGCCGGCCAGCTCGGCGGCTTTGGCCACCTGGGCGACGTAGTCGATATAGGTGAAGCCGTCCGGCTCGCCATTGGGCAGGCGCCCGGGAGCGATGTTGCCGGGGCGGTGCCGGGCGACGCCGCGGTTGTTCTTGTCCGAGGCGATGTGCGGGCCGTCGCTGCCAAGCGGCAGGCGCCAGAAGAATTCGGTGCTCATGGGTCACTCCAGTGCGATGCGCAGGTGGCCGCCGTGTGCGGCCCTGGCACGGACGGGTGCAACCGCTATGCCAGCGCCACGGGCCGCGCCGGCGCTGGGCTCGCAGCTGGCGCGCCGGCCCGGGTGCGTGCCCAGCAACACCCGGCCAGCAATCGCTGCTGACCGGGCAGCAGGGCTGCTTCTGGAGCAGCAACAGGGCGCTCTTTGTTTCGGGTAATTCCTTTTCAATCAACGACTTGTGTCGCTGGCACAGGAACTGCTGAAGGCTCGGTAACGCCGGGGCCGGGCCCCGGACCGTTCACTGCTCAAGAAGGACAGATTCGATGACCAGCATCAGCCTCGATACCCAGCAACGCGCCTACGTCGACCAGGCCAAGCGCGACTTCGCCAAGGCCTACCGCGTGCTCAAGGACAGCCGCACGCTGACCGCCACCAACACCTACCAGGCCTACCTGCGCGTGCCGGACAGCGAACTGGTGGTGGCCCTGCACGCGCCGAGCCCGTGGGCCGACGACGAGGAAATCCGCGCGGTGGTCGCCAGCTACGACGGCGTGGTGGCCCTCGACGAGACCGTCGAAGGCACCTCGCCGCTCAGCGGCAGCAAGTCCGGCGGCAACGGCAAGCGCTACGCCGCGGTGTTCCAGAACCGCCCGGAGGTCAACGTGGTGATCCACGTGCACACCCCCTACCTCGGCGGCTGGGCCAGCGCCCACCGGGTACTGCCGATCCGCTACGCCGCGTCGCAGCGCGTGACCCTGGCCCGCGAGCTGCCGATCTACATCGACCGCCGCCAGCAGGAGGCGGATTTCATCGTCGAGAAGATCGCGGAGAACCCGCACACCCCGGCGATCCTCGAGGCCAACGGCGGCGCCACCTTCTGGGGAACCGGGATCATCCAGGCGTCGAAGCTGATCCTGCTGATCGAGGAGGGCGCCTACTTCCAGGGGCTGGCCGAGCTGTTCGGCGGCTCCCAGGAGTTCGGGCCGGGAGTGCTGGAGCAGCAGTGGAAGATGACGGGGCTGTGGGCGCAGGGGCAGAAGTTGCTGGGTGTGGCGGCCTGAGTACCGGTGCTGATGGAGAGCCCTCGTTAAGAGGGCTTCTTGGGGCTATGTACCCGTTACGTGTTCGTGGCGCAATTCTGCTCTTGTGGGAGCGGCTGGGCGGCATTTCGATTGGCCGCGAAATTCGCGGATAAATCCGCCCCCACAAGGTGTGCAACAACTAGCGTGGACAGAGCCTTCTTTTGGGCTATGTCTTCGTTGCATGTTGCAGGCGCTACGGCTGCCCTGCGGAAATGGCCTGCCTGTAATCAATTGGAGCCCGTAGTGTGGTTAGGCCACAGGCCGTAATCCACCCGCGCAATCGACCGCGGCACCGCCGGTGGGTTACCGGCTAACCCACCCTATGCGTTGCGCGGTCAAGCGCCTCTATCTGAGCCCTGCAGCTGCCTGCCTCTGGATTCCCGCCTGCGCGGGAATGACGGTTCCAGAAGAAATTCCACTCCTACCTCGTCATCCCCGCGCAGGCGGGGATCCAGAAGGGGTCATGCAGACAGTCGCTCCTCGGGTTGGCTTGCAAGGCACATCCCTGGCCCTTCAGGCGGGGACGCCTAATTCTCTCGCCGCATCCCTGCGGCTCTCCCATCTACGCAACGATTCCGCTCACCCTCCTGAAGGGGCGTTTGGTGTTGTCTGGCAAGGCTGATTGGATGTCTCCGTAGGGTGCGCCGTGCGCACCGCCCTCCGAGCCATCGGTGCGCACGGCGCACCCTACGCGCAAGCCAGCTGGCTTTAGTAGGAGCGAGCTTGATCGCGAACTAGGCCCGCAAAGAGCTTCGCGAGCAGGGCTCGCTCCTACTGGTAGCTCGGATGCAATCCGGGGAAAGGCGTGGACTATCCCGGATTTCATCCGGGCTACGAGTGTTCGGCCCAAAGGTGCGCACGGCGCACCCTATGTGCAAGACAGCTTGGCTTTAGTAGGAGCGAGCTTGCTCGCGAAGCAGGCCCGCAAAGAGCTTCGCTGGTAGCCCGGATGCAATCCGGGAAGCGGCGACGACCCATCCCGGATTTCATCGGGGCTACGGAAGCCGACCCAAGGTGCGCATGGCGCACCCTACGGATCGCACACCGCTCACACCCCCTCCACCACCAGATGCCCCCGCGTCTGCAACGAGAACAGGTGCGCATAGAACCCGCCCGGCCGTTCCACTAGCTCGGCATGGCGCCCCTGTTCGAGCACCTCGCCCTGGTTCAGCACGAGGATCAGGTCCGCACTCATCACCGTGCTCAGGCGGTGGGCGATGATCACCGAGGTGCGCCCGCTGACCAGCCGCTCCAGGCCCTTCTGCACCAGGTGCTCGGACTCCGAGTCCAGCGCGCTGGTGGCCTCGTCGAGGATGATCAGGCCCGGGTCCTTGAGGATCGCCCGGGCGATCGCCACCCGCTGCTTCTCGCCGCCGGAGAGTTTCACCCCGCGCTCGCCGACCAGCGTGTCGTAGCCGTTCTCCATGCGCAGGATGAAGCCCTCCGCGTGGGCCGCGCGGGCGGCGGCGCGGACTTCGTCGTGGTTGGCGCCGGGGCGGGCGAAGGCGATGTTCTCGCCGATGCTGTCGTTGAACAGCGCCACGTCCTGCAGCACTACGCCCATCAGCGCGCGCACGCTGCGTTGGCGGTAGTCGCGCAGGTCGCGGCCGTTGATCAGGATGCGCCCTTCGCTGGGGTCGTAGAAGCGCATCAGCAGCTTGACGATGGTGCTCTTGCCGCTGCCGCTGCTGCCCACCAGGGCCAGGGTGCGGCCGGCGTCGAGGCGGAACGAGACGTGGTGCAGCGCGTAGTGGTCCTTGCCCGGGTAGCGGAAGCTGACGTCCTCGAAGACGATGCTTTCCAGGTGCTCAAGGGCCACCGCGTCGGGCCGGTCGGCGTGCTCGGCCTCGACGTCGAGCAGTTCGACCAGGCGCTCGGCGGTGCTCTCGATCTCGCCGGCCTGGTTGATCTGCCGCGCCACCGGGCCGACGGTGTTGACCAGGTTCTGGGTCAGGGTCAGCACCAGCAGGATGTCGCCGACGGTGAAGCGGCCCTGCAGCGCGCCATGCACGGTGAGGGCGACGGCGGCGAACACGCCGAAGGTGTTGATCATGTTGAGCGCCTGTTCCGAGCGCCACTCGGTCTTGTGCAGGTTGCCGCGCACCACCATCCACTCGGCCTGGGTGTCGTCGTAGCGCTGCTTGACCGCCGGCTCGCCGCCGAAGCTGCGCACCGTGGAGATGTTGCCGATCATCTCGGCGAGCAGCCCGGTCATGCGCCCGGCCAGCACCTGCCAGCCGCGCCGGTAGGGGCGGGTCCAGCCGACGGTGCGCCAGGAGATCCACAGGTTGAGCAGCACCACCGCCGCAGCGATCACCCCCACCAGCGGCGCCTTGAGCAGCAGCACGACGAGGATGAAGGCCAGTTGCAGCAGGCTCGCCAGGGTGCCGTCGGTGAGCGACGACAGCCACATGGTGATGGTGGTGATGTTGCCGAAGCGGTCCATGATCTCGCCGGCGCGGGTCTTCTCGAAGTAGTCGATGGACTTGCGCGTCATGTTGTCGAACACCCGCTGGCGCAGGGTGCTGACGGTGTCCAGCCAGAGGTTGTCGGCCTGGCGGTTCTGCAGGGCGCCGAACAGCACCACGCCCAGGCGCAGGACGAAGAAGGTGGCCAGCAGCAGTGTCACGCTCCAGGTCGCTTGCTCGCGGCTGATGGCGCCGGACAGCATCTGCGCGATGGCGTCGACGATGAACTTGTACAGGTACGGGGTGGCGGTGCCGATGAAGCCGAGGGCGGTGCCCACGGCGATCACGCCGAGCACGCGGCCGCGGTACTCCGGGATGAACTGGATGATGCGCCAGATGTTGTTCATGGTTCAGAGCAGGGCCGGGTCGAAGCGGCCCGCGGCGGCCAGGCGCTGCAGCGGTTCGCGCTGGTTCGGCTGTTCGCGGGCGCGCAGGTCGTCCGGCAGGCTGTCGCGTTCGGCGCGGCGGCCGATGGCGACGGCGACGTGGATGTCGTAGTCCGCCGGCACGCCGAGCAGGGCGCGTGCGCGTTCGCGGTCGAAGCCGCCCATGGCGTGGGTGGCCAGGCCGTCGTGGGCGGCCTGCAGGGCCAGGCTGGCCCAGGCGGCGCCGGCGTCGAAGGCGTGGCTGCCGAGCGGCGCCGGGGCGTCCTTGCCGGGCGCCTGGAAGCTGCGCTTGGACAGCACGACGAGCAGCACCGAGGCGTTGGCCGCCCAGCGCTGGTTGTTGGCGATCAGCAGGTCGAGGAAGGCCGGCCACTCGGCGCTGTCGCGCAGGGCGTAGACGAAGCGCCAGGGCTGCGCGTTGTGCGCCGAGGGCGCCCAGCGGGCCGCCTCCAGCAGGGCGTGCAGCTGTTCCTGGCCGATCGGCGAGGCGTCGAAGGCACGCGGCGACCAGCGGTCGACGAACAGCGGGTTGATCGGATGTTCGGGTTGGCGTTGGCTCATGGTTCGGTCCTTGCGGCTGGGAAAGCCTGAGCCCTGGAGCACGAACCGTTCCACTTCCGCTGCTTGGCGTTTTCTGTTTATGAATCAATGGCTTGAGAAGTAACCGGAGAGTGGGCGTGGCGCGTTGCCCGGCGGCTGTTGCCAGGGCAGCAGCCCGCCGGCAGCGGGCTGCTGCGCCACCAGCAGTCAGCGCTGGCCGCGTACCAGTGGCAGCACTTCCTCGCCGACCCGGTAGGCTTCTTCCAGGTGCGGGGTGCTGGCGAGGATGAAGGCGTCGGCGCCCAGTTCGACCAGTTGGTCCAGGCGTTCGGCGACCTGCTGGTAGCTGCCGACGATGCCGTTGGTCTGGCCGCCGCGCAGCAGGCTGAAGCCGGACCAGACGTTGGGCTCGATGATCAGGTCGCGGTAGCCGTTGATGGTCTGCGGCCGGTTGGCGCCCTGGCGACTGGCGCCAACCGAGTCGCCGGCGCCACGCTCGCGCAGGCGGGCGACGGCTTCCGGCGACAGCCGCTCGAAGCCCTTGCGCACTTCGTCCCAGGCTTCTTCCTCGGTGGCGCGGGCGATCACGTCGACCCGCACCGCGCACTTGATCTTGCGGCCGAGGGCGTCGGTGCGCTCCTTCACCCGGTCGAACTTCTCCTTGAGCTGGTCGAACGGCTCCAGCCAGGACAGGTAGTAGTCGGCGTGCTTCGAGGCCGAGGCCAGGGCCGCGTCGGAGGAGCCGGAGAAGTAGATTTCCGGGAATTCCTCGCGCGACAGCGGCTCGGCCAGGCCGGCGCCCTCGACCTGGTAGAACTTGCCGTCGTAGTCGAACGGCCCGCCCTGCCAGACGCCGCGCAGCACGTCGAGGAACTCGCTGGTGCGGGTGTAGCGCTCGTCGTGGGCCACCGAGTCGCCCCACCACAGTTGCGCGGGACCGCCGCCGCCGGTGATCACGTTGAACAGGGCGCGGCCGCCGGTGGCGCGCTGCAGGGTGGCGGCCTGGCGCGCGGCGGTGACCGGGTTCAGGAAGCCCGGCTGGAAGGCGATCATGAAGCGGAAGGTGCGGGTCTGCCGGGCCAGGAAGGAGGACACCGTCCACGGCTCGTCGGTGGACGGGAAGGAGGGGATCAGGCCGCCCTGGAAGCCGGCGGTTTCCGCCGCGCGGGCGATCTCGGCGAGGTAGTCGATGTAGCTGTAGCCGTCGTCGCGGCCGCTCAGGCCGGCGCCGCTCGGGCGGCCCTCGCCGAAGTACCAGTCGCCGCGGAAGGGTTCGCGGTTGCGGTGGGTGCTGGGTTCGCCGTGGGTGGGCAGGCGCCAGTGGAAGTCGATGGTCATGCGGTTGTCTCCGGAATTGGGGGGCGGGTCAGGCGGCGCGGCGGGTGCGGGCGCGCAGTTTCGGCAGCAGGTTCTCGCCGACCCGGTAGGCTTCCTCCAGGTGCGGCGCGGCGCCGAGCAGGAAGCTGTGGATGCCGGCGTCGGCATAGGCGGCCAGGCGCTCGATGACTTCGTCGTAGCTGCCGACCAGGGTGGCCCTGGCGTCGCCGTTGCCGAGGCCGAGCCACAGGCCGTCTTCGCTGAAGCTGCCGTGCCAGCCGGTCTGCTCGGCCAGGCGGCGGGCGTCGCGCTCGGCCTCCTCGCGGCTCTCGCGGGCCAGCACGTCGAGGCGCAGGCCGAACTGCAGCTCGCGCTGGCGGGCGCGGGCGATGCCGCGCAGTTCGTCGAGCAGCGGCAGCAGGTCGGCCAGGGGCTGGGCGTCGAACAGGTGGACGTCGGCCTGCGCCGCCGAGAGCAGCAGGGCTTCGGCGCTGGCGCCGGAGAGGTAGACCCGGGGCACCGGGTGGCCGCCGAGCGGGCCGCTGAAGCCGCCGCCGCGGACCTCGAAGAAGCGTCCCTTGAAGTCGAAGCCGCCGGGCTGGCCGATGACGCCCCGGGCGACTGTGAGGAATTCGTCGATGCGCGGCAGCAGGTCGGCGTCGCCCGCCGGGTCGCCCTGGCGGCGGCGTTGCTGGGCGTCGGCGGTGCTGCCGATCTGCCAGGCGAAGCGGTTGCCGGAGAAGCGCTGGAAGCTGATGGCGTTCTTCGCCGCGTACACCGCCGAGCCGCGCGCCGCGTCGAATTCGGCGATCAGCCTGACGCGGCGGGTGGCCGGGGCGAGGTAGCCGGCGACGATCCACGGCTCGTCGCCGTCCGGGTGGTTGCCGATGCGGATGCCGTCGAAGCCGGTGAGGTCGGCGGCGCGGGCGATCTGGTGCAGGTAGTCGAGGTAGTTGAAGCGCGTGCCGCGCGGATCGCTGACGCCAGCGGTGAACGGCGCCGGGTCGCCCGCCAGGCGCTCGCCGCGCTTGCGTTCGGCGGCGTCGGCGTAGCGCGCGTCGCGGTGGTTGGGGAGGTGCCAGATGAATTCGACGCTCATGGGAAAGGTCCTGTTGAAGGGAGTCGCCACGGGCCG
>NZ_JAOCCV010000050.1:0-23146 GCF_029840585.1 Pseudomonas sp. GD03875 | reverse complement strand
GGCCTGCTGGGCGATCACGCCGAGGGCGATGGCCAGGGCGAGGGTGGTCATTCTCATGGGGTGGCTCCTAGGGGGGAAAGTGTCCCGGCCGATCGTTGCGCTCCGCGCAACGGGGCCTGAGTGTAGCGCTATGTTCGATCATATATAACGGTCGATGGAAAAACGGCCTTGACCATGGTCAAGGCCGCCAGGCTGTGCCGGGCTCAGCCCAGGCCGATTTCCACGTGCTCGCCGCGCAGTCGCACCGGCCATACCGGCAGTTGCTGCTCCGGGTATTCCAGGCAGCTGCCGTCGCTCAGGCGGAAGTGCTGCTTGTACAGTGGCGAGGCGATCACCAGGTCGCCGCCGAGCTGGCCGACGATGCCGCGGCCGATCACGTTGGCGCCGGACTTCGGGTCGCGGTTGCCGATGGCGAAGACCTGCTGGCCGTCCTCGGCCGGCAGGTAGAACAGCGCCACCTGGTGATCGCCGCAGCGGGCGACCACGCCGGAGTTGGCCACCAGGTCGTTCAGCGCGCACAGCGGCTGCCAGTGGGTGGCGTTGTCGAGGGTCAGGTTCAGGGCGGTGTTGGACGGGCTCATCAGACGGCCTCCTCGGTCACGGGGATCAGTTCGAGTTCGTGGGTGCGCGCCGGCCGGCGCTGGCCGCGCTCGCGGACGAAGCGGATATCCGGGTCGCTGCCCTGTTCGTTGACGAAGGTGCGGAAGCGCTTGAGCTTCTCCTCGTCCTTGAGGACGTTGGCCCACTCGCATTCGTAGCGGTCGACCACCAGCTGCATCTGCGCTTCCAGTTCGGCGCCCAGGCCCAGGCTGTCGTGGATGATCACGTCCTTCAGGTAGTCGAGGCCGCCTTCCAGCGACTCGCGCCACACCGAGGTGCGCTGCAGCTTGTCGGCGGTGCGGATGTAGAACATCAGCACGCGGTCGATGTAGCGCACCAGGGTGGCGTCGTCCAGGTCGGTGGCGAACAGCTCGGCGTGGCGCGGGCGCATGCCGCCGTTGCCGCACACGTAGAGGTTCCAGCCGTTCTCGGTGGCGATCACGCCGATGTCCTTGCTCTGCGCCTCGGCGCATTCGCGGGTGCAGCCGGAGACGGCGAACTTGATCTTGTGCGGCGAGCGCAGGCCCTTGTAGCGGTCCTCCAGCAGCAGCGCCATGCCGACGCTGTCTTGCACGCCGTAGCGACACCAGGTGCTGCCGACGCAGCTCTTCACCGTGCGCAGGGACTTGCCGTAGGCGTGGCCGGTCTCGAAGCCGGCGGCGATCAACTCGCCCCAGATGTCCGGCAGCTCGTGCAGCTGGGCGCCGAACAGGTCGATGCGCTGGCCGCCGGTGATCTTGGTGTAGAGGTCGTATTTCTTCGCCACCGCGCCGATGGCGATCAGGCCTTCCGGGGTGATCTCGCCGCCGGGGATGCGCGGCACCACCGAGTAGGTGCCGTTCTTCTGCATGTTGGCCATGAAGGTGTCGTTGGTGTCCTGCAGCGGCACCAGCGCCGGGTTCATGATCGGCTTGTTCCAGCAGGAGGCGAGGATCGAGCCCACCGCCGGCTTGCAGATGTCGCAGCCGAGGTGGCCCCGGCCGTGCCTGGCCAGCAGCTCCTCGAAGCTCTCGATCTGTTCGATGCGGACGAAGTGGTACAGCTCCTGGCGGGTGTAGGCGAAGTGTTCGCACAGGCTCTTGTCGACTTCCACGCCACGGGCGGTCAGTTCGTGCTCGAACACCTGCTTGAGCAGCGCCGCGCAGCCGCCGCAGCCGGTGGCCGCCTTGGTGCAGGCCTTGACCCCGGCGATGTCGGTGCAGCCGCCGTCGATGGCCGCGCAGATCGCACCCTTGCTGACGTTGTGGCAAGAGCAGATGGTCGCGGTGTCCGGCAGGGCGTCGGCGCCCAGAGCCGGGGCGCCTTCGCCGGCCGGCATGATCAGGCTGGCCGGGTCTTCCGGCAGCTTGATGCCGTTCTGCGCGTACTGCAGCAGGGTGTCGTAGTAGCTGTTGTCGCCGACCAGCACGGCGCCGAGCACCTGCTTGCCGTCGGCGGACACCACCAGGCGGCGATAGCTGGAGGTGGCTTCGTCGATGTAGCGATAGCTCTTGGCGCCGGGCATGGCGCCGTGGGCGTCGCCGATGGAGCCGACGTCGACGCCGAGCAGCTTGAGCTTGGTCGACATGTCCGCGCCGAGGAACGGCGAACCTTCCTGGCCGCACAGCTGGGCCGCCACCAGGCGGGCCATCTGGTAGCCGGGGGCGACCAGGCCGAACACGCTGCCGTTCCACGCCGCGCATTCGCCGATGGCGAAGATGCGCTCGTCGCTGGTCAGGCACTGGTCGTTGATATTGATGCCGCCACGGGCGCCCAGCTCCAGGCCGCAGGCGCGGGCCAGGGTGTCCTGCGGACGGATGCCGGCGGAGAACACGATCAGGTCGGTTTCCAGGAAGTCGTCACCGGCGAAGTTCATCCGGTAGCGGTACTCGCTGCCGGCGCCGATGCTCTGGGTGGCCTTGGACAGGTGCACGCCGACGCCCAGGTCCTCGATGCGCTGCTTGAGGGCGGCGCCGCCGAAGTCGTCCAGCTGCACCGGCATCAGCCGCGGGGCGAACTCCACCACGTGGGCTTCCAGGCCCAGGGACTTCAGCGCGTTGGCCGCTTCCAGGCCGAGCAGGCCGCCGCCGACCACCACGCCACGGCGCTTGCCGTTGGCGGCGGCGCGGATGCCGTCGAGGTCATCGAGGGTGCGGTAGACCAGGCGCGAGTCGCCCTCGGCGCCTTCGATCGGCGGCACGAAGGGGTAGGAGCCGGTGGCCAGCACCAGCTTGTCGTAGCCGAAGCGCCCCCCGGCGGTGACCACTTCGCGCTTGTCGCGGTCGATCTCCAGCACCTGGGCGCTGAGGTGCAGGGTCAGGCCGTCCTCTTCATAGAGGGAAGCCGCGCTCATGGCCAGGGACTCGGCGTCGCGGCCGCCGAAGTATTCGGAGAGGTGCACGCGGTCGTAGGCGCGCTGTGCCTCTTCGCCGAACACATCGATGCGGTAGTGCGCCAGGGCGCCGCCCGCGAGCAGCTGTTCGACGCAGTGGTGGCCGACCATGCCGTTGCCGACGACGATCAGCCGTTGCTTGTCAGTGGAGAGGTCTGTGCTGTTCATGACGTTTCCCGGCCAAAGCTCATCAGGTTTTTCCGCGGCAAATAAAAAGGCGCCTGAAACCTTGCGGTCTCAGGCGCCTTTGCCTGTTCTGTCCAGCACCTTCGTGGGTGCTTCGTCGCCCATCGCATGATCGCCATTGATCGAATGGGCGGCCCGGGTCTAGCGGGCTCGGAGGAGGCTATGCAGCGCTTGTGCCAGTTTTCCTCGGGAGGCTCGCGCGCCAGGTTTCATCGGCCTTGGCGCGGGGGGAGGGCTGGCAAGGTACGGGGCGGGCGGACCCAGAATGGTGCGTTCGTGGCCGTCCTGCCCCGACCTGATGCCGGCGACGGCTACAGCAGCAGGTAGTCGCTGCGCTGCACGATGCCGCGGTGCGGGCCGCTCACCAGGTGTACGTAGCGGCCGCCGACCAGGTCCACCGGCAGGCAGTCGTCGATGTCGAACAGCGCGTCGGTGTGCGGCTTGACCCAGTCCTGGCGCAGGCGCTGCTTGCCCTTGGCCTTGGCTTCCGCCTTGTCGCGGGCGGTCACCAGCAGGTAGCGGTGCGCCTCGCCGAAGGTGCCTTCCTCGT
Organism: Pseudomonas sp. GD03875; assembly: GCF_029840585.1. Taxonomy (NCBI): domain Bacteria; kingdom Pseudomonadati; phylum Pseudomonadota; class Gammaproteobacteria; order Pseudomonadales; family Pseudomonadaceae; genus Pseudomonas; species Pseudomonas sp. GD03875. The sequence goes on along the minus strand of NZ_JAOCCV010000050.1, from coordinate 19,439 downwards.
AGCCGCCGAGGTTGATGAAGTACAGGCGCGGGTCGCCGGCGGCCGGGGCCTGGCTGCTCAGTTCGAGCTTGTAGTCGCCGATCCCGTCCACTTCCAGCCAGGAGTCGATGTGCAGGCCTTCCGGGCTGCCGAACCAGTCTGCGCGCAGTTGCGCGTAGCTGTCCTCGAGGCTGTCGGCGACGGCGAACAGCACGTCGTGGACTTCGATCCGGGCGCGGGGATGTCTGCCGCCCAGCATGACGATGTAGAGCATGGGTGTTTCCCTGTGGCGGCCCTGGCGTGGGGCCCTGCCGCCGTATTCTGGTGCATCGGGCGAGCCCGAGGCCAGCCCTGCGTCGCCACCGCGACGGCCGCAACCCTGTCTGGATCAGGCGTTGCGCCGCTTGCCGGCAAGTTGGCGCGTCCGTTGCTTGGCCATGCCCACGAGCGGTCAATGTCGATCGCTCCTCACGACAAAGGCGCCGTGTCGCCCCCGCTCAGGCGGAGGGTGACATGGCGCTTTCGTTTTTTCGGGGGTATGGCGATGGCGGAGAAGACGATACGGAGCGTATGCCCCTACTGTGGCGTCGGCTGCGGCATCGTCATGCAGGTCGAGGGCGGCCGGGTGGTGAAGGTGGCCGGCGACAAGCAGCACCCGACCAACTTCGGCCGCCTGTGCACCAAGGGCAGCAGCTGCCACCAGCCCATCGCCGAGTCCGGCCGCCTGGAGCACGCCTATGTGCGCGCCGAGCGTGCCCGCGACCCGGCGCGCGCGCCTATGGCCGAGGCCATCGCCACCAGCGCCCGGCGCCTGCGCGCGATCCTCGACGAGCACGGGCCGGACGCCATCGCCTTCTACGTCTCCGGGCAGATGTCGCTGGAGGCCCAGTACCTGACCAGCAAGCTGGCCAAGGGCTTCATCGGCACCAACCAGATCGAGTCCAACTCGCGCCTGTGCATGGCCAGCGCCGGCAGCGGCTACAAGCTGTCGCTGGGCTCGGACGGCCCGCCCGGCTCGTACCAGGACTTCGAGCGCGCCGACCTGTTCTTCGTCATCGGCGCGAACATGGCGGACTGTCACCCCATCCTCTTCCTGCGCATGATGGACAGGGTCAAGGCCGGGGCCAGGCTGATCGTCGTCGACCCCCGGCGCAGCGCCACGGCGGACAAGGCCGGCCTGTTCCTGCAGATCAGGCCGGGCACCGACCTGGCGCTGCTCAACGGCCTGCTGCACCTGCTGCACGCGAACGGCCACACCGACGCGGCCTTCATCGAGCGGTTCACCGAGGGCTGGGAGGCGATGCCCGATTTCCTCGCCGAGTACACGCCCGCGCGGGTCGCCGAACTGACCGGCCTAGCCGAGGATGCCATCCGCCAGGCCGCCCGCTGGATCGGCGAGGCGGGGGAGTGGATGAGCTGCTGGACCATGGGCCTGAACCAGTCGACCCACGGCACCTGGAACAGCAACGCCCTGTGCAACCTGCACCTGGCCACCGGCGCCATCTGCCGCCCCGGCAGCGGGCCGTTCTCCCTCACCGGCCAGCCCAATGCCATGGGCGGCCGCGAGATGGGCTACATGGGCCCCGGCCTGCCGGGCCAGCGCAGCGTGCTGGTGGAAGACGACCGCGCCTTCGTCGAGGACGCCTGGGGCGTGCCGGCCGGCACCCTGCACACGCGCCTGGGCGGCGGCACCGTGGCGCTGTTCGAGGACATGGCCGCCGGCAAGGTCCGGGCCTGCTGGATCATCTGTACCAATCCGGTGGCCAGCGTCTCCAACCGCGCCAAGGTCATCCAGGGACTGGAGGCCGCCGACCTGGTGATCGCCCAGGATGTGTTCCTCGACACCGAGACCAACCGCTACGCCGACATCCTCCTGCCCGGCGCCCTGTGGGCCGAGGCGGAGGGGGTGATGATCAACTCCGAACGCAACCTGACCCTGATGCAGCAGGCCGTGGCGCCGCCCGGCGAGGCCATGGCCGACTGGCGCATCATCGCCGAGGTGGCCTGCGCCATGGGCTTCGCCGACGCCTTCAGCTATGAGTCGGCGGCGCAGGTGTTCGAGGAGATCAAGCGCTTTCACAACCCCAAGACCGGCTACGACATCCGTGGCGCCAGCCACGAGCGCCTGCGCCAGACCCCGTTGCAGTGGCCCTGCGCGAGCACGGAGGGCGACGACCGCTCGCCGATCCGCTACCTCAACGATGGTGTCAGCCAGAAGCTCAAGGTCGGCGAGGACGGCACCACGCCGCGCCTCGCCTTCGCCACGCCCAGCGGCAAGGGCCAGTTCTTCGCCCGCCCGCACCTGGACCCGGCGGAGATGCCCGACGCCGACTTCCCCTTCGTGCTCAACACCGGCCGCGTCCAGCACCAGTGGCACACCCTGACCAAGACCGGCAAGGTCGCCACCCTCAACAAGCTCAACCCCGGGCCCTTCGTCGAGGTACACCCGGAGGACGCCGAGGCCCTTGGCGTGCGCGACAAGGACCAGCTGGAAATCCGTTCGCGGCGCGGCGTGGCCGTGCTGCCGGTGGTGGTCAGCGACCGGGTGCTGCCCGGCGGCTGCTTCGCACCGTTCCACTGGAACGACGTATACGGCGACCAACTGGCGATCAACGCGGTGACCAGCGACGCCATCGACCCGATCTCGCAGCAGCCGGAATTCAAGTTCTGCGCCGTCAGCCTGCGCCGCGTCGAGCTGATCGACCACCAGCTTCTGGAGACGCCCGCCACGACGGGCGACTCGATCTCTTCCGAACCCTTCTCCGAGGAACTCGATATGTCCCATATCGACGCGTTCGCCAGCCTGCTCGGCGTTGCCGCCGGCGCGCCGCCAACCCTGAGCGAGCCCGAGCGCACCTACATGGCCGGCTTCATCGGCGGCCTGCGCGCCAATCCCGCGGGCGGCGTGCCCAGCCTGCCGCCTCACGCGCCGCTAGCCGAGCCAACCCGTCTGTGGCTGGACGGCCTGCTGGCCGGCATGTTCAGCCGCGTGGCCCTGGGCGCGCCCCTGCAGCTGGGCGGCGAAGTGCAGGCCAGCCTCGCCGCGCCAGCGTCGGCGGCCGTTCCCGTGACCCTGTTGTGGGCCTCGCAGACCGGCAACTGCGAGGACCTGGCCGAGCGCTTCGCCAGGCGCCTGGGCGAGGCCGGCTGCGCCGTGGAACTGGCCGGCATGGCCGGCTACCCGCTGGAGAAGCTGGCCCGGGCGGGCAACCTGCTTCTGCTCAGCAGCACCTTCGGCGACGGTGACGCGCCGGACAACGGCCAGGCCTTCTGGGACCAGCTCAAGGCCGGCCAGCCCGACCTGAGCGCGCTGCGCTACGCCGTGCTGGCCCTGGGCGACCCCAGCTATGACCAGTTCTGCCGGCACGGCAAGAACCTCGACGCCCGCCTGGCCGAACTGGGCGCCAGCCGCCTGGTCGAGCGGGTGGACTGCGACACCGATTTCGACGAGCCGGCCGCGGCTTGGCTGGCCAGCCTGCTGCCGCTGCTCAAGCCCGAGCCGGCGGTGGTCGAGGCGCCCGTGGCCAGCGCCACGACGGCGACGGTCAGCAAGGAGCAGCCGGCCGCCTCGCGACTGGTGGTCAACCTGCGCCTGAACAGCGTCGGGGCCAGCAAGGACACCCGCCAGTTCGCCTTTGCCCTGGGCGACTCGGGCCTGACCTACGAGGCCGGCGATGCCTTGGGTGTATGGCCGCGCAACTGCCCCGAACTGGTCGGCGAGGTGCTCGAACTGGCGCGCCTGGATGGCGAGCAGCCGGTCAGCGTGGCCAAGGTCGGCGATATGCCGCTGCGCGAGGCGCTCGCGGCCCACTACGAGATCGCCCGGCCGAGCGCCGAGGCCCTGGCGCTGATCGCCGAGCGCAGTGGCAGCACCGAGCTGCGCGGCCTGCTCGAACGCAAGGAAGAATTGAAGGACTGGCTGTGGGGCCGCCAGCTGGCCGACGTGCTGCAGGCCTTTCCCGCCGAGCATGCCGCCGGCGAACTGCTGGGCAGCCTCAAGCGCCTGCAGCCGCGCCTGTATTCGATCTCCTCCAGCCCCAAGGCCCACGCAGGCGAGGTGCACCTGACCGTGGCGGCGGTGCGCTACGGCCGGCGCAAGGGCGTGGCCTCGACCTTCCTCGCCGACCGCGCGGGCGAGGGCGAGGTGCCGGTGTTCGTGCAGAGCGGCAAGCACTTCCGGGTGCCGGCGCAGGGCGACGTGCCGATGGTGATGATCGGCCCGGGCACCGGCGTGGCGCCGTTCCGCGGCTTCCTCCATGAGCGCCGCGCGCGCGGCGACACGGGGCGCAACTGGCTGTTCTTCGGCGAGCAGCACGCGGCCACCGACTTCTATTACCGCGACGAGCTGGAGGCGATGCAGCGCGACGGCCTGCTGACCCACCTGAGCCTGGCCTTCTCCCGCGACCAGGCCGAGAAGGTCTACGTGCAGGACCGCATCCGCGAGCAGGGCGCCGAGCTCTGGCGCTGGCTGGAGGAGGGCGCGCAGTTGTACGTCTGCGGCGACGCCAGCCGCATGGCCAGGGACGTCGACACGGCCCTGCGCGAAGTGGCCCGCGACCACGGCGGTCTCTCCGAGGACAAGGCCGCCGAGTACATCCGCGGCCTGGCCGAGCAGAAGCGCTACCTGCGCGACGTGTACTGAGGAACGGTGCGCATGGCGCACCCTACCGCACGGGCGGGGGAAATCCGCCTCGGGCCTGGCGGATTCCCGCCAGTTTCGGCTGGGCTGGCTATTCGGTATGTCTACAACTAATTGATATTGAAGGTTTTTAATTGAAATAGAGGTCTGGCACAGCGCTTGCCATGGGGAGGGCAACCCGCGATTCGGGTCACCCAACAACAAAACCCTCCGGCAAGGAGGGCAAGCGCATCAGCCGCTGCATCGTCGGCCAGGGAAAGCCGGACGGATGTCGCGAACGAGGAACTGCCATGACTCGCACACCCTTCTACAAGAGCCTCTATGTCCAGGTGCTGGTGGCCATCGCCGTCGGCATCCTGCTCGGCCATTTCTACCCCGAGACCGGCGTGGCGCTGAAGCCGCTCGGCGATGGCTTCGTCAAGCTGATCAAGATGGCCATCGCGCCGATCATCTTCTGTACCGTGGTCAGCGGCATCGCCGGCATGCAGGACATGAAGGCGGTGGGCAAGACCGGCGGCTACGCGCTGCTGTACTTCGAGATCGTCTCCACCGTGGCGCTGATCATCGGCCTGGTCGTGGTCAACGTCGTCCAGCCGGGCGCCGGCATGCACGTCGATCCGGCCACCCTCGACACCAGCAAGATCGCCGCCTACGCCGCCGCCGGCGAGAAGCAGAGCACCATCGACTTCCTGCTCAACGTGATCCCGGGCACCGTGGTCGGCGCCTTCGCCAGCGGCGACATCCTGCAGGTGCTGTTCTTCTCGGTGATCTTCGCCTTCGCCCTGCAGCGCATGGGCGACTACGGCAAGCCGGTGCTGGAGTTCATCGACCGCATCGCCCACGTCATGTTCGGCATCATCAACATGATCATGAAGGTCGCCCCGATCGGCGCCTTCGGCGCCATGGCCTTCACCATCGGCCAGTACGGCGTGGGCTCGCTGGTGCAGCTCGGCCAGCTGATGCTGTGCTTCTACATCACCTGCGCGCTGTTCGTGCTGATCGTCCTCGGCGGCATCGCCCGCGCCCATGGCTTCAGCATCCTCAAGTTCATCAAGTACATCCGCGAGGAACTGCTGATCGTGCTGGGCACCTCGTCCTCCGAGTCGGCCCTGCCGCGCATGCTGAACAAGATGGAGAAGCTGGGCGCCAAGAAGAACGTGGTCGGCCTGGTGATCCCCACCGGCTACTCCTTCAACCTGGACGGCACCTCGATCTACCTGACCATGGCCGCGGTGTTCATCGCCCAGGCCACCGACACCACCATGGACATCACCCACCAGCTGACCCTGCTGGCCGTGCTGCTGATCGCCTCCAAGGGCGCGGCGGGCGTCACCGGCTCGGGCTTCATCGTGCTGGCCGCCACCCTGTCCGCCGTCGGCCACCTGCCGGTCGCCGGCCTGGCGCTGATCCTCGGCATCGACCGCTTCATGTCCGAGGCCCGCGCGCTGACCAACCTGATCGGCAACGGCGTCGCCACCATCGTGGTCGCCAAGTGGTGCAAGCAGCTGGACGAGGACACCCTCAAGCGCGAACTGGCCGAGGGCGGCAAGCCCCAGTCCCAGCCGCAGGTGCCGGCCAGCGCCGAGATCGTCTGATCCATTCCTCGCCGCCGGCCCGCCGGCGGTCTCTCCCGCCCGTCCCCAGCGACGGGCTTTTTTATATATATCCCCATTGTGTGTTGCAGACGCTGCATCTGCCCTGCGGAAGCGGCCTGCCTGGGCGCCGGTAGGGTGGTTGGGCTACAGGCCGTAACCCACCAGCGCAATCGACCATGGCACCGCCGTTGGGGTACGCCGGCAAGCGGCTGACCCACTCTATGCGTTGCGCGGTCAAACCCCTCTATCTGGACGCTGCGGCTGCCTGCCCTGGATTCCCGCCAGCGCGGGAATGACGGGTTTCGGAAGAAACTCCACCCCTACCTCGTCATCCCCGCGCAGGCGGGGACCCAGAAGAAGTCACAACATGTAACGGGGACATCGCCTTTTCACCAGCCATTAAGAGCGGGCATGGCCCTGGCGCGGTCGGATAATAACCCGATGGTCGTCTTTCCCTCGGCGCCGGCTGTGGATAAGCTCCCGGTTCCGCACATGCAGCAGAGGCTTTCCCATGTCGCAGCAACGGCCTGCCGCCGATATCGCCCAGATGATCCTCGATGGCTTCGACGACTATCGCGACCACTTCCGCGAGATCACCAACGGCGCCCGCGCCCGCTTCGAGCAGGCCCAGTGGCAGGAAACCCAACGGGCCTCGGCCACGCGCATCAGCCTCTACGAGGAGAAGGTGGCGGAAGTCACCGGCCGCCTGCGCCAGACCTTCAGCGACGAGCAACTGCTGGACATCGACCTGTGGCCGCTGGCCAAGAGCGCCTACATCGGCCTGATCGACCTGCGCAACGACGATGAGCTGGCCGAGACCTGGTACAACTCGATCTTCTGCGGCCTGTTCAGCCATGACCAGATCAGCGACGGCTGCATGTTCATCCACACCACCCGGCCCTCGCTGCGCGCCCACGAGCGCACGCCGCAGACGCGCAACTACCAGCCGCGCGGCGACCTCAACCTGGCGTTGCGGCAGATCTTCACCGACTACAGCTACCACGTGCCGTTCGAGGACCTGGAGCGCGACCTGGACAAGCTGGAGCAGCAGCTGCGCGCCAACCTGCCGGACTGGGTGTGCAAGGACCAGGACCTGACCATCGAGCTGTTCTCCTCGACCCTCTACCGCAACAAGGGCGCCTACCTGGTGGGGCGCATCTTCACCCCCGACGAGCAGTGGCCGCTGGTGTTCCCGCTGCTGCACCGCGAGGGCCAGGGCATCCAGATCGACGCCCTGATCACCGACGAGGCGGAAGTCTCGATCATCTTCTCCTTCACCCGTTCCTACTTCATGGTGCGGGTGGAGATTCCGGCGGAATTCATCGGCTTCCTCAAGCGCATCCTGCCGGGCAAGCACATCGCCGAGCTGTACACCTCGATCGGCTTCTACAAGCACGGCAAGTCGGAGTTCTACCGGTCGCTGATCAACCACCTGGCCAATACCGACGACAAGTTCGTCATGGCTCCCGGCGTGCGCGGCATGGTGATGAGCGTGTTCACCCTGCCGGGCTTCAACACCGTGTTCAAGATCATCAAGGACCGCTTCTCGCCGTCGAAGAACGTCGACCACAACACCGTGATCGAGAAGTACCGCCTGGTGAAGAGCGTCGACCGGGTGGGGCGCATGGCCGATACTCAGGAGTTCTCCGACTTCCGTTTCCCGCTGGCCAAGTTCGACCCGGAATGCCTGGCCGAGCTGCTGGAAGTGGCGCCGTCCACCGTGGAGATCGAGAACGGCGGCACCGTGCTGATCCGCCACTGCTGGACCGAGCGCCGCATGACCCCGCTGAACATCTACCTGGAACACGCCAACGAGGCCCAGGTGCGCGAGGCCCTGGAGGACTACGGCCTGGCCATCAAGCAGCTGGCCGCGGCCAACATCTTCCCCGGCGACATGCTGCTGAAGAACTTCGGCGTCACCCGCCACGGCCGGGTGGTGTTCTACGACTACGACGAGATCAGCTACCTGACCGAGGTGAATTTCCGCCGCATCCCGCCGCCACGCTATCCGGAGGACGAGATGTCTGGCGAGCCCTGGTACTCGGTGGGGCCGAACGACGTGTTCCCGGAGGAATTCCCGCGCTTCCTGTTCGTCGACCTCGGCCAGCGCCGCCTCTTCAACCAGCTGCACGGCGACCTGTTCACCGCCGAGTACTGGCAGAGCCTGCAGGAGGCGATACGCGCCGGCAAGGTGATCGACGTGTTCCCCTATCGGCGCAAGGCGGACCTGATCGTGTAGCAGAGGGGCGTTCGCCACGGGGAGGGCGAATACTGGCCTTGTGCCGTTTCGCTTCGGGTGCTAGACCGAATAGGACAAGGTCAGGACATCTCCTCCCATTGCCCAAGGATGGTCGCCCATGCGCCAGAATCTTCCCGTGACCCAGCGCGAACGCACCTTCACCGCTGCCGAGCGCCTGATTTCCACCACCGATCTGCACAGCAAGATCACCTACGTCAACGATGCCTTCGTGGCCATCAGCGGCTTCAGTCGAGAGGAACTCGTCGGCCAGCCGCACAACCTGGTCCGCCACCCGGACATGCCGCCGGGTGTGTTCGCCCACATGTGGGAGACGATCAAGCAGGGCAAGCCCTGGATGGGCATCGTCAAGAACCGCTGCAAGAACGGCGACTACTACTGGGTGAGCGCCTACGTCACGCCGGTCTACGAGAACGGCAAGATGATCGGCTACGAATCGGTGCGCTCGGTGCCGAGCGAGGAGCAGAAGCGTCGCGCCGAAGCGCTCTACGCGCGGCTGCGGGCGGGCAAGCCGCCGGTGTCGCGGCTGCAGTACTGGACCCACGACATCCTCCGTTCCTGGCCGCTGATGGTCGCCGCGCTGGCGATCCTGGCGGGCCACTGGCTGCTGCCCCAGCTCTGGTTCCCCGTGTTCATTGTCGTGGCGATGTTCGCCCTCGGTTCCTACCAGCTGTACAGCAAGCGCCAGCTGATCCGCAAAACCCTGGCCGAGCACCCGAGGGCCTTCACCAGCGCGCTGGTGGCACTGACCTACACCGACAACCGCGGTGCCCAGGCCCTGCTGGACATGGCCATGATCAGCGAGGAAGCGCGGCTGCAGACCGCGCTGACCCGCCTGGAGGACGCCGGCGAGAACGTGCGCCAGCGGGCGGCCCAGTCCGCCGAGCTGTCTCGCTCCGGCGCCGCCCTGCTGGAGCAGCAGCGCAGCGAGACGGACCAGTCCGCCACCGCCATCAACCAGATGACGGCGACCATCCAGGAAGTCGCGCACAACGTGCGGAACACCACCCATGCCGCGGAAGAGGCGGATCGCCTGGCGCTGCAGGGCCGCGACCTGGCCGGCGGCAGCCTGCAGGCCATGCAGCAGATGGTGGGCGCGGTGCAGGAAATCGGCGTGGCGGTGAACGAGCTGGCCGAGTCCACCCAGTCCATCGGCAGCGTGGCCGACGTGATCACCTCCATCGCCGAGCAGACCAACCTGCTGGCGCTCAACGCGGCCATCGAGGCGGCGCGGGCCGGCGAGCAGGGCAGGGGTTTCGCCGTGGTGGCCGACGAGGTGCGCGCGCTGGCCGGGCGCACCCGCGAATCCACCGAGCAGATCCACCAGATCATCTCCTCCCTACGCAGCGGCGCCGACAAGGCGGTGAACACCGCCAGCCGCGGTACGGAGATTTCCCGCGACAGCGTGCGCAGCGTCGAGGCGGTGCGCGAGGCACTGGACGGCATCACCCAGGCGGTGGCGCGCATCGCCGGGATGAGCCAGCAGATGGCTGCGGCCTCCGAGCAGCAGGCGCACGTGGCCGAGGACATCAGCCAGCAGATCACCCGCATCGCCCAGCTCTCCGACCACAGCGCCATCCAGGCCCAGCAGGGCGCCGGCATCAGTCAGGAACTGGAGCAGATGGCCGAGTACCTGCACAGCCTGGCCGAGCGCTTCAACCGTTGAAGTCGGTGATCCCGGCCGCCTGTGGCACACTGCGCGGCCGGAGGAACCCACCATGTCCCGAGCGCGTTGCGAGCGCTGCACACGCCCCCTGAGCCACTGTCTCTGCCACCTGATCCCATCCTTGCCGAGTCGCACGCGGGTGCTGATCCTGCAGCACCCGGACGAGGCCGGGCATGCGCTGAACACCGCGCGCCTGGCCGCCCTCGGGCTGGAGAACGCCGAGCTGCGGGTGGGCGAGCGCTTCGACCTGGAACCGGACCCTGCGTACCGAGCCTGCCTGCTGTTCCCCGGCGAGACGGCACAGGCGCTGCCGGTGGCGGAGGATGGCCGCCCGCTGCTGCTGGTCGTCCCGGACGGCACCTGGCGTAAGGCGCGCAAGCTGCTCCACCTCAATCCGCAGCTGGCCGGGCTGCCGCGGGTGTGCCTGCCCGCCGGCATGCGTTCGCGCTACCGTCTGCGCAAGGCGCCTGCCGAGGGCGCGCTGGCGACCGTCGAGGCCATCGTCGCGGCGCTGGAGCTGCAGGAGGCGCCGAAACGCTTCGACGCGCTGCTGCGGCCTTTCGAGGCGCTCATCGACGGGCAGATCGCGGCGATGGGCGAGGACACCTACCGGCGCAACCACGGCGGCTGAGCCGTCAGCCGGCGATCAGCACGCTGTCGAAGCGGATGCTCCGCGCGCCGAGCCGCAGCAGGCTGTCGGCGAACAGGTCGCTTTGGGTGCCGTGGCAGTCCCAGGCGACTTCCCAGTCCTCGCGCCGGCGCCAGTTCAGGTAGCCGAGCAGGTGGCCGTCGTCGCGGCTGTGCAGTTCCGCGCCCAGGTAGCCGCTGTCCTCGGCGAACAACTGGCGCAACTGCTGCAGGTAGTCTTCCAGGTGCCGGGCGATCGCCGCCCGCCCGGTATCTCCCACGCGAATGTCGATCAACAGGGCGAAGCGGTTCCGGCCGATATCTTCCTTGGATGTGCAGATGGGCATGGCGTTGGCTTCCTGATCTTGAATTCGAACACCGGGCGAGGGTAAAACCTCAACTTAAGTTGAGGTCAATACCCATGAACAAGCACCCGCAATCCCCGCGTGACCTGAGCGTCGGCGAACTGGCCAGCCGCAGTGGCGTGGCGGTCTCGGCCCTGCATTTCTACGAGGCTAAGGGGCTGATCGGCAGCCGTCGCAGCGCCGGCAACCAGCGCCGCTACCCGCGCGAGACCCTGCGCCGGGTGGCGGTGATCAAGGTGGCGCAGCGCGTGGGCATCCCCCTGGCCGAGATCGCCGCGGCGCTGGGCACCCTGCCCCAGGGACGCACCCTGACGGCGGCGGACTGGGCGGCCCTGTCGGCGCGCTGGCGCGAGGACCTCGACCAGCGCATCGCCAAGCTGGAGATGCTGCGCAACCAGCTCGATGGCTGCATCGGTTGCGGCTGTCTGTCCCTCGAGGACTGCCCGCTGCGCAACCCCGGCGACCAGTTGGCGGAGCAGGGGCCGGGAGCGCATTGGGTGGATGGGGACTGAGAGTTGCGCTGCGTTCGCGGTTTCTGCGCCAGCGCTCAGGAACGAAACGGGGAATTACGTAAGCTATGGGGCTTGCAACCATCACGGCAGGCTGGAGAAAGGCCTGATGGTTCATTCAGCCGGCACCGTTTCCCGGTGCGGCCCGACAGAGGCGCCAGCTAGAGTGAAACCGAGCACGCGGCAGTTGCTGGAGCGTTACGACGAACCCGGATCGTACGAATTCCACAGCGCATTCGATTACCCGGACATGGAGGCGAGGGCCAACGAGGTGGCCCGGAGGCTGGAGGCCAACGGCAACCGGCTCACGTTCGAAGGCGCGATCTACAACCAGGACGCCAGCTTCAGCATTGCCATCCTGCTGCACGACTATGAGCGGATCGAAGACCGGCTGACCCGCTGCCCCACCATTCGCTTCAGCAATTTCGGCAACCTCGTTTCGCTTACCTGGAGTGAGCTGCTGCCCGGCTCCGACCTGGAAAGAACCGTTCAGGAACTGGAGGCGTGCGGTTTCACCTTCATTGCCGAGGCCGAGCTGAATGGCGCATACGATGGCGTGATGCCCGACAGGAAGCTGTTCGATAGCTGGTGGACGCGGTATTTCGATTGGATATAGGGCACGTGGCCGTGCCGGTTTGCTTATGACCTCAAAGGAATGGCAGATGAAACCCGACAGAATCTATTTCAAGGACAACCCCTGGCCCGAAGGCCACCCGATCAAGCAGTTCGTATGGTCGGCGAGGGAGGTCGATGGAGACGTATGGTTCGACTTCCATCTGGAGTCGGCCAACTACTACGCCGAACGCGACATAGAAGATGACGAAGAGGTGGACTATCCGTCCGACTGGGCGGCGCCCATCGTGTGGGGCAACTACCACGCGTGCACCCTGTCTTCGAACAACTGGCACGAAGGCGGATTCCGGGTCTGCGTCAGGGCGGACTACACCCCCGAGCTGCTGGACGGCCTCGAACTGATCGTCGATCCGGACCCCGACGCCATCGAGGACTTCGACGACCTGGCGTTCCACATCTACCTGCTCGGCCACGATGCGGTCGCCCGGCACCGGATCAGATTCGAGCGGATCGGCGACTCCCTGCAATTCCGGATCGTCTGGAGCGGCATGATCGCCCAGGCCTACGTCGGCGATTACGAGTTCAAGCACGAGTTCTCCGCCGTGATCTCCAGCGCGGAGTTTCCCCGGCTTCCAGGCCAGAATGAATAGAACAGGCGCCTGCTCTGTTGCACCGAGCATGCGTTGTGGGAGCGGACTTGTCCGCGAATTTCGCGGCCAATCGGAATGCCGCCCAGCCGCTCCCACAAAGGCCTGGTCTGTTCGCCACAGCCGACTCAGGCATAGCCAAGGAAAAACGCCGTGATCCAGCAGGGAATCGCGGCGTTTCTCTTAACTGACAGGCATTGGTACATAGCCTTCTTTCCCCCCGCTCGTTCAGGACTTCCTATGGGCCATGAGCTGTATATCCATCTGGAAAAGCACTGCGCCGGCAGCCTTGCGGAAGCCATGGCGCCGGTCCTGGGGCCGGACGAGTTCCTTGTCGAATCATCGCTGCGGATCGAATCCCCGGAGCGGGTCGCCGTCGCCACCCGGGAGACGATCGACAGCCAGTGGCCGCACTGCTGCGACCTGCTGCTCGAGACGCCCACCCGTATCTACGCCTTGGCGCATAACAACGCCGGTGTGCAGATCATCCGCCGCTTTACCGATTATCTGCTCGCGTCCGGGCTGAAGGTGGAGATCGACGATGACGTATGAAGTCCAGCCCGTATGAAGCCTGTGCTCGCGTTCCTCGTGGCAGCGCTTGTACCGACCTGCCTGATGACACTCTGGTATCTGTATGGCCAGTTCACCACCTTCTCGCCGGGTGACCCCTATATCTGGATCAATACCCAGAAGTTCTTCATCCTCTGCTGGCTGATTTCTCTGGGCTCCGTCGTTCTGCTGGGCGTTCCCGCCTACCTGCTCTTGCGTTGGCGCAACCTGGTCCGTTGGTGGTCCTGTATCGCGGGCGGCTTCGTCATGGCGGCTCTACCTGTCGCGATCGGGACGTGGCCATTGCGTTATTCGGAGTTCAGGACAAGCTCCAGTTTCAACGGTGTCTGGAACCTGATAGACGGTGTGCCAACGGCAGCCGGTTGGTTGCGTTACGCCGAGGGAGTGTTCTTCTTCGGTATTCTCGGTGCCGTGAGTGGCCTGAGTTTCTGGCTGATGTTGCGAGCCCTCGGCTCCGGCCACTCTGCCAGAACAACGCCGCTTCGGGATTCGGCCTGACTCACGTTCAAGGAGAAGAACAGATGCCTCTCGCCAGGAATGGCTTCATCGACCCCACCACCCTGACGCAATGGGTCAAGCGCCTCATCTATGTCCAGATGCTCGTCGCGGTCGTTTCCATCGTTTCCGGGAACATGGAATACCAGCTGCTGCAGGACTACGAGAACGGCGTGTACAGCTCGCAGGAACAGGCGGTGGTGGATGGCGAGGCGAACGACAGGCGGCAGCAGGTCATCGCGATCCTCTACATGATCGTGTTCGTGATTTCCGGGGTGTTGATCCTCAAGTGGATCCATCGGGCCAACTACAACGCCCGGCAGCTTAGCGCCAGCGCCATGAAGTTCACGCCAGGGTGGTCGGTCGGCTGGTTCTTCGTCCCCATTTTCTCCCTGTGGAAGCCCTACCAGGCCATGGCGGAAATCTGGAGGGCCAGCGACAGCCCCGACGACCCGAGCCAGGCCAGGCAGAACCCGATCCTGGCGTGGTGGTGGGGTGCCTGGCTGGCGAACGGCTTCATCAGCCAGGCGGCCATGCGCCTGACGCTCTCGGCAGAGGAAATCCCCGCGCTGAAGAACGCCAACCTGGTGTATCAGGCCTCGGACGTGGCCTATCTGGTGCTGGCCATCGTGACCCTGATGCTGGTGAACTCGATTTACCAGGCCCAGATCGAGCAGGCCCTGACCCGGGCCTAGCGTTCGCGCATGGCCTCGGCGCGGGCCTTCAGCACTGGCTTGAGCAGATAGTCGAGCACGCTCTTCTCGCCGGTGACGATGTCCACCGTGGCGACCATGCCGGGGATGATCAGCAGCGGGTGTTCGTCGCTGCCCAGGTGGCTCCGGTCGGTGCGCACCTGGATCAGGTAGAAGCTGTTGCCGTCCTGGTCGGTGATGGTGTCGGCGCCGATCAGTTCGAGCCTGGCCTTGAGCCCGCCGTAGATGGTGTAGTCGTAGGCGGTGAACTTGACCATGGCCTTCTGGCCCGGATGGAGGAAGGCCACGTCCTGCGGGCGGATGCGCGCCTCGATCAGCAGGTTGTCCTCCAGCGGCACCACTTCCACCATGGGGTCGCCGGGCTGCACCACGCCGCCGATGGTGTTGACCTTGAGCTGCTTGATAACGCCGTGCACCGGCGAGCTGACGGTGGTGCGGCTGACCCGGTCCTCGATGGCCATGCTGGTCGAGGTGATCTTCTTCAGCTCGGTACGCACCTCGTTGAGTTCCTTCAGCGCCTCGGTGCGAAAGGCCAGGGTCGACTCCTCGAGCTTGCTCCTGATCTCCTGCATGGCCGCTTCGGCGCGGGGGATGGCCAGGCTGGTGGCGTCCAGCGAGCCGCGCATCTCCACCGCGCTTCGGCGCAGACGGAGGATCTCCACCTCGGAGATCGCCCCCGCGGCCACCAGCGGCTGGGACATGTTCAGCTCCTGCTGGACCAGGCCCAGGCTGGAGCGGTACTGCTGGGCCTTGGCACGGAATTCCGCCAGTTCCTGGGTCTTCTGCCGCAGCTGTTCCCTGAGGGTGTTCTGCTCGCTGTCCAGGCGCTGCTGGCGCGAGCGGTACAGCGCCATTTCGTCCTCGACCAGTTGCGGCGCCTGCCGGGTCAGCTCCTCCGACAGGGCCAGCGGCCGGCCCTCGGCCTCGGCACCGAGGCGCTCGACCCGGGCCTGCAGGGCCAGGCGGTCCGCCTCGGTCTCGCCCTTGTTGGAGATGAAACGGGTGGCGTCGAGGCGCAGCAGCACGTCGCCCTTGTTCACCACCTGGCCCTCGCGGACGAAGATTTCGGTGACGATGCCGCCCTCCAGGTTCTGGATGACCTGCACCTTGCTGGAGGGAATGGCCTTGCCTTCGCCCGTGGTGACTTCCTCCAGCACCGCCAGCCGGGCCCAGACCAGCGCCGCCAGCAGGCAGCCGCCGACCGCCCACAGGGTGGCGCGGGCCAGCCAGGGGGAGTCTTCCAGCACGGCGCCGTCCACCTCGGGCATGAACTCGGTGTCCTGCCTGTGCTGGCGCAGGCCGCCGAAGTAGTCGCGCAGGGATTGGGTCAGTTCCATGGTCGCCTCTCCGCTAGACGGCCGCCGGGCCGACGCGGCCGCGGCGCAGGGCTTCGATCACCGCTCCCTTCGGGCCGTCGGCGACGATGTGGCCGCAGTCCAGCACGATCAGGCGGTCCACCAGGCTGAGCATGGAGCTGCGGTGGGTGATCAGCAGCAGGGTCTTGCCCTGGGACCAGCCGTGCAGGCGGTTGCGCAGGATGTCCTCGCTGGTGTTGTCCATGGCGCTGGTGGGCTCGTCGAGCAGCAGGATCGGCGGGTCGAGCAGCAGCGCGCGGGCCAGCAGCACGGCCTGGCGCTGGCCGCCGGAGAGCAGCTGGCCGCGCTCGCCCACCGGCCGGTCGAAGCCCTGGGGATGCTGCCTGGCCAGCTCGGAGACGCCGGTGAGGTCGGCCACTTCCAGCATGCGCGCGTCACTGACGTAGCGGGCGCCTAGGGTGAGGTTGTCGCGCAGGCTGCCCGCCAGCAGCGGCAGGTCGTGGGCGACGTAGCCCATCTGATGGCGCAGGTCGGCCACGTCCAGCTGGCGCAGGTCCAGGTTGTCGAGCAGGATCTGGCCTTCGCCCGGGGTGTAGAAGTTCATCAGCAGGCGCGCCAGGGTGCTCTTGCCCGAGCCGCTGCGGCCGATGATGCCGACCCGCTCGCCGGCGGCCAGGTGCAGGCTGATCCGGTTCAGCGCCGGGGTGCTCTGGCCGGGATAGGCGAAGCTGACCTGGCGCAGGTCCAGCGCGCCCTTGAGGTGGGTGCGCTGCAGCGGCCGCTGCTTCGCCTGGCGCTCCTGGGGCAGGCTCATCAGCGCGTCGGTGCTGGTCATGGTCAGGCGCGCCTGCTGGTAGCGGGTGATCAGCCCGGCGATCTGCCCGAGCGGGGCCAGCACGCGGCTGCCGAGCATGTAGCAGGCGACCAGGGCGCCGACGCTGAGGTTGCCGGCGATGATGATGTAGACGCCGGCGACGATGGTCGCCATGCCGGCGAACTGCTGCAGGAACAGGGTGCCGTTGGTGGCCAGGGCGGCGAGGAAGCGGGCGTGGCTGTCCAGGCGGGTGAGGGCGCCGTGGGTCTTCTCCCAGCGGTGCTGGCGCTCGCTCTCGGCGCCGCAGGCCTTGAGCGTCTCCAGGCCGCCGAGGGTCTCGATCAGCAGGGCCTGGCGCTCGGCGCCCAGGGCCAGGCTCTTCTGCACCGTGTCGCGCAGGCGCGCCTGGATGATCAGGGCGAATATCGCCGTGATGGGGAAGGCCAGCAGCGGAATCATCACCAGCCAGCCGCCGAGCAGGCCGATGACCAGGATCATCAGCAGCGAGAAGGGCAGGTCGATCAGGCTGGTCAGGGTCACCGCGGTGAGGAATTCGCGCAGCCCCTGGAAGTCGTGGATACTCTGGGCGAAGCCACCGACCGTCGCCGGTCTGGCCGCCATGGACATGCCGGTGATGCGTTCGAACAGGGTGGCGGACAGCACCACGTCGGTCTTCTTGCCGGCCACGTCCAGCAGGTAGGCGCGCAGCACTCGCAGCAGCAGTTCGAAGCCGGTGCCGACGAACAGGCCGATGGTCAGGACCCAGAGCGTGGCGGTGGCCTGGTTGGGCACGACCCGGTCGTAGGTCTGCATGACGAACAGCGGGACCATCAGGCCGAGCAGGTTGATCAGCAGGCTGGCCAGCACCGCGTCGGTATACAGCCAGCGCGACAGCTTCAGGGTGTCGCGGAACCACGCCTCGACCCGTGGCACCAGCGGCGTGCGCGCCTCTTCCAGGTCGTGCTGCGGCTTGGCGAAGAAGGCCCGGCCGCTGTACTCGATGGCCAGGTGGTCGCGGTTGACCCACTGTTCGCCGCCATCGGCCTCGCAGGGCAGGATCAGCAGCTGGTTCTTCGGTCCCATCTTGCGCAGCACCGCGCTGCGGCCGTCCTTGAGCAGGAGCAGCACCGGCAGGTTGAGCGGCGAGATGGCGCCCAGCTCGCGCCGCAGCACGCGCCCCTGCAGACCGGCCCGGGCCGCCGCGCGCGGCAGCAGGTCGGCGCTCAGGCGCTGCTCGGGCATCGGCAGGCCCGCCGACAGGCTGGCGCGGCTGGCCGAGCAATCGTGGAGGTTACAGAGGATGAGCAGCCCGTCCAGCAGCGGATCGTCGTGACTCTGGCGCTGGTCTTCGGGGAGTCTCCGTTCCATGCTGGTCAAGGTCGCTCCTCCTGAGAGATCGCCCAGGCCGGCGGCGTGGGCGATCGCTTCGCCGGGGGACTACTTCAGTTCCGGCAGGCGGGCCTCGCTCTTCACGTTCGTGAGGGCGACTGCTTCGGCCGGGGCCACGACGTTCTGTTTCTTCAGGAGTTCGCCCATGGCGGCGATGACGCGGTACATGGAGAACTCTTCGGTGTAGCGCACCTCGGCGTAGCGGCGGTTGGCGGTGAAGAGTTCGTTGTCGCTGTCCAGCAGGTCGAGCAGCGAGCGCTGGCCCAGGCTGAACTGCTGCTGGTACGCCTCGCGCACGCGGGAAGTGTATTCCGCGTATTCGCGCGCCTTCGGCGTCTGCAGGCGGGCGTTTTCCATGGCGTTCCAGGCCAGCGACAGGTTCTCGTTGACCACCCGCAGGGCGTTGTTGCGGATGTCCATGGACTGGTTGATCTGGTGCGCCGCCGATTGCAGGCGGGCCTTGTCGCGCATGCCGTTGAACAGGTTGTAATTCATCACCACGGCGGCCCGCCAGGTGTTGTAGTGACCTTCGTCGCCCTGGACGTTGTCGTCGGCGGTGGTGGCCAGTTCGAGGTCGAAGCGCGGGTAGAAGGGCGACTTCGCCACCTCGTACTGTTTCTCGGCGGCATGCACGTCGGCCTGCGCGGACTTGAGGAAGGGGTTGTTGTCCATCATGGCCTGCTGGGCGCTGTGGACGTCCGCCGGCAGTTCGCCGCGGATGGAGGCCGGCGGTTCCAGCTCGTCCGGCATGCGCCCGGTGGCGCTGAAGAAGTTGGCTTCGGCGTCGGCCAGGTTGACCTGCTCGGTGTAGAGGTTGTTCTCGGCCAGCGCCAGGCGGGCCACGGACTGGTCCAGGTCGGCGGTGCTGCCCACCCCGCGCTCGCTGCGCAGGCCGATCTGGTCGTTGATGCGCTGGTGCGCCTGCAGGTTGTTCCTGGCCAGGGTCACCATCTCGCGGCGCTTGAGCACTTCCAGATAGACCTCGACGGTACGCAGGGCGAGGCTCTGGGACGTGCCCTGCACGTAGTAGGCGCGGGAGTCGACCACGGAACGGGTGCGCGCCACCTCGTTGGGGGTGTTGAAGCCGTCGAACAGCATCTGCCGCAGGCGCAGCTCGGCGTCGCGGTAGTTCAGGGTTTCCTTGTTGTGGTCACCCAGCGCGCGGGTGCTGGGGCTGTCCGTCCGTTCGCGCCCATAGCCCATGAGGACGTCGACGGTAGGCAGATTCTGTTGAAAAACTCCCTCGGCGATTTTCTTCGCCGAAAGTGCACGGCTGAGGCTGAAA
>NZ_JAOCCV010000005.1:0-246544 GCF_029840585.1 Pseudomonas sp. GD03875 | reverse complement strand
AGCTCCAGGGCCTGGTCGAGGGCGTCGAAGAAGCGCTCCAGGTCGGCGCCATCGTTGTACAGTCCGAGGGACACGCGGATCGCGCCGCTCAGGCCCAGGTGCTTGAGCAGCGGCATGGCGCAGTGGTGGCCGGTGCGCACGGCGATGCCCTGGTCGGTCAGCAGGTGGGCCAGGTCGGCGCTGTGCACGCCGTCCACGGTGAAGCTGGCCAGTGCCAGCTGTGGTTCGCCGAGCAGGCGCACGCCGTCGCGGACGGCCAGGCCGGCGAGCAGTTCGGCGTGCAGCGCGGCTTCGTGGCGGGCGACGGCGGCGGCGTCCAGGCCGGCCAGGTAGGTCAGCGTCGCGCCCAGGGCGATGACGCCGGAGATCGGTGGCGTGCCGGCCTCGAAGCCCAGCGGCGCGGCGCGGAAGCGGGATTCCTCGTAGTCGGCCTGCAACACCATCTCGCCGCCGAACTGCCAGTGGCGCAGCCGCTCCAGGGCTTCGCGCCGGCCGTGCAGCAGGCCGACACCGTCCGGGCCGTACAGCTTGTGGCTGGAGCAGACGTAGAAGTCGCAGCCCAGGGCCTGGATGTCGTGCCGGCCGTGAACCGCCCCCTGGGCGCCGTCGACTACGCTCAGCGCGCCCTGGGCGCGGGCGAGGGCGGCCAGTTCCCGCACCGGCTGCCAGCGGCCGAGCACGTTGGACAGCTGCGACACCGCAAGCAGGCGGGTGCGCGGGCCGATCAGCCCGGCGGCCCGTTCCAGATCGATGGTGCCGGTGGCGTCCAGCGGCAGCACCACCAGCTCAAGGCCGCGGCGCAGCGCCAGCTGTTGCCAGGGCAGCAGGTTGGCGTGGTGTTCCAGGGCGCTGACGACGATCCGGTCGCCGGGCTGGAACAGGTGCTCCAGGCCGTAGGCGAGCAGGTTGAGGGATTCGGTGGCGCCACGGGTGAAGACGATCTCGTCGCGACTGGCCGCGTTCAGCCAGGCCGCGGCCTGGTCCCGGGTGGCCTCGAAGGCGCGGGTGGCGCGCTCGCCGGGCAGGTGCTGGGCGCGGTGCACGTTGGCCGCGCCGCCGGCCAGGTGGCCGAGCAGGCTGTCGAGCATGGCCCGGGGCTTCTGCGCGGTGGCAGCGCTGTCCAGGTAGGTCTGGCCTTCGGCGTCGAAGGCCGCCAGGGCCGGGAAGTCCTGGCGCCAGGGCGAAACGAGCGAACTCACAGGGTTACCAGCAGGTTGATGATCAGGGCGTTGACCAGATCGATGAAGAAACCGCACACCAGCGGCACCAGGATGAAGGCCCGATGCGCCGCGCCATATTGCTGGGTGACGGCGGTCATGTTGACGATGGCCGTCGCGGTCGAGCCCAAGGCGATGCCGCCGAAGCCGGAGCAGATCACGGCGGCCTCGTAGTCGCGGCCCATCAGGCGGAATACTACCAGCAGGGTGAAGGCCACGCACATCAGCACCTGCAGGCCGATCACCAGCAGGATCAGGCCGAGCAGCCCTTCCAGCTCCCACAGGCGCAGGCCCATCAGCGCCATGGTCAGGAACAGCCCCAGGCAGATGTCGGAAATCAGCGCCAGGCCGTCCTTGGCGTTGAGCCAGCTGCTGGCCCGGGCCGTGCGCGGGCTGAGCAGGCGGCTGCGGAACAGCCAGCGGCGCAGCGGCGGCAGGCCGTTGCGCAGGGCGATGCCGGCCATCAGGCAGCTGACGAACTCAGGCAGGGTCAGGCCGGTGCGGGCGAGCAGGCCGTGCAGGCCCTCGCCGATCAGCAGCGTCAGGTTGAGCCACATCCAGGCCCAGAGCACGCCGTAGTAGTCGAGCTTGGGGCGTTCCTCGGCGAAGCTCAGGCCGACGTCCAGGCGGGTCGTCTCCGGCGCCTGCAGTCGGTGGCGGGTCAGCAGGTAGCGGGCGATGGGGCCGCCGATCAGGCAGGCCGCGATCAGCCCCATGGTGTTGGCCGCGATGCCCAGTTCCAGGGCGTTGTCGATGCCGAGGCTGTCGACGAAGTAGGGCGACCAGGCCAGGGTGGTGCCCACGCCGCCGGTCAGCGAGATCGAGCCGAGCATCAGCCCCGCCTTGGCGTCCAGCCCGAAGGCGTCGGCCAGGCCCATGCCGAGCAGGTTCTGCGCGAGGATATAGGTGGTCGCCAGGGCCAGCAGGACGGTGAGCGCCCGTCCGCCCTTGAGCAGAGTCGAGAGGTCGGCGCGCAGCCCGATGGCGGCGAAGAAGTACAGGAGCAGCAGGTCGCGCACTTCCAGTTCGAAGCGCGGCTGCAGGTCGAAACCGTAGTAGAGCAGGGCGGTGGCGGCGGCGCAGATGAAGCCGCCGATCACCGACTCCGGGATGCTGTAGCGGCGCAGCGGCTCGAAGGCGTGAGTGAGCGCCTTGCCGGCGAACAGCAGGAGGATCGCCAGGGTGAAGCTGACGAAGGCGGAGACGTCGAGTGTCTGCATGGCCGTGCATGGCACGGGGCGGCCCGGAGCTGCCCCGCCATGGATCAGTTGTGCGCGTGCAGGGACTCGTTCAGCTCGATGGCGGTGCGGTTGGTCTTGCACTCCACCGCGCCGGTCTGCGAGTTGCGGCGGAACAGCAGGTCCGGCTGGCCGGCCAGCTCGCGGGCCTTGACCACCCGCACCAGGTTGTTCTGGTCGTCGAGCAGGGCCACCTTGGTGCCGGCGGTGACGTACAGGCCGGACTCCACGGTGTTGCGGTCGCCCAGCGGGATGCCGATGCCGGCGTTGGCGCCGATCAGGCAGCCTTCGCCGACGCTGATGACGATGTTGCCGCCGCCTGACAGGGTGCCCATGGTCGAGCAGCCGCCGCCCAGGTCAGAGCCCTTGCCGACGAACACGCCGGCGGAGACGCGGCCTTCGATCATGCCCGGGCCCTCGGTGCCGCCGTTGAAGTTGACGAAGCCCTCGTGCATCACCGTGGTGCCCTCGCCGATGTAGGCGCCCAGGCGCACGCGGGCGCTATCGGCGATGCGCACGCCGGCCGGCACCACGTAGTCGGTCATCTTCGGGAACTTGTCCACCGAGAAGACTTCCAGCAGCTCGCCCTTGAGGCGCGCTTCCAGCTGGCGCTCGCCCAGCTCGGCCAGGTCGACGGCGCCCTGGCTGGTCCAGGCCACGTTGGGCAGCAGCGGGAAGATGCCGGCCAGGTTCAGGCCGTGGGGCCGGGCCAGGCGGTGGGACAGCAGGTGCAGCTTGAGGTAGGCCTCGGGGGTGGAGGCCAGAGTCGCGTCCTCGGCCAGCAGGGTGGCGACCAGCGGCTTGTGGCTCTCGGCCAGGCGGGTGAGCAGGGCGGCCTGGGCGGCGTCCACGCCCTTGATCGCGGCGGCCAGCTCGGCGGCCTGGGTGGTGCTGATGGCGATGGCTTGGTTGCCGCCTGCGTAGCCCAGCTTCCCGGCGACCAGTGCGACCAGCTCGGCGGCCGGGTTCAGCAGCGGTTGCGCGTAGAAGACTTCCAGCCAGGCGCCCTGGCGGTTCTGGGTGCCGACACCGAAGGCCAGGCTGAACAGGGATTGCGACATGTGGGGATTCCTTGTGACAAGACGAATGGAGGGCAGGGGCGGCCATGCGCCGGCCCGGACTGCGAACCGGATTGTGTGGCGCGCAGTTTACAACTGTCCGGGCGTATTCCCGAGCCCCAATCGCTGCCGCATGTCTCCGCGGACGTTCAGGCCACCTGGGTGAAGCGCGCGGACAGGTAGTCCAGGGCGTCGCGTTGCGCCTCGTTGAGGTTGCCCTCGCGCTTGACCAGGCGATTGGCCAGGCGCAGCAGCAGGTGCCGGGCATCGCCGGTCAGGCGCTTGCCGAGGCGGCCGACCCAGGCGCGGTAGGCCTGGGCACCGGCGCCGCGGATCGGCGTCAGGCGCTCGTCCAGCGCGGCCTCGCTGATGCGCTCGTCGCCGCTCAGGTGGCGGCAGGTCTCGGCGAGGGCGGCGGTCACCTGCTCTGAGGTGTTGTCGCCGGCCTCCAGCAGATAGAGCAGCACGCGCAGGACGTCGTGCTGTTCGTTCATCAGGCAGTCGAGGGTGTAGTCCGGCGTGCTCATGTACAGACCGTGCAGGTGCTCGTAGACATCCTCGACCGGCTGTCCGGTGCTCTCGTCGAAGCAGCTGTGGATGCGGTCGATACGGAACTCGCGCACAGCGTCGCGCAGCCGGCAGTGGGCCAGGATGGTGGGGCCGAAGGCCAGGTTGGCGAACATGCGGGTATCGATCACCCGCTCGACCACGCTGCCGACTGTGTCTTCATAGCCGATGCGCAGCACGGCGGCGGCGGGCATGCCGATCTGCCGCCAGACTTCGGGCATGTCGCCGTGGCGCGTCGGGTCGTACTGGATGGAGGCGGACATGGGGGCTCCCTCTCGCTGGGTGGACGGGAGGGAACACTATCGAGTCGCGCCGGGAGCCCTATAGATCGAGATCAATGAATCGTCTCCCGGAGCTGGGCGGCTACTCGAGGGCGGCGGCGTAGAGGTCCGGCTTGAAGCCGACCAGCGTCCTGTTGCCGAGGTCCAGCACCGGGCGCTTGATCATCGAGGGCTGGGCCAGCATCAGCTCGATGGCCTTGTCTTGGTCCAGATCGGCCTTCTGTGCGTCGTCCAGCTTGCGGAAGGTGGTGCCGGCGCGGTTCAGCACGGTTTCCCAGCCATGCTCGGCGCACCATTTCTGCAGATTGGCGCGGTCGATGGCGGAGACCTTGTAGTCGTGGAAGTCGTAGGCGACGCCATGCTCGTCGAGCCAGGTGCGGGCCTTCTTCATGGTGTCGCAGGCCTTGATCCCGTAAAGAACGTAAGGCATTGATCCTCCTAGAGATTATTTGGTTTTAGGATGCCCGTTGGGCAGCACTGGAAGACGCGGGCGGGCTTTTCACATTCTTTTCACGTCCACCCGGTCAAGGTGACACCGTGATGCTCTCCCTACCCGGCCCCCGTGCCGGGTTTCTTTTGCCCGCTGATCAGCCCCGGATGAAGTCGCGAATGCGTTGCGCGGCCTCGATGCATTCGGCCAGCGGCGCGACCAGCGCCATGCGCACGCGCCCCGCGCCCGGGTTCTCGCCATTCACTTCGCGCGACAGATAGGAGCCTGGCACCACGGTGACGTGCTCGCGGGCGAACAGGTCGCGGGTGAAGACGGTGTCGTCGCCCGGGGTGCGTGCCCACAGGTAGAAGCTGCCGTCCGGGCGCTGCACGTCCAGCACCGGCTGGAGGATTTCCAGCACGGCATCGTATTTCGCCCGGTACTGGTCGCGGTTGGCGCGCACGTGGTCCTCGTCCTGCCAGGCGGCGATGCTGGCCAGCTGGGTCTGCACCGGCATGGCGCAGCCGTGGTAGGTGCGGTACAGCAGGAAGGCCTTGAGGATGTCGGCGTCGCCGGCGACGAAGCCCGAGCGCAGGCCCGGCAGGTTGGAGCGTTTGGACAGGCTGTGGAACACCACGCAGCGCTTGAAGTCGCGGCGGCCCAGTTCGGCGCAGGCGGTCAGCAGGCCGGGCGGCGGGTTGTCCTCGTCGAAGTACAGCTCGCTGTAGCACTCGTCGGCGGCGATCACGAAGTCGTACTCGTCGGCCAGGGCGATCAGCTTCTTCAGCTGTTCCAGCGGCACCAGCGCGCCGGTGGGGTTGCCCGGCGAGCAGAGGAAGAGAATCTGGCAGCGCCGCCAGACGTCGGCCGGCACGGCGTCGAAGTCCGGGTTGAAGCCGTTGTCTTCCCGGCATGGCAGGTAGTGCGGCTCGGCGCCGGCGAGCAGGGCCGCGCCTTCGTAGATCTGGTAGAACGGGTTGGGACTGACCACCAGGCCGCCCGCATCGCGCTGCACCACGGTCTGGGTGAAGGCGAACAGCGCCTCGCGGGTGCCGTTGACCGGCAGCACATGGCGGGCGGCGTCCAGCCAGCCGCCCGGCACGCCGAAGCGGCGCTCGCACCAGGCGGCGATGGCTTCGCGCAGGGGCGGGATGCCCAGGGTGGTGGGATAGACGGCCAGCTGATCGAGATTGTCCGCCAGGGCCTTGGCGACGAAGTCCGGCGACTTGTGCTTGGGTTCGCCGATGGACAGGGCGATCGGCCGCTTGCCCGCCGGCGGGGTGATGCCGGCGAGCAGGGCGCGCAGTTTCTCGAAGGGGTAGGGCTGCAGCTGGGTCAGGGCGTGGTTCATGAGGTCTCTTTCTTGCGCGGTGCGGCCGGGGTCAGATGCTGATCGAGCCGAGGTCGAGGGTTTCGCCGTTGGCCTGGGACAGCTGCCGGATGATGGTGTCCTGCAGGTGGGCGCACAGTTCGGGGTCGGAGAGCGGCTGGTTGTTGGCGTCGGTGACGAAGAACACGTCCTCCACCCGCTCGCCGAGGGTGGCGATCTTGGCGTTCTGCAGCGACAGGTCGAAGTCGAGGAAGATCTTGCCGATCCGCGCCAGCAGGCCGGGGCGGTCCGGCGCGGTGATCTCCAGCACGGTGACCGGGCGCTGGGCGTCGTTGTGGATGGTCACCTGGGGTGCGAAGGCGAAGTGCTTGAGCTGGCGCGGCACCCGGCGCTGGATGATGGACGGGTAGTCGTCCGGGTTCTTCAGCGCCTCCACCAGGCCGTCGCGGATTTCCCGGATGCGCGCCGGGTTGTCGCCGATGCGGCCGCCGTCGGCGTCGAGGACGATGTAGGTGTCCAGGGTGAACTGGCTGGTGGAGGTGATCACCCGGGCGTCGTGGATGTTCAGGTTGAGCTGGTCCATGGCCGCCACGGTCACGGCGAAGAAGTCGTGCTGGTCCGGGGCGTAGATGAAGATCTGGGTGGCGCCCTCGAACTCGCGCTGGGCGGTCTCCTTGATCAGCACCAGCGGGTCCTTGCCGGCCGGATGCTGGAGGATGGCCTCGGTGTGCCAGGCCACGTCGCTGGCGGTGTGGCGCAGGAAGTAGTCGTCGCCGAGCTGGCTCCACAGCTGCTCGGCGTCGTCCTGGTCGATGCCGTTGCGCACCAGGATGTCGATGGCGGCGACCTGGGTGGCGCGGATCTGTTCCTCACGGTCCAGCGGGTTCTCCAGGCCGCGGCGCAGGGCGCGCTTGGTCTCGGTGTAGAGCTGGCGCAGCAGGCTGGCGCGCCAGGAGTTCCACAGGCTGGGGTTGGTGGCGTTGATGTCGGCCACGGTGAGCACGTAGAGGTAGTCGAGGCGGGTCTGGTCGCCGACCAGTTGGGCGAAGTCGAAGATCACCTGCGGGTCGGACAGGTCCTTGCGCTGGGCGGTGGTGGACATCACCAGGTGGTTTTGCACCAGCCAGACGATCAGCCGGCTGTCCCACAGCGGCAGCTGGTGGCGGGCACAGAAGGCTTCCGCATCCACCGCGCCGAGTTCAGAGTGGTCGCCGCCGCGGCCCTTGCCGATGTCGTGGTAGAGGCCGGCGATGTAGATCAGCTCGGGTTTGGGCAGCTTGTCGATGACCTTGCTGGCCAGCGGGTACTTCTCCGCCATCTCCGGCCACTTCAGCTTGCGCAGGTGCTTGATCAGATTGAGGGTGTGGGCGTCGACCGTATAGATGTGGAACAGGTCGTGCTGCATCTGCCCGACGATGTGGCCGAACTCCGGCAGGTAGCGGCCGAGGATGCCGTAGCGGTTCATCCGCCGCAGGTTGCGGTGGATGCCCTGGGGCGACTTGAACAGCTCGATAAACAGGCTGGTGTTGCGGATGTCGCGGCGGAACTCGTCGTCGATCAGGTAGCGGCTGTCGCGCAGCAGGCGGATGGTGTCCGCGCGCACACCCTTCAGTTCGGGGTGCTGGGCCAGCAGCACGAACACCTCGAGGATGGCGAACGGGGTGCGCTTGAAGACGTTGGCATGGGCCACTTCGATGTAACCGTCGCGCACCTGGAAGCGGCTGTTCAGCGGCTGTGCCACGCCGCTTCCGCCGCCGCGCAGCAGCACGTCCTCGAAATGCTGGTTGATCAGGTCGGACAGTTCGGCGACGCCCATCACCACCCGGTAGTACTTCTGCATGAAGCGCTCGACGGCCAGCTTGCCGTCGCCGTCTTCGAAGTCGAGCAGGCCGGCGATCCGGCGCTGGTGATCGAACAGCAGGCGGTCCTCGGCGCGGCCGGCCAGCATGTGCAGGGCGTAGCGCACCTTCCACAGGAATTCCTGGGCCGAGGCCAGCATGCTGTACTCGCTGTCGACCAGGAAGCCCTGCTGCACCAGGGAATGCAGGTTGAGGCTGCCGAACTGGCGGCGGGCGACCCAGAGGATGGTCTGGATGTCGCGCAGGCCGCCGGGCGAGCCCTTCACGTTGGGTTCCAGGTTGTACTCGGTGTCGTTGTACTTGGCGTGGCGCGCCTTGGCTTCCCGGCGTTTGGCGATAAAGAATTCGCTGCTCGGCCACATCCGCTGCGGGCTGGTGACCTCCTGCATGCGCAGGCGCAACCGCTCGGGGCCGGCGATGGTGCGGCTCTCCATCAGGTTGGTGACCACCGTCAGGTCGGCGCGCGCCTCCTCGGCGCATTCGTCGACGCTGCGCACGCTCTGGCCGACTTCCAGGCCGATGTCCCAGAGCAGGGTCAGGAAGCCCTCGATGGGCTCGCGGAAGGTCTCGTGGTCGGCGCTGTCCAGCAGGATCAGCAGGTCGATGTCGGAATTGGGATGCAGCTCGCCACGGCCGTAGCCGCCGACCGCCAGCAGGGCGATGTCGGCGTCCTCGCTCCAGTCGAAGCGCTTCCACGCCTCCCGGAGGATCTGGTCGACGAACCAGGCGCGGTCCTCGACCAGGCGGCGGATGTCGCGCCCCTCGCGAAAACGCTCGTCGAGCACCTCGCGCGCCTGCTTGATGGCCTTCTTGAAGGCCGAGATGGGACTGGACTTGAGCGCCAGTTCCGCCTGGAACTGGCCGTGGTCGAACAACTCCGGGTCCATCTGGGGCATGCGCGCCTACCTTCTATATACGTGGGCTCAGGCGGAGGTGCGCGGCAGAGTGTCGTCGCGGCGCAGGGTGAGGATCTCGTAGCCATCGGCGGTGACCAGCACGGTGTGCTCCCACTGGGCGGAGAGCTTGCGATCCTTGGTGATGGCGGTCCAGCCGTCGCCCAGCAGGCGGGTTTCCGGACGGCCCTGGTTGATCATCGGCTCGATGGTGAAGGTCATGCCTTCCTTGAGCTCCACGCCGGTGCCGGCGCAACCGTAGTGCAGCACCTGGGGCTCCTCGTGGAAGATCGCGCCGATGCCGTGGCCGCAGTATTCGCGGACCACCGAGAAGCCGTTCTTCTCGGCGTGCTTCTGGATCACCTCGCCGATGTCGCCCAGGCGCGCGCCCGGGCGGACCAGCTGGATGCCCTTGTACATGCACTCCTGGGTGACCTGGGCCAAGCGCTGGGCCCACTCCGGCACCTTGCCGACCATGAACATCTTGCTGGTGTCGCCGTGGTAACCGTCCTTGATCACGGTGACGTCGATGTTCAGCACGTCGCCGTCCTTCAGCGGCTTGTCGTTGGGGATGCCGTGGCAGACCACGTGGTTGATCGAGGTGCAGATCGACTTTGGAAAGCCCGGACGGCCCGGTGCGGCGCCGTAGTTGAGCGGGGCGGGGATGGCCTTCTGCACGTTGACGATATGGTCGTGGCAGATGCGGTCGATTTCCTCGGTGGTGACGCCCGGCCTGACGTGTTCGCCGATCATCTCCAGCACTTCGGCGGCCAGGCGGCCGGCCACGCGCATCTTTTCGATCTCTTCGGGCGTCTTGATGGTCACGGTCATGCGATATCTCTCGGCGCCGATGGCGCTAGGCAAATCAGGGAAGGGGGCGATTCTAACAAAGAAAGCCGCCTGGCGCGGCAAAGTGGGGTTCGGCTAGCCTGTGGTCGCAGACTGTGGTATAAAACGCGCCGCTTTACGGGCAGTAGGCCCGCAGAGCTTAACCCGCACACGTATCGACACGATTTCCTGGGTGCCCGCAAGGGTTGGAGATTGGGATGCGTGGAGGCCTAACCCGACTTATCAAGGAACTATCATGTCCCAAGTCAATATGCGCGATATGCTGAAGGCCGGTGTGCACTTCGGCCACCAGACCCGTTACTGGAACCCGAAAATGGGCAAGTTTATTTTCGGCGCGCGCAACAAGATCCACATCATCAACCTGGAAAAGACCCTTCCGATGTTCAACGACGCTCTGTCGTTCGTCGAGAAGCTGGCTTCCGGTAAAAACAAGATTCTGTTCGTCGGCACCAAGCGTTCCGCTGGCAAGATCGTCGCCGAAGAAGCTGCGCGCTGCGGCTCTCCGTATGTCGATCACCGCTGGCTCGGCGGCATGCTGACCAACTTCAAGACCATCCGTGCTTCGATCAAGCGCCTGCGCGAACTGGAAACCCAGTCCCAGGACGGCACCTTTGCCAAGCTGACCAAGAAAGAAGCCCTGATGCGCTCCCGTGATCTGGAAAAACTGGATCGCAGCCTGGGCGGCATCAAGGACATGGGCGGTCTGCCGGACGCGCTGTTCGTGATCGACGTCGACCACGAGCGCATCGCCATCACCGAAGCCAACAAGCTGGGCATCCCGGTCATCGGCATCGTCGATACCAACAGCAGCCCGGAAGGCGTTGACTACATCATCCCGGGTAACGACGACGCCATCCGCGCCATCCAGCTGTACATGGGTGCCATGGCCGACGCCGTGATCCGTGGTCGTGGCAACTCCGCTGGCGGCACCGACGAGTTCGTCGAAGAAGCCGCCTCCGAGGCCAGCGAAGGCTGATAACGGGAGCGAGCATCCCGTTGCGCGAGAAGGGGGCTAGGCCCCCTTTTTGCCTCTTGCGAATTTTGTCGCGAATTTTGTGCCCGGCGTGGCCGGGTTGAATGGTTGAACACCACTTCAAGAGGATTGTGAACATGGCAGAAATCACTGCAGCCCTGGTTAAAGAACTGCGCGAGCGTACCGGCCAAGGCATGATGGAGTGCAAGAAGGCCCTGGTTGCCGCCGAGGGCGACATCGAGAAGGCCATCGACGACATGCGCGCCTCCGGTGCCATCAAGGCCGCCAAGAAGGCCGGCAACATCGCCGCCGAAGGCGCCATCGCCGCTCGTGTGGAAGGTGGTCGCGGCCTGCTGATCGAAGTCAACTCGCAGACCGACTTCCTGGCCCTGCAGGACGACTTCAAGGCTTTCGTCAAGGAGAGCCTGGACGAAGCCTTCGAGCAGAAGCTGACCGACGCCGCCCCGCTGATCGCTTCCCGCGAATCCGCCCGTGAGGCCCTGGTTGCCAAGTGCGGCGAGAACGTCAACATCCGTCGCCTGACCGCCGTTGAAGGCGAAGTCGTGGGCTCCTACCTGCACGGCCATCGCATCGGCGTGCTGGTCGTCCTGAAGGGCGGCACCGAGGAGCTGGCCAAGCACGTCGCCATGCACGTCGCCGCTTCCAACCCGGCCGTACTGAGCCCGTCCGACGTTTCCGAGGAACTGGTTGCCAAGGAAAAGGAAATCTTCCTGCAGCTGAACGCCGACAAGATCGCCGGCAAGCCGGAGAACATCGTCGAGAACATGGTCAAGGGCCGTATCGCCAAGTTCCTGGCCGAAGCCAGCTTGGTCGAGCAAGCCTTCGTCATGGACCCGGAAGTCAAGGTCGGCGACCTGGTCAAGAAGGCCGGTGCCGAGATCGTTTCCTTCACCCGCTATGAAGTGGGCGAGGGCATCGAGAAGGCCGAGTCCGACTTCGCTGCCGAAGTAGCTGCCCAGGTAGCCGCTGCCAAGCAGTAAGACGGTTCTACACTGTCGCATCGAAGAGGCTGCCCGCTCGCGCGTGCAGCCTCTTTTGCAAAGTGCGGGGCCATCCCGCACCAATTCTCCGGGCAGCGGTCTGACTGCCGGGTAGAATAAGCAGCCAAATAACGCCGCAGGAGAGATACGCAATGGCTCAGCAGGTGAGTGGTCGTCAACCTCGCTATAAACGCATTCTGCTCAAACTAAGCGGCGAGGCCCTGATGGGCTCGGAAGAATTCGGCATCGATCCCAAGGTGCTCGATCGCATGGCGCTGGAGGTCGGCCAGCTGGTCGGCATCGGCGTGCAGGTCGGCCTGGTGATCGGCGGCGGCAACCTGTTCCGCGGCGCGGCGCTGTCCGCCGCCGGCATGGATCGGGTTACCGGCGACCACATGGGCATGCTGGCCACCGTGATGAACGCCCTGGCCATGCGCGACGCCTTGGAACGCTCGAACATCCCGGCGCTGGTGATGTCGGCCATCTCCATGGTCGGCGTGACCGACCACTACGATCGCCGCAAGGCCGTGCGCCACCTGTCCACCGGCGAGGTGGTGATCTTCGCCGCCGGCACCGGCAACCCGTTCTTCACCACCGACTCGGCGGCCTGCCTGCGCGCCATCGAGATCGACGCCGACCTGGTGCTGAAAGCCACCAAGGTCGATGGCGTGTACACTGCCGACCCCTTCAAGGACCCCAACGCGGAGAAATTCGAGCGCCTGACCTATGACGAGGTGCTCGACCGCAAGCTGGGCGTGATGGACCTGACGGCCATCTGCCTGGTGCGCGACCACAAGATGCCGCTGCGGGTCTTCAATATGAACAAGCCTGGCGCCCTGTTGAACATCGTCGTGGGCGGCGGCGAAGGAACCCTGATCGAGGAGGATGCACAATGATCAACGAGATCAAGAAAGACGCCCAGGAGCGCATGAGCAAGTCCCTGGAGTCTCTGGGTCGTAACCTGGCTTCCATTCGTACCGGTCGTGCGCATCCGAGCATTCTGGATAGCGTCAAGGTCCCGGCCTACGGCAGCGACATGCCGCTGAACCAGGTTGCCGCGATCACTGTGGAAGATGCTCGCACACTGAAGATCGTCGCCCATGACAAGACCCTGAGCGCCGCGATCGAAAAGGCCATCATGACCTCCGATCTCGGGCTGAACCCGAGCAGCGCCGGTACCACTATTCGGGTACCGATGCCGGC
The DNA here is from genome assembly GCF_029840585.1 of Pseudomonas sp. GD03875. Lineage (NCBI taxonomy): Bacteria > Pseudomonadati > Pseudomonadota > Gammaproteobacteria > Pseudomonadales > Pseudomonadaceae > Pseudomonas > Pseudomonas sp. GD03875. The sequence goes on along the minus strand of NZ_JAOCCV010000005.1, from coordinate 233,645 downwards.
TCTGACCGAAGAGACGCGCAGGGGCTACACCAAGCAGGCGCGCGGCGTTGCCGAAGATGCCAAGGTGGCCGTGCGCAACGTGCGTCGCGATGCCCTGGCCGAGCTGAAGAAGCTGTCCAAGGACAAGGAAATCAGCGAAGACGAAGAGCGCCGCGCCGCCGACGAGGTGCAGAAGCTCACCGACAAGTTCGTCGCCGAAGTCGACAAGGCCCTGGAAGTCAAAGAAGCCGACTTGATGGCGGTGTGATGTGAGCAAGGCCAAGCAGGAAGCCCCGGCGGTAATACCTCGTCACGTGGCCATCATCATGGATGGCAACAACCGCTGGGCGAAGAAGCGCCTGCTGCCCGGCGTGGCCGGGCACAAGGCCGGCGTCGACGCCGTGCGAGCGGTCATCGAGGTGTGCGCCGAGGCCGGCGTCGAGGTGCTGACCCTGTTCGCCTTCTCCAGCGAGAACTGGCAGCGGCCGGCCGAGGAAGTCGGCGCGCTGATGGAGCTGTTCCTCAGCGCCCTGCGTCGCGAGGCGCGCAAGCTCAAGGAAAACGCCATCAGCCTGCGCATCATCGGTGACCGCTCGCGCTTCCATCCGGAGCTGCAGGCCGCCATGCGCGAGGCCGAGCTGCAGACCGCCGGCGAGAACCGCTTCGTCCTACAGATCGCCGCCAACTACGGTGGCCAGTGGGACATCGCCCAGGCCGCCCAGCGGCTGGCGCGCGAGGTCCAGGCCGGCCACCTGCAGGCGGAGGACATCACCCCCGGCCTACTGCAGGGCTGCCTGGCCACTGGCGACCTGCCGCTGCCGGACCTGTGCATCCGCACCGGCGGCGAGCACCGCATCAGCAACTTCCTGCTCTGGCAGCTCGCCTATTCCGAGCTGTACTTCTCCGACCTGTTCTGGCCGGACTTCAAGCACGAGGCCATGCGCAAGGCGCTGGCCGATTTCGCCAGCCGCCAGCGTCGCTTCGGCAAGACCAGCGAACAGGTGGAAGCCGAGGCCCGTCAATGCTGAAGCAGCGCATCATCACCGCCCTTATCCTGTTGCCCATCGCCCTGGGCGGGTTCTTCCTGCTCGAAGGTGCATGGTTCGCCCTGTTCATCGGCGCCGTGGTCAGCCTGGGCGCCTGGGAGTGGGCGCGCCTGGCGGGGCTGGAGGCGCAGCCGCAACGGGTGATCTACGCAGTCGTGGTCGCGGCCCTGTTGTTCGGCGCCTGGCAGGTGCCGGCGCTGGCGCCCTGGCTGCTCGGTGCCGCGGTGCTCTGGTGGCTGGCCGCGACCCTGCTGGTGCTGAGCTATCCCGACAGCAGCCGCTACTGGGGCGGGCTGCCCGGCAAGCTGCTGATCGGCCTGCTGATCCTGCTGCCGGCCTGGCAGGGGCTGGTGCTGCTCAAGCAGTGGCCGCAGGCCAATGCCCTGATCATCGCGGTGATGGTGCTGGTGTGGGCGGCCGACATCGGTGCCTACTTCTCCGGCAAGGCCTTCGGCAAGCGCAAGCTGGCGCCGAGGGTGAGCCCGGGCAAGAGCTGGGAAGGTTTCTACGGTGGCCTGGCCACCAGCCTGCTGATCACCCTGGCGGTCGGCCTGCAGCAGGGCTGGCAGACCACCAGCCTGCTGCTCGCCCTGGCCGGCGCCGCCCTGGTGGTGGCGGTCTCGGTGATCGGCGACCTGACCGAGAGCATGTTCAAGCGCCAGTCGGGTATCAAGGACAGCAGCAACCTGCTGCCGGGCCATGGCGGCGTGCTGGATCGGATCGACAGCCTCACCGCCGCCGTACCGGTGTTCGCCGTGCTGCTGTGGCTCGCGGGCTGGGGCGCACAGTGAGCCAGCCGCAACGCATCGTGGTGCTGGGGGCGACCGGTTCGATAGGCCTGAGCACCCTGGATGTGATCGCCCGCCATCCGCAGCGCTACCAGGCCTTCGCCCTGACCGGCTTCTCCCGCCTGGATGAACTCGAACAGCTCTGTCTCAGGCACCGGCCCAGCTTCGCCGTGACCGCCGATGAAGGCAGCGCGCGTGCGCTGCAGGATGCCTTGCAGGCCGCCGGCCTGGCGACCCGGGTGCTGGCGGGGGAGGGCGGGCTGTGCGAAGTGGCCGCTCATCCGGAGGCGGATGCGGTGATGGCCGCCATCGTCGGCGCCGCCGGCCTCAAGCCGACCCTGGCGGCGGTACGGGCGGGCAAGAAGGTGTTGCTGGCGAATAAAGAAGCGCTGGTGATGTCCGGCGACCTCTTCATGCAGGCGGTGCGCGAGCACGGCGCCACGCTGCTACCGATCGACAGCGAACACAATGCCATCTTCCAGTGCCTGCCCGGCGATCATGCCCGTGGCCTGGGCGCCGTGGGGGTGCGCCGCATCCTGCTGACCGCCTCCGGCGGTCCCTTCCGCGAGACGCCACTGGCGGCGCTGGATGAGGTATCGCCCGAGCAGGCCTGCGCCCATCCGAACTGGTCCATGGGGCGCAAGATCTCGGTGGATTCGGCGAGCATGATGAACAAGGGGCTGGAGCTGATCGAGGCCTGCTGGCTGTTCGATGCGCGGCCCGACCAGGTGGAGGTGGTGATCCATCCGCAGAGCGTGATCCATTCCCTGGTCGACTACGTGGACGGTTCGGTGCTGGCCCAGTTGGGCAACCCGGACATGCGCACGCCGATCGCCAACGCGCTGGCGTGGCCGGAGCGCATCGCCTCCGGCGTGGCGCCGCTGGACCTGTTCGCGGTGGCGCGCCTGGACTTCCAGCATCCCGACGAGCAACGCTTCCCCTGCCTGCGCCTGGCCCGGCAGGCGGCCGAGGCCGGCGGTTGCGCGCCGGCCCGGCTGAATGCGGCGAACGAGGTGGCGGTGGCGGCGTTTCTCGAACGGCGCATCCGTTTCCCCGAGATCGCGGGTATCATCGAGGACGTTCTGAATCGCGACGCCCCGGCGCAGGTCGAGGACCTGGATGCCGTGCTGGCGGCAGATGCCAGGGCCCGGGCCCTGGCGGTCGACTGGTTGAATCGCCACGGGCGCTGAGCGGCCCGGAGGAAAGTGGAATGAGCGCGTTGTACATGTTCTTCGGCACCCTGATCGCGCTTGGGGTGCTGGTGACCTTTCACGAATTCGGCCACTTCTGGGTGGCGCGGCGCTGTGGCGTCAAGGTGTTGCGCTTCTCGGTGGGCTTCGGCACGCCGCTGGTGCGCTGGCACGACCGCCACGGCACCGAGTTCATGGTGGCCGCCATCCCGCTGGGCGGCTACGTGAAGATGCTCGACGAGCGCGAGGGTGACGTGCCATTCGAGCAACTCGACCAGGCCTTCAACCGCAAGTCGGTCCGCCAGCGCATCGCCATCGTCGCGGCCGGCCCCATCGCCAACTTCCTGCTCGCCATCCTGTTCTTCTGGGTCATCGCCCTGCTGGGCACTCAGCAGGTGCGGCCGGTGATCGGCCAGGTCCAGCCGGACAGCATGGCGGCGGCGGCGGGGCTGCGCGCCGGGCAGGAGATCGTGTCAGTGGACGGCGAGAACACGCCCGGCTGGTCCGCGGTCAATCTGCGCCTGGTCCGCCGGCTCGGCGAGAGCGGCGTGGTCCAGCTGCAGGTGCGTGACCAGGGCTCGTCCCTGGTCGCCGAACACCAGCTGGTGCTGCGCGACTGGCTGCGCGGCGTCGACGAGCCCGATCCGCTCGCGTCCCTGGGCATCACGCCCTGGCGGCCGGCGGTCGAGCCCGTGGTCAACGAACTCGATCCGGAAGGGCCTGCCGGGAAGGCGGGCGTGCGCCTGGGCGATCGCCTGCTGGCGCTGAACGAGCAGAAGCTGGATGAATGGAAACAGGTGGTGGACTGGCTGCGCACCCGGCCCGAAGAGCGGGTAACCCTGCACCTGCAGCGTGGTGACGAGCAGCTCGAGCTACCCGTCACGCTGGGCGCGCGGGGAGAGGGCGAGGCCCGGGGCGGCTACCTGGGGGTAGGGGTCAAGGGAGGGGAGTGGCCGGAGCAGATGCTGCGCGAAGTCAGCTTCGGTCCGCTCGACGGGGTCACCGAAAGCCTGCGTCGCACCTGGGGCATGACGGTTCTAACCCTTGATTCGCTGAAGAAAATGCTGTTCGGCGAGCTGTCGGTAAAAAACTTGAGTGGGCCGATAACCATTGCTAAAGTGGCGGGCGCTTCGGCTCAGTCGGGCGTGACGGACTTCCTCAATTTCCTCGCCTACCTGAGCATTAGCCTGGGGGTTCTCAATTTGCTCCCCATCCCGGTGCTGGATGGCGGGCATTTGCTGTTTTACCTGGCCGAGTGGGTGCGTGGTCGCCCGCTGTCCGAACGGGTACAGGGTTGGGGCATTCAGATCGGTATCAGTCTGGTGCTTGGGGTGATGTTGCTGGCCCTGGTCAACGATCTGAGCCGTCTGTAATCGAATAGCTGAATTCCGAATCTGCCGCGTATCGCGGCAGTTTCTTTATTATCAGTTGGAATAAGAAAGGACTTCATGAAACGTCTGCTGCTACCTGCGGTCCTCGCCGCTCTGATGATCGCCGAAGTTCACGCCGAGTCCTTCACAGTCACCGACATCCGCGTCAACGGCCTGCAGCGGGTATCCGCCGGTAGCCTGTTCGGTGCGCTGCCGCTCAATGTCGGTGACCAGGTCGACGACCGCCGACTGGTAGATGCCACCCGCGCCCTGTTCAAGACCGGTTTCTTCCAGGACATCCAGCTCGGCCGCGAAGGCGACGTGCTGGTGATCAACGTGATCGAGCGTCCTTCGATTTCCACCATCGAGATCGAAGGCAACAAGGCGATCGCCACCGAAGACCTGATGAAGGGCCTGCAGCAGTCCGGCCTGGCCGAAGGCGAGATCTTCCAGCGCGCCACGCTCGAGGGCGTACGCAACGAGCTGCTGCGCCAGTACGTGGCCCAGGGCCGCTACTCCGCCGAGATCGAGGCCGAGGTGATTCCCCAGCCGCGCAACCGCGTGGCCCTGAAGATCACCATCAACGAAGGCTCGGTCGCCGCCATCCAGCACATCAACGTGGTGGGCAACAGCGTATTCCCGGACGAGGACCTCACCGCCCTGTTCGAGCTGAAGACCACCAACTGGCTGTCCTTCTTCAAGAACGACGACAAGTACGCCCGCGAGAAGCTGTCCGGCGACCTGGAGCGCCTGCGTTCCTACTACCTGGACCGCGGCTACATCAACATGGATATCTCCTCTACCCAGGTATCCATCACCCCGGACAAGAAGCACGTCTACATCACCGTCAACGTCGAGGAAGGCGAGAAGTACAGCGTCAGCGAAGTCAAGCTTTCCGGTGACCTGAAGGTGCCGCAGGAAGAAGTCGAGAAGCTGCTGCTGGTCCAGGAAGGCCAGGTGTTCTCGCGCAAGGTGATGACCACCACCTCCGAGCTGATCACCCGCCGTCTCGGTAACGAGGGCTACACCTTCGCCAACGTCAACGGCGTGCCGCAGCCCAACGACGCCGACAAGACCGTCGCCATCACCTTCATGGTCGACCCGGGCAAGCGTGCCTACGTCAACCGCATCAATTTCCGCGGCAACACCAAGACCGAGGACGAAGTTCTGCGCCGCGAGATGCGCCAGATGGAAGGCGGCTGGGCCTCGACCTACCTGATCGACCAGTCCAAGACCCGTCTGGAGCGCCTGGGCTTCTTCAAGGAAGTCAACGTCGAAACCCCGCAGGTGCCCGGCACCGACGACCAGGTCGACGTCAACTACACCGTGGAAGAGCAGCCGTCCGGCTCGATCACCGCCAGCATCGGCTTCGCCCAGAACGCGGGCCTGATCCTCGGCGGCTCGATCAGCCAGAACAACTTCCTGGGTACCGGTAACAAGGTCAGCGTCGGCCTGACCCGTTCCGAATACCAGACCCGCTATAACTTCGGCTTCGTCGACCCCTACTGGACCGTCGACGGTGTGAGCCTGGGTTACAACGCCTTCTACCGCACCACCGACTACGACGACCTCGATGTCGATGTCTCCAGCTACTCGGTGGACAGCATGGGCGCCGGCGTGAGCATCGGCTACCCGATCAGCGAGACTTCGCGCCTGACCTATGGCCTGACCATCCAGCAGGACAGCATCGATGCGGGTCGCTACACGGTCGACGAAATCATCGATTTCATGAACCAGGAAGGCGACAACTACCTGAACCTGAAGGCATCCATCGGCTGGTCCGAATCGACCCTGAACCGCGGCGTGCTGGCTACCCGTGGCCATTCCCAGAGCCTGGTGCTGGAAACCACCGTGCCGGGCAGCGATCTGTCGTTCTTCAAGCTCGACTACCGCGGTCAGCTGTTCACGCCGATCAGCGACAACTACACCCTGCGCTTCCATACCGAACTGGGTTATGGCGACTCCTACGGCTCGACCTCGGAACTGCCGTTCTACGAGCACTACTTCGCCGGCGGCTTCAACTCGGTACGTGGCTTCGAGGACAGCAGCCTAGGCCCGCGTAGTACCCCAAGCGTGGTGCGTAACTCGAAAAACGAGATCGTATACGACGTTCCCGACCAGTACGGCCGCTACACCGACCCGGACCAGGACCCGCTCCCCTTCGGTGGCAACGTGCTGGTCCAGGGTGGCGTGGAGCTGCTGTTCCCCCTGCCGTTCGTCAAGGACCAGCGCTCCCTGCGTACCTCGCTGTTCTGGGACGTGGGTAACGTGTACGACACCTCCTGCGCGTCCTCCTCGCCGAGCTGCAACAACATCGACTTCGGCGACCTGGCCAGCTCGGTGGGTGTGGGCGTGACCTGGATCACCGCTCTCGGGCCGCTGAGCTTCAGCCTGGCGGCACCGATCAAGAAGCCGGAAAACGCGGACACCCAGGTCTTCCAGTTCTCCCTGGGCCAAACTTTCTAATTTGCTAGACAACATGTCTTGTTGCAGGAGTGCATCGTGCGTAAGTTGACTCAACTGGTTCTGGTTGCCGCGGCCCTGGTGGCGACCCCGGCCTTCGCCGAGATGAAGATCGCGGTGATGAACTATCAAATGGCCCTGCTCGAGTCGGACGCCGCCAAGAAATACGCCGTGGACGCCGAGAAGAAGTTCGGTCCGCAGCTGAGCAAGCTCAAGCAGTTGGAGTCCGACGCCAAGCGCATCCAGGACCGTCTGGTCAAGGATGGCGAGAAGATGCAGCAGGCCGAGCGCGAGCGCCTCGAACTGGAATTCAAGCAGAAGGCCCGGGACTTCCAGTTCCAGTCCAAGGAACTGAACGACGCCAAGGCGATCTCCGACCGCGACATGCTCAAGCAGCTCAAGCCGAAGCTGGACAAGGCGGTCGAGGAAGTGATCAAGCAGGGCAACTACGATCTGGTGCTGGAGCGTGGTGCCGTGGTCGACGTCAAGCCGCAGTACGAGATCACCCGTCAGGTCATCCAGCGCATGAACTCGCTGCGCTGAAGATGAACGCTCCGGTCTTCACCCTCGGCCAGTTGGCCGAGCGTCTCGGCGCCACCCTGCGTGGCGCCGCGGACAAGCCGATCCGCGGCCTGGCGACTCTGCAGGATGCCGGCCCGGATCAGCTCAGCTTCCTGTCCAACGCCCAGTATCGCAAGTTCCTCGGCGACACCCGCGCCGGCGTGGTGCTGCTGACCGAGGCTGATGCCGAAGGTTACGAGGGCGATGTGCTGCTGGTGGCCAATCCCTACCTGGCTTTCGCCCAGCTCTCCCACCTGTTCGACACCAAGCCCGTGGCCTCCGCCGGCGTGCATCCGACCGCCGTGGTGGCCGCCGATGCGCAGGTCGACCCGAGTGCCAGCGTCGGTGCCTGCGCGGTGATCGAGAGCGGTGCGCGGATCGGTGCCGGCGTCACCATCGGCGCCCATTGCGTGGTCGGCGCGCGCTGCGTGATCGGCGAGGGCGGCTGGCTGGCGCCGCGCGTGACCCTCTACCACGACGTGATGATCGGCAAGCGCGTGGTCATCCAGTCGGGCGCCGTGATCGGCGGCGAAGGCTTCGGCTTCGCCAACGAGAAGGGCGTCTGGCAGAAGATCGCCCAGATCGGTGGCGTGGTGCTGGGCGACGACGTGGAAGTCGGCGCCAACACCACCATCGACCGTGGCGCCCTGGCCGACACCGTGATCGGCAATGGCGTGAAGCTGGACAACCAGATCATGATCGCGCACAACGTGCAGGTCGGCGATCACACCGCCATGGCCGGCTGCGTCGGCATCTCCGGCAGCACCAAGATCGGCAGGCACTGCATGATCGCCGGTGGTGTCGGCATGGTGGGGCACATCGAGGTGTGCGACAACGTGTTCGTCACCGGCATGACCATGGTCACCCGCTCGATCACCGAGCCGGGCGCCTATTCCTCCGGTACCGCCATGCAGACGGCGGCCGACTGGAAGAAGAGCGCCGCCCGCATACGTCAACTGGACGACATGGCGCGGCGCCTGCGCGAGCTGGAAAAGCGCCTCGCCGCCGTGACCCCGGCCGACCAGGCCTCATCAGATGCCTGATCGTGCCCGAGGCACGCCCCTATTTTCAGTAAAGGCTTTCCGCAAATGATGGACATCACCGAGATTCGCGAATATCTGCCGCACCGCTACCCGTTCCTGTTGGTGGATCGGGTCGCCGAGCTGGACGTCGAAGGCAAGACCATTCGCGCCTACAAGAATGTCAGCATCAATGAGCCTTTCTTCAACGGCCACTTCCCCGAGCACCCGATCATGCCGGGCGTGCTGATCATCGAGGCCATGGCCCAGGCGGCCGGCATCCTCGGCTTCAAGATGCTCGACGTGAAGCCGGCCGACGGCACCCTCTACTACTTCGTCGGCTCCGACAAGCTACGCTTCCGTCAGCCGGTTCTGCCGGGCGACCAGCTGGTGCTGCAGGCCAAGTTCCTGAGTTGCAAGCGCAGCATCTGGAAATTCGAATGCCAGGCCAGCGTCGACGGCAAGGAAGTGTGCTCGGCCGAAATCATCTGTGCGGAACGCAAGCTATGAGTTTGATCGACCCTCGCGCAATCATCGATCCGTCGGCCAGGTTGGCGGCGGACGTCCAGGTCGGCCCTTGGTCGATCATCGGACCCGATGTGGAAATCGGCGAGGGCACGGTGGTCGGTCCGCATGTGATAGTCAAAGGCCCGACCGTTATCGGCAAGCACAACAAGATCTACCAGTTCTCCTCGGTCGGTGAAGATACCCCGGACCTGAAGTACAACGGCGAGCCGACCCGCCTGGTGATCGGCGACCACAATGTGATCCGCGAAGGCGTGACCATTCATCGCGGCACCGTGCAGGACCGGTCGGAGACCACCATCGGCGACCATAACCTGCTGATGGCCTACGTGCACGTAGGTCACGACAGCGTGATCGCCAACCACTGCATCCTGGTCAACAACACCGCGCTGGCCGGCCATGTACACATGGGCGACTGGGCGATCCTCTCCGGCTTCACCCTGGTCCACCAGTTCTGCCGCATCGGTGCCCACAGCTTCTCCGGCATGGGCACGGCCATCGGCAAGGACGTGCCTGCCTACGTCACCGTGTTCGGCAACCCGGCCGAGGCGCGCAGCATGAATTTCGAGGGGCTGCGCCGTCGCGGTTTCAGCGCCGAGTCCATCGCCGCGCTGCGGAGGGCCTACAAGGTGGTCTATCGTCAGGGCCTGACGGTCGAGCAGGCGCTGGCCGAGCTGGCCGAATCCGCCGTCCAGTTCCCGGAGGTCGCGGTGTTCCGTGACTCCGTTCAGGCCTCGACCCGCGGCATCACCCGCTGATCATGAGCCGTCCTCTTCTTGTCGCGCTGGTCGCCGGCGAGGCTTCCGGCGATATTCTCGGTGCCGGCCTGATGCAGGCACTCAAGGCCCGTCATCCACACGTCGAGTTCATCGGTGTCGGCGGCCCCCGCATGGAGGCCGAAGGCCTGGTCTCCGCGTTCCCCATGGAGCGCCTCTCGGTGATGGGGCTGGTCGAGGTGCTCGGCCGTCTGTGCGAGCTGCTCGGGCGGCGCAGGCGCCTGATCAGGGACCTGATCGCCGAGAAACCTGACGTGTTCATCGGCATCGACGCCCCGGACTTCAACCTGACCCTGGAACTCAAGCTGCGCCAGGCCGGGATTCGCACCGTGCACTACGTCAGCCCCTCGGTCTGGGCCTGGCGGCAGAAGCGGGTGCTGAAGATCCGCGAGGCCTGCGACCTGATGCTGACCCTGTTCCCCTTCGAGGCACGCTTCTACCTGGATCACCAGGTGCCGGTGCGCTTCGTCGGCCACCCGCTGGCCAACACCATCCCGCTGCAGGCCGACCGGGCTGGCGCACGCGAAACCCTGGGGCTTGCCGCAGACGAGTCGGTGGTAGCCCTGCTGCCGGGCAGCCGTGGCAGCGAGGTGGCACGCCTCGGCGAACTGTTCCTCGATGCCGCCGAGCGCCTGCGCGCGCTGCGCCCCGGGGTGCAGTTCGTGCTGCCCTGCGCCAACGCGGAGCGCCGCGTCCAGCTGGAAGCCATGCTTGCCGGTCGCAACCTGCCGCTGCGCCTGCTCGACGGCCGTTCGCACGAGGCGCTGGCTGCCTGCGATGCGGTGCTGATCGCCTCGGGCACCGCAACCCTCGAGGCGCTGCTGCACAAGCGCCCGATGGTGGTGGCCTACAAGGTGGCGCCGCTGACCTATCGCATTCTCAGGCGCCTGGTGAAGAGCCCCTATATCTCGCTGCCCAACCTGCTGGCCGAGCGCATGCTGGTGCCCGAACTGATCCAGGATGCCGCCACCCCGGACGCCCTGGCCCAGGCTCTGGCGCCGCTGCTGGATGATGGCGCGGTGCAGACCGAGGGCTTCGACGTGATCCATCGCGCCCTGCGCCAGGATGCCTCGCAACAGGCCGCCGACGCGGTGCTCAAGCTGGTGGGGGAGGACTGATGCAACTCGGACTCGATTTCGCCCTGGTCGAGGAGCTGGTCGCCGGCGTCGATGAAGTCGGCCGCGGCCCGCTGTGCGGGCCGGTGGTCACCGCCGCGGTGATCCTCGATCCGATGCGCCCGATCACGGGTCTCAACGACTCGAAGAAACTCACCGAGGCCCGCCGCGAGAAGCTGTTCGACGAGATCCGCGAGAAGGCCCTGGCCTGGTGCATCGCCCGCGCCGAGGTGGAGGAGATTGACCGCCTGAACATCCTCCATGCCACCATGCTGGCCATGCAGCGTGCGGTGGAGGGATTGAGCGTCATTCCGAAGCTGGCCCTGATCGACGGCAACCGCTGCCCGAAACTGGCGGTGCCCAGCGCTCCTGTGGTCGGCGGCGACGCCCAGGTGCCGGCCATCGCCGCTGCCTCCATCCTGGCCAAGGTCAGCCGCGACCGCGAGATGGTCGAACTGGACCTGCTCTACCCGGGCTACGGCATGGCCGGGCACAAGGGCTACCCCACGCCGGTGCACCTGGAGGCGCTCAAGCGCCTGGGCGCCACGCCGATCCACCGGCGCTCCTTCGCTCCGGTGCGTGTGGTGCTGCAGAATCAGCCTGCCGATTGAGGTTGGTTACTTCGACGATCCACACCATTCCACGTGGGAGTATTGTCGTATCCGATCTGGCGCGCAGCCAAAAGAAACTCTGGTGTATAAATCAGGAGTCAATACTTCTGTACATTGACGCCGAGTTCGCGCTGAATCGCCTGGGATAGTTTCATCACCCACTTGTTATAGTTTCTATGTATTCTGCCGTTGCGGTAGTCGAGATTATCGCTGCTCTTGTAGTAGATGCTGTAGTTGCGTTCCGTATAGGGAATGTTTACTTCTGCCCGATGACTGCGGACTGAAATACTGGCTTCTATAAGGCCGGGCCTGACTATCCGGGAACTCCAGCCTCGTGTCTGGGATGCCGAGAGTATGGCTCTTTCAACGTCTCCAAGGGCCGGTGCGCTACCATTCCATGCCGTGGGGATGGTCTCGTTATTTATATTGCTCACCGGTGCGCTGGTGCAGCCACATAGCAGCAGGATAACGAAAAAGAATAGATTTCTCATATTGTCCGATATGCACTTGTTCATGGCTGAGATTGCCGCTCTCGAGAAAGTTCGCTTTTGGATTCTCTGGAAAGTATGCGGCTGAAGTCTGGCCACCAGCGCGGTGTTGCTCGGCAGTAATCGAGATATTCGTCGCCAAAGACTCTTACCAGGTAAGGCTCTTCGTATCGGTCAATGTAAATTTCCGAAAAACGACTCCATATCAATAGCCACAGGGCCAGCAGGGGAGAGCTGTAGACCAGCATGAGCCCTATCAGTACGAAGTTGCCCGCCCACATCATCGGATGTCGTACCCAGGCATATGGCCCTCGGCGGACCAATGTCGTCGGTCGAGCGAAAGGGCTGATAGTGCCGCCTTTTCTGCTGTGCATGAGTACCGCGCAGATGATTGCCAGCAGACCACCCAGGTTCATCAATGTGACCCCGGCGTACTTCAGTACGAGGACACGCGGCAATTCGATGTCCAGGCTTTGCTCCAGTCCAAGAAAGAAGCGTGGGAAGACGTAGAGAACTCCGAAGGGAGCTACGACCCCATAAATCAGGGTATCGGCGGCTCCGATGAGTCGGCGCATGAGCATCACAATCTCGCTTATAGACATAAAAAGACTACTGTAATCAAATTATATCATTCAACATAACATGTCTACAGGCAACGATTTACGGCGTATTCCTCCGAGACGCCAACCATGTCGAAACCCAAGAAAAGGTCCTCACGTATCGGCCATCTGCTGGGGGTGCAGGTGAGAGAGCATCGACTGGCGCAGAATCTGACCCAGAGTCAGCTGGCTGAGCGTGTAGGGGTGGAAACGGAAACGATCTCCCGACTGGAGCGTGGCAGCGCTCTGCCGTCACTGCTGAAGATCGAGGAGCTGGCCGCAGCGTTGGGAGCATCGGTCGCTGCGCTGGTAGGTGGCAGCTCTACGCTGGCCAGCGACCAGGCTCGGCAGATGGAGAGCCTGCTTGAAGGGCTTGACGAATCGGGCCGCAGCTTCATTCTCGACATAGCCCGCAGGCAGCGGGAATTCCTGCTCGGACGCCGCCAGTAGGCGTGATCGGGATGGGCAGCAAGCAGCCTCATCCTCTCTGGAGCAGGCTATAGGGGCTGAGCAGAGAATCCGGTCCGATTCCCTTTATGTGGCTGTCGTTTCGGGTAGGGCCCGGTACAATCCGGGCCCTATCGTTTCTGTGTCACCAACGGGATTGCCATGACCGCCACCTTCGTCCATCTGCGCCTGCACACCGAGTTCTCCCTGGTCGATGGCCTGGTGCGGGTCAAACCCCTGGTCAAGGCAGTGGCCGGTGCCGGCATGCCGGCCGTAGCCGTCACCGACATGAGCAACATGTGCTCGCTGGTGAAGTTCTACAAGACCGCCATGGGCGCGGGCGTCAAGCCCATCTGCGGCGCCGACATCTGGCTGGCCAGCCCGGACGAGGACGGCCCGCTGTCGCGCCTGACCCTGCTGGTGATGAACGCCCAGGGCTATCGCAACCTCACCGAGCTGATCTCCCGTGGCTGGGCCGAGGGTCAGGACAACGGCCTGGTGATCATCCAGCGCGACTGGGTCAAGGAGGCGGCTGAGGGGCTGATAGCGCTGTCCGGCGCCCGCGAGGGCGAAGTCGGCATGGCCCTGCTGGCCGGTGAGCAGAAGCGTGCCGAGGAGCTGCTCGGCGAATGGATGGCGGTGTTCCCGGACCGGTTCTACCTGGAGGTGCAGCGCACCAACCGGGTCAACGACGAGGAGCACCTGCACGCGGCCGTCGACCTGGCCTCGCGCACCGGTGTGCCGCTGGTGGCGACCAACGATGTGCGCTTCCTCAAGCAGGAAGATTTCGAGGCCCACGAGACCCGCGTGTGCATCGGCGAGAGCCGCACCCTGGACGACCCGCGCCGCCCGCGCAACTACTCCGAGGAGCAGTACCTCAAGAGCCCGGAGGAAATGGCCGAGCTGTTCTCCGACCTGCCCGAGGCGCTGGAAAACACGCTGGAAATCGCCAAGCGCTGCAATATTGAGGTGCAGCTGGGCAAGTACTTCCTTCCCGACTTCCCCACCCCCAACGGCATGGGCATCGACGACTACCTGCGCCACGCCTCGTTCGAGGGCCTGGAAGAGCGCCTGGAGGTCCTGCTGCCCAGGGACACCCCCGACTACGAAGCGAAGAAACAGGTCTACATCGACCGCCTCAACTTCGAGCTGGACATCATCATCCAGATGGGCTTCCCCGGTTACTTCCTCATCGTGATGGACTTCATCCAGTGGGCGAAGGGCAACGGCGTGCCGGTCGGTCCCGGCCGGGGATCGGGTGCCGGTTCGCTGGTGGCCTACGTGCTGAAGATTACCGATCTCGATCCGCTGGCCTATGACTTGCTGTTCGAGCGTTTCCTCAACCCCGAACGGATTTCCATGCCCGACTTCGACGTCGACTTCTGCATGGACGGCCGCGACCGGGTGATCGACTACGTGGCGGACAAATACGGCCGCAACGCGGTGAGCCAGATCATCACCTTCGGTTCCATGGCGGCCAAGGCGGTGGTGCGCGACGTGGCGCGGGTGCAGGGCAAGTCCTACGGCCTGGCCGACCGCCTGTCGAAGATGATCCCCTTCGAGGTCGGCATGACCCTGGAGGCGGCCTACGCCCAGGAAGAGGTGCTGCGCGACTTCCTCAAGAACGACGAGGAGGCCCAGGAAATCTGGGACATGGCCCTCAAACTGGAGGGCATTGTGCGCGGCACCGGCAAGCACGCCGGCGGCGTGGTGATCGCGCCGACCAAGCTCACCGACTTCGCGCCGACTTCCTGCGACGAGGCGGGCGATGGCCTGGTGACCCAGTTCGACAAGGACGACGTCGAGCAGGCCGGTCTGGTGAAGTTCGACTTCCTCGGTCTGCGCACCCTGACCATCATCAAGTGGGCGATGGAGACGATCAACCGCGAGCAGGCCAAGAAGGGCCTGCCGGACCTCAATATCGACTTCATTCCGCTGGACGACAAGCCGACCTACGCGATGCTGCAGAAGGCGGAGACCACCGCGGTCTTCCAGCTCGAATCACGCGGCATGAAGGAGCTGATCAAGAAGCTCAAGCCGGACTGCCTGGAAGACATGATCGCACTGGTGGCGCTGTTCCGCCCTGGCCCGCTGCAGTCGGGCATGGTGGACGACTTCATCAACCGCAAGCACGGTCGCGAGGTGATTTCCTACCCGCACCCGGACTATCAGTACCCTGGCCTGGAGCCGGTGCTGAAGCCCACCTACGGCATCATCCTGTACCAGGAGCAGGTGATGCAGATCGCCCAGGTCATGGCCGGCTACACCCTGGGCGGCGCGGACATGCTGCGTCGCGCCATGGGCAAGAAGAAGCCCGAGGAGATGGCCAAGCAGCGCGGCGGTTTCATCGAGGGCTGCGCCAACAACGGCATCGACGCCGACCTGGCCGGCAACATCTTCGACCTGGTGGAAAAGTTCGCCGGCTACGGCTTCAACAAGTCCCACTCCGCCGCCTACGGCCTGGTCTCCTACCAGACCGCCTGGCTCAAGGCGCACTATCCGGCGCCGTTCATGGCCGCGGTGCTGTCGGCGGATATGCACAACACCGACAAGGTGGTGATCCTCATCGAGGAATGCCGCCACATGAAACTGCGCATCGATGCGCCGGACGTGAACACCTCCGAGTTCAAGTTCACCGTCAACGACGACGGGCGCATCGTCTATGGCCTGGGCGCGGTCAAGGGCGTGGGCGAGGGACCGGTCGAGGCCATCGTCGAGTGCCGCGCCGAGGGCGGGCCGTTCAAGGATCTGTTCGACTTCTGCAACCGGGTCGACCTCAAACGCATCAACAAGCGCACCCTGGAGGCGTTGATCCGCTCCGGCGCGCTGGATCGCCTCGGCCCCTACTACCAGGACGAGCTGAAGGCCTACCAGGCCAGCGTGGACAAGAACCGCGCCGTGCTGCTGGCCTCCATGGAGGAAGCCGTGCAGGCGGCCGAGCAGACCGCCCGCAGCCACGACAGCGGCCATATGGACCTGTTCGGCGGGGTGTTCGCCGAGCCCGAGGCGGATATGTACGCCAACCACCGCAAGGCGCGCGAGCTGTCGATCAAGGAACGCCTGAAGGGCGAGAAGGACACTCTCGGTCTGTACCTGACCGGTCACCCGATCGACGAATACGAGGGCGAAGTGCGCCGCTTCGCCCGCCAGCGCATCGTCGAGCTGCGCCCCGCCCGCGATACCCAGACCATTGCCGGCCTGATCGTCAACCTGCGGGTGATGAAGAACAAGAAGGGCGACAAGATGGGCTTCATCACCCTGGACGACCGCTCCGGGCGGATCGAGGCTTCGCTGTTCGCCGACGCCTTCGCCAGCGCCCAGGCGCTGCTGCAGACCGACGCCCTGGTGGTGGTCGAGGGCGAGGTGAGCAACGACGAGTTCTCCGGCGGCCTGCGCCTGCGCGCCAAGCGGGTGATGAGCCTGGAGGAGGCGCGCACCGGTCTGGCCGAGAGCCTGCGCATCCGTGCACCACGCGAAGCGCTGCAGGGCGACCGCCTGCGCTGGCTGGGCGAGCTGTTCGGCAAGCACAAGGGCGCTTGCCCGTTGACCCTGGACTACAGCGGCAGCGAGGCCCGTGCGGTGCTGCAGTTCGGCGAGCAATGGCACATCGACCCGGCGGATAACCTGATCCAGGCCCTGCGTGACCAGTTCGGAAAAGACAACGTCTTCCTCCAATACCGCTGAGCGGCAGTCCGCAGGTCTGCCGCATCGGCCTCGACCCTGGGTGCCTTATCCCTTAAGGTAGGGCGCCAGATGGAATCAGCCGCCCGGCCTTTCGGCCGCCGATGCAAGACGGACGCCTATGAACCCGAACTTCCTCGACTTCGAACAGCCGATCGCCGACCTGCAAGCCAAGATCGAAGAACTGCGCCTGGTCGGCAACGACAACGCGCTGAATATCAATGACGAGATCTCCCGCCTGCAGGAAAAGAGCAGTGCGCTGACCGAGACCATCTTCGGCAACCTCAGCAGCTGGCAGATTTCCCAGCTGTCGCGCCATCCCCGCCGGCCCTACACCCTCGACTACATCGAGCACCTCTTCACCGAGTTCGACGAGCTGCATGGCGACCGCCACTTCTCCGATGACGCCGCCATCGTCGGCGGCACCGCCCGCCTGGATGGCCAGCCGGTGATGATCATCGGCCACCAGAAGGGCCGCGAGGTGCGCGAGAAGGTGCGGCGCAACTTCGGCATGCCGCGTCCCGAGGGCTATCGCAAGGCCTGCCGCCTGATGGAGATGGCCGAGCGCTTCAAGCTGCCGATCCTGACCTTCATCGACACCCCCGGCGCCTACCCGGGCATCGACGCCGAGGAGCGCAACCAGAGCGAGGCCATCGCCTGGAACCTGCGCGTGATGGCACGGCTGAAGACGCCGATCATCGCCACCGTGATCGGCGAAGGCGGCTCCGGCGGCGCCCTGGCCATCGGCGTATGCGACCAGCTGAACATGCTGCAGTACTCCACCTACTCGGTGATCTCGCCGGAAGGCTGCGCCTCGATCCTGTGGAAGACCGCCGAGAAGGCGCCCGACGCCGCCGAGGCCATGGGCATCACCGCCGAGCGCCTGAAGGGCCTGGGCATCGTCGACAAGGTGATCGCCGAGCCGCTGGGCGGTGCCCATCGCGATCCGGCCACCGCGGCCCAGTCGATCCGCGCCGAGCTGGTCGAGCAGCTCGACATGCTGCGCACCCTGGACGACGCCCAGCTGCTGGAGCGCCGCTACGAGCGCCTGATGAGCTACGGCGTGGCTTGATCGGGCCATGCGCATCGCACGACGGGCCTTTGGGCCCGTTGTTGTTTAAGCTGGCGGCATGACCGCGCTCGAATCCCTCCTTCTCTATTCTCTCCGTCCCTGGCGCGATGCACCGGCCTGGCATGTCGCCCTGTCCGGCGGCCTGGACTCGACCGTGCTGCTGCACCTGTTGGTGCGTCTGCGTGAGCGGGAAGCGCTGCCGCCGCTGTTCGCCGTGCATGTCCACCATGGCCTGCAGGCGGTTGCCGATGGCTGGCCGGCGCACTGCCAGTCTTTCTGCGATGGCCTGGGCGTACCGTTGTGGGTGGAGCGGGTACGGGTGGAGGGCGGCGCCAGTCTGGAGCGCGCCGCGCGCATGGCCCGCTATGCGGCCTTCGAGCGCCGGCTGGGGGAGGGCGAGGTCCTGTTGACCGGGCAGCATCGCGACGATCAGGCCGAGACTCTGCTGTTTCGACTGCTGCGCGGCGCCGGGGTGAGGGGCATGGGCGGTATGCCGCCGTCGCGCCGTCTCGGTGCCGGCTGGCTGGTGCGCCCGCTGCTGGAGTGTCCGCGCGCGGCGCTCGAATCCTACGCCGGCGAGCAGGGCCTGCGCTGGGTGGAAGACCCGTCCAACGCCGATACGGGGCTGGCGCGCAATTTCCTGCGGCGCGAGGTGTTCCCGGCGCTGGCGCGGCACTGGCCGCAGGCCGGCGCCAATCTGGCTCGCACCGCCGAGCACATGCGTGAAACGGAGCAGTTGCTGGCGGAACTGGCCGAGCTGGATCTCGCGGCGGCCCGCTGCGATAGCGGCCTGCCGTGGCTCGAACTGCCTTCGCTGGAACTGGCACCTTTGCTGGCGCTGCCCGAGCCGCGCCAGCGCAATGCGCTGCGCCACTGGCTGTTGCCACTGACACGCATGCCGGACAGCGGCCACTGGGCCGGCTGGGACGATCTGCGCGATGCGGCGGTGGACGCCGCGCCGGTGTGGCGGCTGGAGGGGGGCGAACTCAGGCGTGCCGACGGGCGGTTGTGGTGGATCTGCGGCGACTGGCTGCGCAACCCACCGGCTCCGGCCGAAGGGTTCGACCCGGCGCAGCCGCTGTGTCTCGACGGCAATGGGCTGGTACGTCTGGAGGGTGCGCCGCCTGCCGGCCCGCTTCGGCTGCGCTACCGCCAGGGCGGCGAGGTCATGGCGCTGCCGGGGCGGGGCCATCGCGACCTCAAACGCCTGCTCAACGAGCGGGGCGTGCCGGCCTTTGTGCGCAGCCGTCTGCCACTGCTCTACCGTGGCGACGAGCTGCTGGCTGTGGCCAACCTGCCCGGGCTCGACGGCCCTTCGTCGGGAGAGTGGCGGTTCAGATGGCTAAGCTCGGATTTGAGCTGAAAGGCCCTTTCGGGTAGACTACGCTCCCGTCTTATTACTGCTTCTGTGGGCTCCCTCGGAACCCGCAGCGGCATGCTTTATTCAGGTTGGCCAAGGCCGGCCTGCGCTCATACCCCGGCGGCGCTGACCGCTTGAACGCAGACTTCTAGGATTTTTCATGACGCGCTACATCTTCGTCACGGGCGGTGTTGTTTCTTCATTGGGGAAAGGCATCGCCTCGGCTTCCTTGGCGGCCATCCTGGAGGCGCGTGGCCTGAAGGTCACCATGCTCAAGCTGGACCCCTACATCAACGTCGATCCGGGCACCATGAGCCCGTTCCAGCACGGCGAGGTGTTCGTCACCCACGACGGCGCCGAGACCGACCTCGACCTGGGCCACTACGAGCGGTTCATCCGCACCACCATGACCCAGAACAACAACTTCACCACCGGCCGCGTCTACGAGCACGTGCTGCGCAAGGAGCGCCGTGGCGACTACCTGGGCGCCACCATCCAGGTGATCCCGCACATCACCGACGAGATCAAGCGCCGCGTCATCAAGGGCGCCGGCGACGCCGACGTGGCCATGGTCGAGATCGGTGGTACCGTGGGCGACATCGAGTCCCAGCCGTTCCTCGAAGCCGCGCGCCAGCTGCGCGTGGAACTGGGCGCCAAGCGTGCCATGTTCATGCACCTGACCCTGGTGCCGTACATCGCCACTGCCGGCGAGACCAAGACCAAGCCGACCCAGCACTCGGTCAAGGAGCTGCGCTCCATCGGCGTGCAGCCTGACGTACTGATCTGCCGCTCCGACCACGAGATCGACCTGGCTTCGCGGCGCAAGATCGCCCTGTTCACCAACGTGGAAGAGCGTGCGGTGATCGCCCTGGAAGACGTCGACACCATCTACAGGATTCCCACGGTCCTGCACGCCCAGGGCCTGGACGACATCGTCGTCGAGCGTTTCGGCCTGCAGTGCCAGCCTGCCGACCTCTCCGAGTGGGACCGCGTGGTGGACGCCAAGCTGAACCCGGAGAAGGAAGTCACCATCGCCATGGTCGGCAAGTACATGGAGCTGCTGGACGCCTACAAATCGCTGATCGAGGCGATGAACCACGCCGGCATCCAGAATCGCACCAAGGTCAACCTGCGCTACATCGACTCCGAGGAGATCGAGAACGAAGGCATCGCCAAGCTGGAAGGCGTCGATGCCATCCTGGTGCCTGGCGGCTTCGGCCTGCGTGGCGTGGAAGGCAAGATCAGGACCGTGCAGTACGCTCGCGAGAACAAGATTCCCTACCTGGGCATCTGCCTCGGCATGCAGGTGGCGGTGATCGAGTATGCCCGCAACGTGCTGGGCTGGAGCGATGCCAACTCCACCGAGTTCGATCAGAACAGCGGTCACCCGGTGGTCGGCCTGATCACCGAGTGGCAGGACGCCACCGGCGCCACCGAGCTGCGCACCGACGCTTCCGACCTGGGCGGCACCATGCGCCTGGGCGGCCAGGACTGCCAGCTGGTCGATGGCTCCCGTGTGCGTGAGTGCTACGGCCAGGACGTGATCGTCGAGCGCCACCGCCACCGCTACGAAGTGAACAACAACCTGCTGCCGCAACTGGAGCAGGCCGGTCTGAACATCACCGGTCGCTCCGCCGACGGCGCCCTGGTGGAAGTGGTCGAAGCCCCGGACCATCCGTGGTTCATCGCCTGCCAGTTCCACCCGGAGTTCACCTCCACCCCGCGCGACGGCCATCCGCTGTTCAGCGGTTTCGTCAAGGCGGCGTTGAACAAAGCCGGCAAGGCATAAGGAAGAGCCCATGGCCCAGAAGATCATCAAGGTCGGCGACATCGAGATCGCCAACGACAAGCCGTTCGTCCTGTTCGGTGGCATCAACGTGCTGGAGTCGCGCGACCTGGCCATGCAGGCCTGCGAGGAATACGTGCGGGTCACCGAGAAGCTCGGCATCCCCTACGTGTTCAAGGCCAGCTTCGACAAGGCCAACCGCTCCTCCGTCACCTCCTTCCGCGGCCCGGGTCTGGAAGAGGGGCTGAAGATCTTCGAGGAAGTGAAGAAGACCTTCGGCGTGCCGGTGATCACCGACGTCCACGAGCCGTTCCAGGCTGCCCCGGTGGCCGAGGTGTGCGACATCATCCAGCTGCCGGCCTTTCTCTCCCGGCAGACCGACCTGGTAGTCGCCATGGCCAGGACCGGCGCGGTGATCAACATCAAGAAGGCCCAATTCCTCGCGCCCCAGGAGATGAAGCACATCCTGACCAAGTGCGAAGAGGCGGGTAACGACCAGCTGATCCTCTGCGAGCGCGGTTCCTCCTTCGGCTACAACAACCTGGTGGTGGACATGCTCGGCTTCGGCATCATGAAGTCGTTCGAGTACCCGGTGTTCTTCGACGTGACCCATGCCCTGCAGATGCCGGGCGGCCGCGCCGACTCCGCCGGCGGTCGTCGCGCCCAGGTCACCGACCTGGCCAAGGCCGGCATGAGCCAGGGCCTGGCGGGGCTGTTCCTCGAGGCTCACCCCGAGCCGGAGCAGGCCAAGTGCGATGGTCCGTGCGCCCTGCGCCTGAACAAGCTGGAGCCCTTCCTGTCCCAGCTCAAGCAGCTGGATGACCTGGTCAAGAGTTTTTCGCCGATCGAGACTGCCTGACTCGGCCGTTCTCCGGTAAAGTGCGCGCCCGTCGGCCGCAACCGGCATCCCCTCCCGACAACAGCTTGGAGTGCTACACGCGATGGCAAAAATCGTCGACATCAAGGGCCGCGAGGTTCTCGACTCCCGTGGTAACCCCACCGTAGAAGCCGATGTGATCCTCGAAGGCGGCATCATCGGTAGCGCCTGCGCGCCGTCCGGTGCCTCCACCGGTTCCCGCGAAGCGCTGGAACTCCGTGATGGCGACAAGAGCCGTTACCTGGGCAAGGGCGTGCTCAAGGCCGTGGCCAACATCAATGGGCCGATCCGCGACCTGCTGCTGGGCAAAGACGCCCTTGAGCAGAAGGCTCTCGACCTGGCGATGATCGACCTCGACGGCACCGAGAACAAAGGCAAACTGGGCGCCAACGCGATCCTCGCCGTGTCCCTGGCTGCCGCCAAGGCCGCCGCTCAGGCCAAGGGCGTGCCGCTGTACGCGCACATCGCCGACCTGAATGGCACCCCCGGCCAGTACTCCATGCCTGTGCCGATGATGAACATCATCAATGGCGGCGAGCACGCCGACAACAACGTCGACATCCAGGAATTCATGGTCCAGCCGGTTGGCGCCAAGAACTTCGCCGATGCCCTGCGCATGGGCGCCGAGATCTTCCATCACCTGAAAGCCGTGCTGAAGGCCCGTGGCCTGAACACCGCCGTGGGCGACGAGGGTGGCTTCGCGCCGAACCTGGCCTCCAACGAGGACGCCCTGGCCGCCATCGCCGAGGCCGTGGCCAACGCTGGCTACAAGCTGGGCGACGACATCACCCTGGCCCTGGACTGTGCTTCCTCCGAATTCTTCAAGGACGGCCAGTACGACCTGGAAGGCGAGGGCAAGGTATTCAGCGCCGAAGGCTTCGCCGACTACCTGGCCGGCCTGACCCAGCGCTACCCGATCATCTCCATCGAAGATGGCATGGACGAGTCTGACTGGGCTGGCTGGAAGGTGCTGACCGACAAGATCGGCGCCAAGGTGCAGCTGGTCGGTGACGACCTGTTCGTGACCAATACCAAGATCCTCAAGCGCGGCATCGACGAGAAGATCGGCAACTCGATCCTGATCAAGTTCAACCAGATCGGCTCGCTGACCGAGACCCTGGAGGCCATCCAGATGGCCAAGGCCGCCGGTTTCACCGCCGTGATCTCGCATCGCTCCGGCGAGACCGAGGACAGCACCATCGCTGACCTGGCCGTAGGCACTGCCGCCGGTCAGATCAAGACCGGTTCCCTGTGCCGTTCCGACCGCGTGTCCAAGTACAACCAACTGCTGCGTATCGAAGAGCAGCTCGGCGGAAAGGCACCCTACAAGGGCCGCGCCGAGTTCCGCGGCTAAGCCGGGAATGGTAAAAGGGCAGCGCAAGCTGCCCTTTTCACATGGATAACTCCGTTCCGATGTCGAAAGCTCCCTACTGGCTGTTCGTTGCCCTGGTGCTGGTCCTGTCCGGGCTGCAGTACCGCCTCTGGGTGGGCGAAGGCAGCCTGGCCCAGGTGACCGAACTGAACCGGCAGATCGAAGAGCAGCAGGGCGAGAACGAGCGCCTGCTCGAGCGCAACCGCATCCTCGAAGCCGAGGTGATGGAGCTGAAGAAAGGCATGGAGACCGTCGAGGAGCGCGCCCGCCACGAACTCGGCATGGTCAAGGAAGGCGAAACCCTCTACCAGTTGGCCGAATGAGCACCCGCGAACTTCCTTCCTTCTGGGTGGTGATCCCTGCCGCCGGCATCGGTTCGCGCATGCGCGCGGACCGTCCCAAGCAGTACCTGGCCCTGGCCGGGCGGACCATCCTCGAACACACCCTCCACTGTTTCCTCGATCATCCGCGGTTGCGCGGGCTGGTGCTCAGCCTGGCGGCGGACGATCCCTGGTGGCCGGCACTGCCCTGCGCCGGCGATCCGCGCATCCAGCGTGCTGAGGGCGGCGCCGAGCGGGCCGACTCGGTGCTGGCCGGCCTGCTGCAGCTGATCGAACTGGGCGCCCAGCCGGACGACTGGGTGCTGGTGCATGACGCCGCACGCCCCAACCTGAGCCGCAGCGATCTCGACCTGCTGCTGCAGGAGCTGGCCGACGACCCGGTCGGCGGCCTGCTGGCGGTGCCCGCCCGCGACACCCTCAAGCGTGCCGGCGCCGACGGGCGCGTGGCGGAAACCGTGGACCGCAGCCTGATCTGGCAGGCCTATACGCCGCAGATGTTTCGTCTCGCCGCCCTGCACCGGGCTCTCGCCGATGCTCTGGTGGCCGACGTGGTTGTGACCGACGAGGCCTCGGCCCTGGAGTGGGCCGGGCTGGCGCCGAAGCTGGTGGAAGGCCGGGCGGATAATCTGAAGATCACCCGTCCGGAAGACCTGGAGTGGTTGCGCCAGCGCTGGGTGCACAAGACCTGATCGGCTTGGTGGGAGCGGCCTTGGTCGCGATCCCTGCAGCCCCCAGGTATCGCGGCCAAGGCCGCTCCCACATAAGTCCCTGGCATCAAACCCGGAACTGATTGATCAGCCGCCGCTGCTGCTCGGCCAGCTTGGTCAGCTCGGCGCTGGCGCCGCTGGCCTCGTCGGCGCCACCCGCCACTTCGCCGGCGACCTGGCCGATATTGGTGACGTTGCGGTTGATGTCCTCGGCCACCGCGCTCTGTTCCTCGGCGGCGCTGGCGATCTGGGTGTTCATGTCGTTGATCACCGACACCGCCTGGGTGATCGACTCCAGTGCCTGGGCCGCGGCCTGGGCCTGCTGCACGCTGTCGTCGGTGCGCGCCTGGCTCTGCTCCATCACGTTGACCACTTCGCGCGTGCCGTTCTGCAGCTGCTGGATCATCGACTGGATTTCCTCGGTCGCCTGCTGGGTCTTCTGCGCCAGGTTGCGCACCTCGTCGGCCACCACGGCGAAGCCGCGCCCTTGCTCGCCGGCCCGTGCGGCCTCGATGGCCGCGTTGAGCGCCAGCAGGTTGGTCTGCTCGGCGATGCCGCGAATGGCGACCAGGATCGCATTGATGTTCTCGCTGTCCTTGGCCAGCGTCTGCACCACACCCACGGCGCGGCCGATCTCGTTGGCCAGGGCGGAAATCGCCTTGGAGGTGCCCTCGACGATGCGCTTGCCATCGTTGGCCGAGTGGTCGGCGTGGTTGGCCGCCTCCGCCGCCTGGGTGGCGTTGCGGGCCACGTCCTGGGCGGTGGCGCTCATCTCCTGCACGGCGGTGGCGACCTGGTCGATCTCCGCCATCTGCCGCTGCACGCCCTGGTTGGTGCGGATGGCGATGTCGGCGGTGTATTCCGACGAGTCGCTGACCTTCTGCACCGAGGTCACCACGTCGCGGATCATGTTCTGCAACTTGTTGAGGAAGGTGTTGAAGCCGGTCGCGATCTGTCCCAGCTCATCGGCGCGGTCCACCTGCAGGCGCACGGTGAGGTCGCCGTCGCCCTTGGCGATGTCGTCGAGCATGCCGACCATCTGCCGCAGCGGCCGGGCGATACCGTAGCCGACGAACCAGATCACCAGCAGGCCGGCGGCGGCGATCAGCAGGCCGACCACGGTCATGCCAAGGGTGTCCTTGCGGGCCTGCTCCGTCAGTTCGCCCTGCAGCTGGCGCAACTCCGCCAGCACCGCCTCGGTGGGCAGTTCGATGGCCAGGGCCCAGCGGGTCTCGGTGCCGGCCACGCGGAAGGGCTGCAGCAGCTGGATCAGGTTGTTCTGCTCGTCCACGCGCAGGATGGTCGCGTCACCGCCGCTCTGCTTGAACTGCTGCAGCAGCTCGGCGTTCACCGCCTTGCCGGCGGGCTGGGTGATCAGGCCGGCGTCCTTGGTGGCGGCGATCAGGCTGCCGTTGGCGGAGATCAGGGCCAGCTCGCCGGCGCCGTCGTAGAGCTGCTGCTTGGCCTGGTTGAGCAGGTCCTGGATGAAGTCGAGGGCCAGGTCACTGCCCACAATGCCCTTGAACTGGCCGCCGACCGTGATCGGGGCGTTGAACGAGGCGACCAGCACCTGCTTGCCGCCGAAGTCGTAGGAGGCCGGGTCGATCACGCAGGGCTTGCCGGTCTCCTTCGGGCACAGGTAGTACTCGCCGGTGCGCACGCCGGTGGCCTGGCGCTTCTGGTCTTCCATCATCTCGACGGTGAGCGGCTCGAGCTTGAGCTGGCCGCCGTCGCGGTACCACCAGGGCATGAAGCGCCCGCTGGCGTCGTAGCCGTTTTCCTTCTGCCCGGCGTAGAGATCGTCGTCCTGGTCGAAGGCATTGGCTTCCCAGCCGATGTATACGTCGACGAGATCGGGGTTGTCCTTCAGGTACTCGCCAAGCAGCGCGCTCAGTTCTTCCCGGCTGGTGCCCAGCACCGTGCCGCCGGCCAGGGTCTGGCCGAGCCGGCTGTTGAGGGTGGCGATGGACTTGGACAGCAGCATGGGCTGCTCGAATTGGCGCTGCAGCTTGCCAACCTGGGCATCGGCGATGGCGCGCAGGCGCTGGTGGATGGACTCCTGCAACAGTTCCTGGGTGCGCTGCTGGACCAGCGCCTGGGTGTGGGTTCCGGCGAACAGGGCGTACAGCACCAGCGCCACTACCACGGCCAGGATGCTTGCGCCGGCCAGGAAGGCGACGGAAAACTGGATGGACTTGAATCGCATAGGGGCTCCCACAGCGTTGGTTTCTTCGCCTGTCCCTGGCTTATCGGCCGCCCATGGGCAATTCATGAGCGGTACCCTGCAACTAGCAAAGATCGCCCATGGTCTGAGTGCAAGGTCGAACGTTGTCGGTCGGTTCGTGGCGCCCTAGCATAGGGCGCCTGCATTACAGCCTGGAGATTCGCCATGTCCAACCCAACTCGTCTCTCCGCCCTGGTCGGTCTCTCCCTGCTCGCCGCCTGCCAGGCCGTGAACACCACCAGCGGCGGCGCGGTGGGGGTCGAGCGCAAGCAGTACATGTTCAGCATGTTGTCCGCCCAGGAGGTCGACAGCATGTACTCGCAGGCCTACCAGAAGACCCTCAGCGAAGCCTCGGGGCAGGGCGCCCTGGACACCACCAGCGCCAACGCCAGGCGGGTGAGCGCCATCGCCAAGCGGCTGATCGCCCAGGCTCCGGTATTCCGCGCCGACGCCGCGCAGTGGGACTGGCAGGTCAACCTGATCAAGAGCGACGAGCTCAACGCTAATTGCGGCCCCGGTGGCAAGATCATCGTCTACAGCGGCCTGATCGAGAAATTGCAGCTCACCGACGACGAACTGGCAGCGGTCATGGGGCACGAGATCGCCCACGCCCTGCGCGAGCATAGCCGTGAGGCCATGTCCAAGGCCTACGGCGTGCAGATGGCGACCCAGCTGGGCGCAGTCCTCGGCGTGGGGGAGGGCAGCCTGCAGATGGCCAATACCGGGGTGGAGTACCTGATGACACTGCCCAACAGCCGGGGCAACGAGAACGAGGCTGACATCATCGGCCTGGAGTTGTCGGCACGCGCCGGCTACGACCCGAACGCGGCGATCAGCCTGTGGCAGAAGATGAGCCAGGCCGGTGGTGGCGCTCCGCCCGAGTTCATGAGTACCCACCCGTCGTCGGGCAGCCGCATTGCCTCGCTGCAGGCGGCCATCCCGAAGGTGATGCCGCTGTACGAGCAAGCCAGGAAGTGAAAGGAAAACGGCGCCGAGGGCGCCGTTTTCCTCTCAGGGTTGAGTCTTTGCCGCGATAGGGCGGTTCGCCAGGCCGAGCTGGGCGTGGAAGCTTTCCATGTCGAACATGGTGCAGATCTCGCGGATGCTGCCGGTCGGCGTCAGTGTCCAGAAGGCCATGGCGGAGATACTCAGCACCTTGTCGCTGGCTGGGTAGCCCAGGGCGGGCTTCTCCAGCGTGCCGATCAGGGTGCTCCAGGTCACCACCTTGTTGCCCTCGGCGATGCATTCCTCGATCACCACCTCCAGGTCGGGCATGGCCTGGCGGATTTCCTGCACCATGCGCGCGAAGGCCGAGCTGCTCAGCGGCTGGCCGATGAACGAGCTTTTGTAGATGAAATCGGGGCCGTGCATCTGCTCGGCGAGTGCCAGGCGGCCCCGGTTCCAGCTCAGGTCGACATGCTGGCGCACGCGCTTCTTCATTTCTTCCAGGGACATGTACCGCTCCTTCAGCACTGGAACTGCGCGATTCGTCGGTCAGATTACCAATGCCGAGGCACTCCGGAAGACCCGCTGGGCTACCCGTTTTCGCCGTTCGGCATCAGAGCCCGCCGACCAGGCCGAGCGCCTGGCAGACCGCGTAGATCGCCAGCGCGGCGAACGCGAGGGCGGCCAGGCGGCGGATCAGGGCCAGCGGCAGGCGATCCGCGGCGAAGTTGCCGGCCAGCACCACCGGCACGTTGGCGATCAGCATGCCCAGCGTGGTGCCGATCACCACCATGAGGAAGTCGGGGTACTGCGCCGCCAGCATCACCGTGGCGATCTGGGTCTTGTCGCCCATCTCGGCGAGGAAGAAGGCGATCAGCGTGGTCAGGAAGGGGCCGAAGCGCTTGAGGTGAGATTCCTCTTCATCGTCCAGCTTGTCCGGCACCAGCGTCCACAGCGCCACGGCCGCGAAGCAGGCGGCGAGAATCCAGCTCAGCGTGGTTGGCGAGAAGAAGCCGGCGACCCAGTTGCCCACGGCGCCCGCGGCGAAGTGGTTGGCGAGGGTGGCGAGGACGATGCCCCAGATGATCGGCCAGGGCCGGCGGAAACGACATGCCAGCAGCAGGGCGAGCAGCTGCGTCTTGTCGCCGATTTCGGCGAGGGCGACGATTCCGGTGGGGACGAACAGGGATTCCAACATCAGGTATTCCTAAGGGGCGGGTTCGACTGTTCTATGACACGTACTACCTTCCCGCCCCGGGCAAGGTGTGCGTGTCATAGGTCTTGTCAAACCGCCAGGCCACGAGGGCCTCGGGTCGCATGCGCCATGCTCTGCGGAGCAAGTGTGTTGACGCATGCCGGGTGAGCAGGGTGCTCACGGGAGACTACTCCCCTAGGACGGCGCGAATTCTGCCGCAAACATCCGGCGGCCGCAAGCGCGTTCCGACTTGTCATCCGGCAATCGGCTGAAGGCCCTGTACGGACAAGGCAGCCAGAACATCCCGTCATTCCCGCGAAAGCGGGAATCCATGTGTGGGTCAGGTGGCGTATCCCTGGATCCCCGCCTTCGCGGGGACGACGGGCGTTGGGATGTGCGTACAGCCGCTGTTCCACTCGATGGCCCTGATGGAGCAGGCAGGGCCTCGGGTGAGGGGCCCTATTACGGACAAGGTAGGAAATCTCCGTCATTCCCGCGTAGGCGGGAATCCATGCTCGGGTCAAGACTCGGCATTCATGGGTTCCCGCCTGCGCGCGGATGACCAGTGCGGGTAGAAAAGGCTATGTCCCGTGGCATGCTGGTGGCGCAATCCTGCGTGGCATTCCGATTGGCCGCGAAATTCGCGGATAAATCCGCTCCCACAAGGTGTGCAACAGTCAACGTGGACATAGCCAAAGAAAAAGGGGATGCCTAGGCATCCCCTTTTTCATGTTCCGCGGCTATCAGTGCTGCGGCTTGGCTTCCTGCTCTTGCTCGTCCGCCTTGGACGCGGCGGTCTCGTCATCGGCAGGGGTCTCAGGCTGCTCGACCTGCGCTTCGCTGGTCGCCTCGGCTACCGGCTCGCTGGCGACTTCGGCCTGCGGTTCCGCGGCAGGCGCGGTTTCCTCGACCTCGGGAGCCGGAGCGACTTCAGCCACTGGTGCTTCCACCGGAGCCTGCTCGACCACCGGAGCGGCCTCGATCGGGGCGGTTTCCGCGACCTTGGCGGCTTCGGCTGCCAGGCGCGCGGCCTCCTGCTGACGGCGACGCACTTCGCGCGGATCGTTCGGTGCGCGACCGCCAGCGCTCTGGGGCGCGTTGGCCGGAGCGGCAGGGGCCTCGGCGACCGGGGTGACCGGCGCCGGCTGTTCCGCCAGAGCGGGCTCGGCAACCGGTTCGGCCACGACGGCTGGAGCGGGGGCGGGTTCTTCGGCCACCGGGCTGCTTTCAGCCTGCACGGGTTGCTCGACCACCGGGGCCTGCTCCGGCTGAACCTGCTCCGGCTGGGCCGGTGCATCTTCGGCTTCGGCGGCGATGGTCACCGCGGCGGCGACGGCGACCGCAGCGCTTTCGGCGGCGGTGGTGGTGCCACCCTCGGTGCCGGCTTCCACCTCTGCTGCAACCTCTTCACCCTCATCGGCGATCGGGTTGCCGTCGGCGTCGCGCAGGCGCTCGCGGCGGTTGCTGCGACGACGCTGACCGCGGGAGCGGCGGCGTGGGCGATCGCCACCTTCACCGCCTTCCTGATCGTCTTCGGCCTGTTCACCGTTCAGCAGAACTTCTTCCTCGCTGGCGGCCTCGGCCTGCTCGGTGCGCGGTTGGCGCTCCTCGCGCGGCGGACGCGGCTGGCGTTCTTCGCGTGGCTTGCGCTCGGCGCGCTGTTCCTGCTGCTCTTCACCATTCGCGGTGACGGCGTCCAGCGGCTCGCGCAGTTCGCGGCGGCGCTCTTCGCGCGGTTCGCGGCCCTCACGCGGCTGGCGCTCGCCACGTTCGCGGCGATTTTCCTGACCTTCACGGCCTTCACGCGGCTCGCGAGCTTCGCGCGGTTGACGCTCCTGGCGCTCCTCGCGGGGCTGGCGTTCTTCACGGGCTTCCCGCGGTTGACGTTCTTCACGCGGCTCGCGGGCTTCGCGAGGCTGGCGCTCTTCACGCGGTTTGCGCTCTTCGCGTTCACCACGCTCGCTGCGTTCACCACGTTCACCGCGCTCGCGGTTGCCACGACCGTCGCGACGGTTCTGCTGGCGGCCGTTGCGACGTTCTTCGCTGCGCGGCTTGCGCTCGGCCGGCTTGGCCTCGGCGACCGGCTGCTGTTCTTCTTCCTTGCCGGCGAACAGGCTGACCAGCGACTTGACCAGGCCCTTGAACAGGTTCGGTTGCGGGGCGGGTGCCGCCGGAGCCAGCGGCGCTGCCGGAGCGGGTGCCGCCGGGCGCGGTGGGGTGGTCTTCAGCGCGGCTTCCTGGCGAACCAGGGTGCGGGTGGCGCTGGCCGGCTGGGCGTCCTCGACTTCCGCCGGGGTCATCTCGTAGCTGGATTGGCCGCTCAGCACTTCCGGGCTGTCGTCGCGTAGGCGCTGGACTTCGAAGTGCGGGGTTTCCAGGTGGTCGTTCGGCAGGATCACGATGCGCGCGCGGGTGCGCAGCTCGATCTTGGTGATGCTGTTGCGCTTCTCGTTGAGCAGGAAGGCGGCGACCGGGATCGGCACCTGGGCGCGGACCTCGGCGGTGCGGTCCTTCAGGGCTTCTTCCTCGATCAGGCGCAGGATGGCCAGCGACAGGGACTCGACATCGCGGATGATGCCCTGGCCGTTGCAGCGCGGGCAGACGATGCCGCTGGTCTCGCCGAGGGACGGACGCAGGCGCTGGCGGGACATTTCCAGCAGGCCGAAGCGCGAGATGCGGCCGACCTGGACGCGGGCGCGGTCGGCTTCCAGGCACTCGCGGACGCGGTCTTCCACGGCGCGCTGGTTCTTCGCCGGGGTCATGTCGATGAAGTCGATGACGATCAGGCCGCCGATGTCGCGCAGGCGCAGCTGGCGGGCGATTTCCTCGGCCGCTTCCAGGTTGGTCTGCAGGGCGGTTTCCTCGATGTCGCCGCCCTTGGTGGCGCGCGCCGAGTTGATGTCGATGGACACCAGGGCCTCGGTCGGGTCGATGACGATGGAGCCGCCGGACGGCAGCTTCACTTCGCGCTGGAAGGCGGTCTCGATCTGGCTCTCGATCTGGAAGCGGTTGAACAGCGGCACGCTGTCTTCGTACAGCTTGATCTTGCTGGCGTACTGCGGCATGACCTGCTGGATGAAGGCCAGGGCTTCTTCCTGGGCCTCGATGCTGTCCACCAGTACCTCGCCGATGTCCTGGCGCAGGTAGTCGCGGATGGCGCGGATGATGACGTTGGATTCCTGATAGATCAGGAAGGGCGCGGCGCGGCCCTGGGAGGCTTCCTTGATCGCGGTCCACAGCTGGATCAGGTAGTCCAGGTCGAGCTGCAGCTCTTCACTGGAGCGGCCCAGGCCGGCAGTGCGCACGATCAGGCCCATGTCGGCCGGGGCGTCGAGGCCGTTCAGCGCTTCGCGCAGTTCGTTGCGCTCCTCGCCTTCGATGCGGCGGGAGATGCCGCCGGCGCGCGGGTTGTTCGGCATCAGCACCAGGTAGCGACCGGCGAGGCTGATGAAGGTGGTCAGGGCCGCGCCCTTGTTGCCACGCTCTTCCTTCTCGACCTGGACGATGACTTCCTGGCCTTCCTTCAATACTTCCTTGATGTTGACGCGGCCGCCCTCGGGCGACTTGCTGAAGTATTCGCGGGAGATTTCCTTGAGCGGCAGGAAGCCGTGGCGCTCGGCGCCGAAGTCGACGAAGGCGGCTTCGAGGCTGGGCTCGACGCGGGTGATGCGGCCCTTGTAGATGTTGGCCTTCTTCTGCTCACGGGCGCCGGACTCGATGTCCAGGTCATAGAGCTTCTGGCCGTCTACCAGAGCGACACGCAACTCTTCGGGCTGAGTTGCGTTGATCAGCATTCTTTTCATGTTGTACCAATGGTTTCCGGGCTGCCGGAAACGGCGTTTGGCACACACGACTCTCACGGTCGGTGTCAGGGCGCGTACGGCGTGGTCGTAAATCACGCCGGTGTCCAGCGGCCAGGCCAACGTGGGCGGGGCCGCGACAACGCTCCTGTTTGCTGTGGTGACAGAAGCACTCAGTCAGGGGAGGAATCAACCGGTCGGTGCGGACGAAAGTGAAGCGTCTGGGTAATGCCTGTAGCTACGCTGTCCGACGGTTGTGCATCTCCACCCTACACGTATCGCTGAAATCGGGTGCCGCTCGCTGAATCCGAAGCGGGTTTGCATTACCGCAGGCTAGGCCTGCGCGTCTGTCGAGCCTGGTCGCGAGTTGCGCGCTTGGGGCTCTTTGGCTCAAGGCTTGGTTTCCGGGATTCTTCGCGCTCTGTGCGGCGAGAGTCCCGTCGGACGGCCTGACGCCCTGAAAGGGTTGCGCTCGGCAGGGATGGCAGATTGTCGATGATCACCCGCTGGCCGGGCCGCTTTTGGCGGCGTTCGCGACTATAGCAGCAATGATTAAGTGCTTCAATTCCATAAAAAATTGTTATGATTCGCGGTATGACTACTCCCGCCTCCCCGACCTCCGGTGTCCAGCTGCTCGAGGTCGCGCCCGAGCTTGCCGGCCAGCGCATCGACAATTTCCTCCGCACCCAGCTCAAGGGCGTGCCGAAGACCCTGATCTACCGCATCCTGCGCAAGGGCGAGGTGCGGGTGAACAAAGGGCGGATCAAGCCCGAGTACAAGCTGCAGGCCGGCGATATCGTTCGCGTGCCGCCGCTGCGCCTGGCCGAGCGCGACGAGCCGGCGCCGCTGGCGCAGAGCCTGCTCGAGCGTCTGGAGGAGGCCATCGTCTACGAGGACAAGGCGCTGATCGTGCTGAACAAGCCGGCCGGCATCGCCGTGCATGGTGGCAGCGGCCTCAACTACGGGGTGATCGAGGCGTTCCGCCAGTTGCGCCCGGACGCCAAGGATATCGAGCTGGTCCACCGCCTGGATCGCGACACTTCCGGCCTGCTGATGATCGCCAAGAAACGCAGCATGCTGCGCCACCTGCACGAGGCGCTACGCGGCGACGGCGTGGACAAGCGCTATATGGCACTGGTGCGCGGTGACTGGCCGACCTCGAAGAAGAGGGTCTCGGCGCCACTGCTGAAGAACAACCTGCGCTCCGGGGAGCGCATGGTGGAAGTCAATCCCGAGGGCAAGGAGGCGCTCACCGAGTTTCGCGTGCTGCGCCGCTTCGGCGAGTTCGCCACCCTGGTCGAGGCCAGCCCGATCACCGGCCGCACCCATCAGATCCGCGTCCATGCCAAGCACGCCGGGCATTCCATCGCCGGTGATTCCAAGTACGGCGACGACGATTTCACCCGCGAGATTCGCGAGCTGGGCGGCAAGCGCCTGTTCCTGCACGCCTACCGGTTGAAGATCGAGCTGCCGGACGGCCAGCCTCTGGAGCTGGAAGCGGAAGTGGATGAGATGTGGGAGCGGACCCTGGAGCGCCTCGGTGCCTGACTATCGGCTGCTGATCTTCGATTGGGACGGGACGCTGGTCGATTCGATCGGCCGTATCGTCGAATCCATGCACCGCGCCGCCGCCGGCTGTGGCCTGCCGTCGTTGGACGACGAGGCGATCAAGGGCATCATCGGGCTCGGCCTGCCCGAGGCCATCCAGACGCTCTATCCGGAACTGCGCGAGGCAGAGCTGATCGAACGCTTCCGACTGGGCTATGGCGAGCACTACATGAGCCTGGAGAGCGAGCCGTCGGCGCTGTTCCCGGGTGTCGCCGAGTCGCTGGCGGCGTTTCGCGAGCAGGGCTACCAGCTCGCCGTGGCGACCGGCAAGGGGCGTCGCGGCCTGCACCGGGTGCTGGAGGGGCATGGCTGGCTGGACTATTTCGACGTCACCCGCTGCGCCGACGAGACGGCGAGCAAGCCGCACCCGCGCATGCTGCACGAGATCATGGCGCACTGCGCCGTGGCGCCGGAGCGGGCGCTGATGGTCGGCGACTCGGTCTTCGACCTGCAGATGGCGAGCAATGCCGGTGTCGATTCGGTGGCCGTGGGCTTCGGCGCCCAGCCGCTGGACAGCCTGCGTGCCCACGGGCCGCGGCTTGCGATCAACGAATTTTCCGAATTGCGCGCCTGGCTGGAAGGGCGCGCGACCGTTAGTACTGTCGAGGTGGGCGAGTATGTCTGATGAATGGAAGGCGTCGGGTGACGAAAAGGCCTGGAAGCTGCTGGAGAAGACCCTCCAGGCCAGCGTGGTCGAGCAGCGCAGGGCGCGGCGCTGGGGCATCTTCTTCAAGCTGCTGGCCTTCGTCTACCTGTTCGGCGCCCTGGCCCTGTTCTCGCCTGCGCTGAAGCTGGACAAGGCCTCCGCCTCGGGTGAGAACCATACGGCGCTGATCGAGATTCGCGGCATGATCATGGCTGACGAGGAAGCCAGCGCCGACAACATCGTCGGCAGCCTGCGCGCCGCCTTCGAGGACAAGAAGACCAAGGGCATCGTGCTGCGCATCAACAGCCCGGGCGGCAGCCCGGTGCAGTCCGGATACATCTACGACGAGATCAAGCGCCTGCGCGGCGAGCATCCGGACATCAAGGTCTATGCGGTGATCACCGACCTGGGCGCGTCCGGCGCCTACTACATCGCCAGCGCGGCCGACGAAATCTATGCCGACAAGGCCAGCCTGGTGGGTTCCATCGGCGTGACCGCGGCTTCCTTCGGCTTCGTCGGCGTGATGGACAAGGTCGGCGTCGAGCGCCGCGTCTACACCTCGGGCGAACACAAGGCCTTCCTCGACCCGTTCCAGCCGCAGAAAGAGGACGAGACCCGTTTCTGGCAGGGCGTGCTGGAAACCACCCACAAACAGTTCATCGACAGCGTGAAGAAGGGTCGTGGCGAGCGCCTCAAGGCCGACGAGCATCCGGAGCTGTTCTCCGGGCTGATCTGGTCCGGCGAGCAGGCCCTGCAGCTGGGGCTGGTGGATGCCCTGGGCAGCAGCAGCTACGTGGCGCGCGAGGTGGTGGGGGCCAAGGACATCGTCGACTTCACCCGCAAGGAAAACCCCTTCGATCGCTTCACCAAGAAGCTCGGCACCAGCGTGGCCGAGCGGCTGGCGCTGTGGATGGGCTTCCAGGGGCCGGCGCTGCGCTGACAGGGCGCGCCAACTCCTTCCTTTATATAGGCGGTCAGGGAATGGCGATGCCTTCCCTGTCCAGCATCTGTACCAGGCGGATCAGCGGCAGGCCGACCAGGCTGGTGCCGTCCTCGCCCTCGGTGGCGCGGAACAGGCTGACGCCCAGGCCCTCTGCCTTGAAGCTGCCGGCACAGTCGTAGGGCTGCTCGGCCTGCAGGTAGCGGGTGATCTGTTCGTCGCTCAGATGGCGGAAATGCACGGTGAAGGGGATCGCGTCCACCTGGCACTCGCTGCTGGCGCTGTTGAGCAGCGCGAGGCCGGTAAGAAAGGTCACGCTGGTACCGCTGGCGGCCGCCAGCTGGCGGTGGGCTCGCTCGAAATCGTGGGGCTTGCCCAGAATCTCTCCACCGAGCACGGCCACCTGGTCGGAGCCGATGATCAGGTGCGCCGGGTGCTGGTCGCGCAGGGCGCGGGCCTTGGCTTCGGCCAGGCGGCGTACCAGGGCCTCGGCGCTTTCTCCGGGGCGCGGCGTCTCGTCGATGTCGGGCGACGCCCAGGTGAAGGGCTGACGCAGGCGGGCCAGCAGGTCGCGGCGGTAGGTCGAACTCGAGGCGAGCACCAGGGGCAGCATGGTCGATCTCCAGGTTGGGCGCGCGATTCTAGCGGCCACGGCGGCCGACGGACAGGGCGGAAATTCCTTTGACAGGGGGAGGGTGCATCCCTAGAATACCGCGCCTATGTCGAATGGGCCGATTCCACCTCACGTTGATCCGCGCAAGCTCGCCGATCGCGGTGTCACCCTGGAAGGGGAGATGCCGCTGGCCAGTTTCGAGCGGTTGTGCGACCCGCTGGCGGACAACGCCGGCACGGTGCATGCGAAGCTGGTCTTCGAACGTGACGAGCGCCGCGCTGTGACGATTCACAGCGAGCTCGAGGTTGAGGTCAAGATGGTTTGCCAGCGTTGTCTGGAACTGGTCGCCCTGCCGATCCGCAGCGAATGTCATTACGCGGTGGTGAAGGAAGGCGCGGATACCCAGTCGCTGCCGAAGGGCTATGACGTGCTGGAAGTGGGTGAGGATCCGCTGGATCTGATGACGTTGGTCGAAGATGAGCTTCTGCTCGCTCTGCCCATCGTTCCAGCCCATGACCCTGAGGAATGCCAGCAGCCGGCCGGTGTCGAAACACCCGAGTCGAGCGAGGACGAGGTATCGCGGTCCAACCCGTTCAGTGTATTGGCGCAGTTAAAGCGTGACCCAAACGTTTAGGAGTTATTGAGTTATGGCTGTTCAGCAGAACAAAAAATCCCGCTCTGCCCGCGACATGCGCCGTTCCCACGACGCACTCGAGGCCAACGCTCTGTCCGTCGAGAAGAGCACCGGTGAAGTTCACCTGCGTCACCACGTGTCCCCGGACGGTTTCTACCGTGGCCGCAAAGTGATCGACAAGGGCTCCGACGAGTAATCCTTGTCCGCCACGATCGCGATTGATGCAATGGGTGGGGACTTCGGTCCCCATCTCATTGTTCCAGCCTGCATCGCCAGTCTGGCTGAATTCCCCTCGCTGCACCTGGTCCTCGTCGGCCAAGCCTCCCTCCTCGAAGAACTGATCGCCCGTCACCCGGGTGTCGATCGCGCGCGCCTGCATGTCGAGCACGCCAGCGAGGTGATCGGCATGGACGAGCGCCCCACCCATGCCCTGCGCGGCAAGCCCGATGCCTCGATGCGCGTGATGCTCGAACTGGTCCGCGGCGGCCGTGCCCAGGCCTGCGTCAGCGCCGGCAACACCGGCGCGCTGATGGCGCTCTCCCTCTATGTGCTCAAGCCGCTGCCGGGCATCGACCGGCCGGCGATGGTCACCGCCGTGCCCACCGCCGGCGGCGTCTGCCATCTGCTCGACCTGGGCGCCAACGTCGACTGCAGCGCCGAACAGCTGTACCAGTTCGCGGTGATGGGCTCGGTGGCCGCGGAGGCCCAGGGCACCAACCGGCCAAGGGTGGCGCTGCTCAACGTCGGCACGGAGAACATCAAGGGCAACCAGCAGGTGAAGCTGGCCGCCAGCCTGCTGGCGCAGTCCGAGGGCCTCAACTACACCGGCTTCATCGAGGGCGATGGCCTGTACCGCGGCGAGGCCGACGTGGTGGTGTGCGACGGTTTCGTCGGCAACATCCTGCTCAAGTCCAGCGAGGGTCTGGTGTCGATGATCTCCGATCGCATCGAGGCGCTGTTCAACGAGGGCTTCGTGTCCCGCCTGGCGGGCGCCGTGGCCCTGCCGCTGCTCAAGCGCCTGCGCGGCGAACTGGCGCCGGCGCGGCACAATGGCGCCAGCTTCCTCGGGCTGCAGGGCATCGTGGTGAAGAGCCACGGCGCGGCCAGTGCCGAGGGCTTCCAGAGCGCCATTCGTCGGGCCGTGGTCGAGGTTCGCGAGAACCTGCCCCAGCGCCTGCACGGCCGTCTCGGCGACCTGCTGCTGTGATGGCGGCGTCCCGTCGGCGTGCTTTCCCGTCTTCTGAACTCCGTGCGCCGGGTCTTTCCAAGCCTGACCGTCGTGTGACCGCAGGCGCCGCCGCGCCATCCAATCTGCAATTTCCGGTACGGTTTCCGTGCCTCCTTCGACCAGATAAGGGAACGTTTCGATGTCTGCCTCCCTCGCATTTGTCTTCCCGGGCCAAGGTTCGCAGTCGCTCGGCATGCTCGCCGAACTCGGTGCTCAGCAGTCGCTGATCCGCGACACCTTCGGCGAGGCCTCCGACGCGCTCGGCTACGACCTCTGGGCGCTGGCCCAGCAGGGGCCGGAAGAGCGCCTGAACGAAACCGACAAGACCCAGCCGGCCATCCTCACCGCTTCCATCGCCTTGTGGCGCCTCTGGCAGGCCGAGGACGGCCCGAGCCCGGCGTTCGTCGCCGGGCACAGCCTGGGCGAGTATTCGGCGCTGGTCGCGGCGGGCGCCATCGGCTTCGTCGACGCGGTGCGGCTGGTCGAGCGCCGTGGCCAACTGATGCAGCAGGCGGTGCCGGCCGGGCAGGGCGGCATGGCCGCGATCCTCGGCCTGGAAGATGCCGATGTGCTGGCCGCCTGCGCCGAGGCCGCCCAGGGCGAGGTGGTCAGCGCGGTCAATTTCAACGCGCCGGGCCAGGTGGTGATCGCCGGTAGCGCCGCCGCCGTCGAGCGCGCCATCGAGGCCTGCAAGGTGCGTGGCGCCAAGCGCGCCATGCCGCTGCCGGTCAGCGTGCCGTCCCACTGCGCGCTGATGCATCCGGCCGCGGAAGCGTTCGCCGAGGCGGTCAACGGTCTGGGCTGGCAGGCGCCGCGGATTCCGCTGGTGCAGAATGTCTCGGCCGCCGTACCGGCCGACCTCGACACGCTCAAGCGCGACCTGCTGGCCCAGCTCTACAGCCCGGTCCGCTGGGTGGAGAGCGTGGTCCACATGGCTGGCCAGGGTGTCACCGATCTGGTCGAGTGCGGCCCCGGCAAGGTGCTGGCAGGGCTCAACAAGCGTTGCGTCAAGGGCATCAACACCCACAATCTGGAAACCCCGGAAGCCTTCGCTGCCGCCCGTGCGGCGCTGGCCTGATTACAAGGAGAGCATCATGAGTCTGCAAGGCAAGGTCGCGCTGGTCACCGGCGCCAGCCGTGGCATCGGTCAGGCCATCGCGTTCGAACTGGGCCGCCAGGGCGCCGTGGTGATCGGTACCGCCACCAGCGAAGCCGGCGCGGCGCGCATCGGCGAGGCGCTCAAGGCGCAGGGCATCCAGGGGGCCAGCCTGATGCTGGACGTGGCCAGCAGCGAGTCGGTCAATGCCGTCCTGGAGCAGATCCAGAAGGATTTCGGCGCCGTGGCCATCCTGGTCAACAACGCCGGCATCACCCGCGACAACCTGATGCTGCGGATGAAGGACGACGAGTGGTTCGACGTCATCAACACCAACCTCAACAGCCTGTTCCGCCTGTCCAAGGCCGTGCTGCGCGGCATGACCAAGGCCCGTTGGGGGCGCATCATCAGCATCGGCTCGGTGGTCGGGGCGATGGGCAACGCCGGTCAGGCCAACTACGCTGCCGCCAAGGCGGGCCTGGAGGGCTTCAGCCGCGCCCTGGCCCGTGAAGTCGGCTCCCGTGCCATCACCGTCAATTCGGTGGCGCCGGGCTTCATCGATACCGACATGACCCGCGAACTGCCGGAAGCCCAGCGCGAGGCGCTGCTGACCCAGATTCCGCTGGGCCGCCTGGGGCAGGCCGAGGAGATCGCCAAGGTAGTCGGTTTCCTCGCCTCCGAGGGTGCGGCCTATGTCACCGGCGCCACGGTTCCGGTGAATGGCGGCATGTACATGAGCTGAATGTGACTCGGCCTTTCAGCTAACTGTCATAGAACCAGTCTAAAGTCCGTTACAAAAGTGCGACCGGCGAAAGACGGCGGTTTCGGGAAGGGGCCGGGCAACCGGCTTGAAACTTAGAAAACCCTTTCTATACACTGCAGCCCAGCTGCACGGAATTTTCCATAGGAGTGAAAACAAGACATGAGCACCATCGAAGAACGCGTCAAGAAAATCGTCGCCGAGCAACTGGGCGTCAAAGAGGACGAAGTGACCAACAGCGCTTCCTTCGTCGAAGACCTCGGCGCCGACTCCCTTGACACCGTCGAGCTGGTGATGGCTCTGGAAGAGGAATTCGAGACCGAGATCCCGGACGAGCAGGCTGAGAAGATCACCACCGTTCAGGAAGCCATCGATTACATCACCGCGCATTCCTAAGCGCCCGTAATCGCCGGTTTTCGGCCCAGAAAAGCCGCACTGCCCCTCAAAAGGCGTGCGGTTTTTCTTTATCGGGCCGGCCCGTTTCAACGAGAAGAGAGGATTGTGCAGTGTCGCGTAGACGCGTCGTGGTTACCGGTATGGGCATGCTGTCGCCGCTGGGCACCGATGTAGCCAGCAGCTGGCAGGGCATTCTGGCCGGTCGCAGTGGCATCGGCCTGATCGAGCATATGGACCTGTCGGCCTTTTCCACCCGTTTCGGCGGTTCGGTGAAGGGCTTCAACGTGGAGGAGTACCTGTCGGCCAAGGAGGCGCGCAAGCTCGACCTGTTCATCCAGTACGGCCTGGCCGCCAGCTTCCAGGCGATGCGCGACGCGGGCCTGGAGGTCACCGACGCCAACCGTGAGCGGATCGGCGTGGCCATGGGTTCCGGCATCGGCGGCCTGACCAACATCGAGAACAACTGCAAGTCCCTCTTCGAGCAGGGCCCGCGGCGTATCTCGCCGTTCTTCGTGCCGGGCTCGATCATCAACATGATCTCCGGCTTCCTGTCGATCCATCTGGGCCTGCAGGGGCCTAACTACGCCATCGCCACCGCCTGCACTACCGGCACCCACTGCATTGGCATGGCTGCGCGCAACATCGCCTACGGCGAGGCGGACGTGATGGTCGCCGGTGGTGCCGAGATGGCCACCTGCGGCCTGGGCATGGGCGGCTTCGGCGCGGCCCGCGCGCTGTCCACCCGCAATGACGAGCCGGCTCGGGCCAGCCGTCCTTGGGACAAGGGCCGCGACGGCTTCGTGCTGTCCGACGGCGCCGGCGCCCTGGTGCTGGAGGAGCTTGAGCACGCCAAGGCCCGTGGGGCGACCATCCATGCCGAGCTGACCGGCTTCGGCATGAGTGGCGACGCCTACCACATGACCTCGCCGCCCGAGGATGGCGCAGGCGCGGCCCGCTGCATGGCCAACGCCCTGCGCGATGCCGGCCTCAACCCGGACCAGGTGCAGTACATCAACGCCCACGGCACCTCGACCTCGGCCGGCGACAAGGCCGAGGCCTGCGCGGTCAAGTCGGTGTTCGGCGAGCACGCGCACAGGCTGTCGGTCAGCTCGACCAAGTCGATGACCGGCCACCTGCTGGGCGCCGCCGGCGCGGTGGAGGCGATCTTCAGCGTGCTGGCCCTGCGCGACCAGGTGGCGCCGCCGACCATCAACCTGGACGAGCCGGACGAGGGCTGCGACCTCGACTTCGTGCCGCACCAGGCCAAGCCGCTGGCGATCGACGCGGTGCTGTCCAACTCCTTCGGCTTCGGCGGCACCAACGGTTCCCTGGTGTTCCGCCGCTTCAACGGCTGATGCCGAGCTGGGTCGACGGCCGCCCGGCCACGGAACTGCCGTTGGGCGACCGTGGCCTGGCCTACGGTGACGGCCTGTTCGAGACTATCGCCGTGCGTGGCGGTCGGGCGATCCTGCTGCCGCGCCATTTGGCGCGCCTCGGCGAGGGGCTGCGCCGCCTGTCCATCGAACTCGACCTGGCTGCCCTGGAAACCGAGCTGCGGACTTTCTTCGCCGAGCTGGGCGACGGTGTCGCCAAGCTGCTGATCACCCGTGGCGATGGCCTGCGTGGCTATGCGCCGCCGCAATCCTCCAGCCCGAGGCGCATCCTGCTGGGTAGCCCGCTGCCCGGCTACCCCGGGAGCCATGCTCAGGAGGGGATACGCCTGTTCCCCTGCGCCACGCGCCTGGCCGAACAGCCGCTGCTCGCCGGCCTCAAGCATCTCAACCGCCTGGAACAGGTACTGGCGCGAGGGGAGTGGAGCGACCCGGCCTTCGCCGAGGGATTGATGCGGGATGTGTCCGGGCGGGTGATCGAGGGGGTGTTCAGCAACCTGTTCCTGATCCGCGACGGCGTGTTGCTGACCGCCGACCTGTCGCGCTGCGGCGTCGCCGGGGTGATGCGTGCCGAGCTGTTGGAGCAGGCCGCGTGCCTGGGTATCCCTTGCGCGGTGCGTGATATTGCCTTCGATGAGCTGGCGCAGGCCGATGAGGTGTTCGTCTGCAACGGCGTCTACGGCATCTGGCCGGTGCGCGAACTGGCCGGGTGTGTCTGGCCGGCCGGCCCGCTCACCCGTAAACTGCAGGCCATCGTTCGCAGTCTTCTGGATTCCTGATTCGTGATTCGCAAGTTGATGCTGCTGCTGGCTGCCGGCCTGGTGCTGGTCGTGCTGGCTCTGGCGCTGGCCGGCTGGCGCCTGCACGCCACCCTGAACCAGCCACTCCAGCTGGAGGGCGAGCGCCTGATCGAGGTCGTGCCCGGCGATACGCCTGGTGGCGTGATCAACCGCCTGGAAGGCGAGGGTGTGCTGGACGGTGCCTTCTGGCTGCGCCTGTACTGGCG
This sequence comes from Pseudomonas sp. GD03875, assembly GCF_029840585.1. Lineage (NCBI taxonomy): Bacteria > Pseudomonadati > Pseudomonadota > Gammaproteobacteria > Pseudomonadales > Pseudomonadaceae > Pseudomonas > Pseudomonas sp. GD03875. The sequence goes on along the minus strand of NZ_JAOCCV010000005.1, from coordinate 190,990 downwards.
CTTCAACCTGCCGAACCAAGCGCTGCACAGCGGCGAGTACCGCATCCTCCCGGGGCAGAACGTGCGTGACCTCATCGGCCTGTGGGTGCGCGGCGAGGTCGTCCAGTACAGCCTGACCCTGGTCGAGGGCTGGAGCTTCCGCCAGGTACGTGCCGCGCTGGCCCGTCAGGAGAAGCTGGAGCAGAGCCTGGCCGAGCTGGACGACCGGGCCCTGATGGAGAAGCTCGGCCTGCCGGGCGTCAGCCCCGAAGGCCGCTTCTTCCCGGATACTTACCGCTACGTGCGCGGCATGAGCGACTTGGACCTGCTCAAGCAGGCCCGCAATCGCTTGGACCTTGTGCTGGAGGAGGAGTGGGGTAAGCGCGCCGAGGGGCTGCCCTACCGCAAGCCCTACGACGCCCTGATCATGGCCTCCATGGTGGAGAAGGAAACCGGTGTGGCCGAGGAGCGCGGGCAGATCGCCGGCGTGTTCATCCGCCGCCTGCGGCTCGGTATGCGTTTGCAGACGGACCCGACGGTGATCTTCGGCCTCGGCGAGCGCTACAACGGCAACCTCACCCGGGCCCACCTGCTCGAGGCGACGCCTTACAACACCTACGTGATCGTCGGCATGCCGCCGACCCCCATCGCCCTGGTCGGTCGCGAGGCGATTCACGCCGCGCTGCACCCGGCGGAGGGCAAGACCCTGTACTTCGTCGCCCGTGGCGACGGCAGCCACGTCTTCTCGGAAACCCTGGAGCAGCACAACCGTGCCGTGCGCGAGTACCAGCTCAAGCGCCGGGCCGACTACCGCTCCAGCCCCGCGCCCAGATAAGGAAACCCCGTGAGCGGTCTGTTCATCACCCTGGAAGGCCCGGAAGGGGCTGGCAAGAGCACCAACCGCGAGTACCTCGCCGCGCGCCTGCGCGAGCAGGGCGTCGAGGTGGTGCTGAGTCGCGAGCCCGGCGGCACGCCGCTGGCCGAGCGCATCCGCGAACTGCTGCTGGCACCCAGCGACGAGCCGATGGACAGCGACACCGAGCTGCTGCTGGTGTTCGCCGCCCGCGCGCAGCACCTGGCCCGGGTCATCCGCCCGGCCCTGGCCAGCGGCGCCGTGGTGCTCTGCGACCGCTTCACCGACGCCACCTACGCCTACCAGGGCGGCGGGCGTGGCCTGGGCGAGGCGCGCATCGCCGAGCTGGAGCGCTTCGTCCAGGGCCAGCTGCGCCCGGACCTGTGCCTGGTGTTCGACCTGCCGGTGGAAGTCGGCCTGTCCCGCGCCGCCGCCCGCGGCCGGCTGGATCGCTTCGAGCAGGAGGACCGCGATTTCTTCGAGGCCGTGCGCCACACCTACCTGCGCCGCGCCGAGGCCGCGCCGGCGCGCTATCGCGTGCTGGACGCCGCGCAGCCGCTGGAGGCGGTGCAGCGCTCCCTTGACGCCCTGCTGCCGGACATCCTGGAGCGCTGCCGTGGCTGAAGCCTACCCCTGGCAGGAGCAGCTCTGGCAGCAGCTCTCCAGCCGTCCGCGCCACGCCCACGCCTACCTGCTGCACGGCCCCGCCGGCATCGGCAAGCGCGACCTGGCCGAGCGCCTGATGGCGCGCCTGCTGTGCCAGAGCCCCGATGGGCTGGATGCCTGCGGCCAGTGCAAGGGCTGCCATCTGCTGGCCGCCGGTACCCACCCGGACGTGTTCGTGCTGGAGCCGGAAGAGGCGGACAAGGCGATCAAGGTCGATCAGGTGCGCGAACTGGTCAGCTTCGTGGTACAGACCGCGCAGCTTGGCGGGCGCAAGGTGATATTGCTGGAGCCGGTGGAGGCGATGAACCTCAACGCCGCCAACGCCCTGCTGAAGAGCCTGGAGGAGCCCTCCGGCGACACCGTGCTGCTGCTGGTCAGCCACCAGCCGAGCCGTCTGCTGCCCACTGTGAAGAGCCGCTGCGTGCAGCAGGCCTGTCCGCTGCCGAGCCAGGCGCAGAGCCTCGCCTGGTTGGAGCAGGCACTGCCGGAGTGCAGCGCGGAGCAGCGCCTGGAGCTGCTGGCCCTGGCCGGCGGCTCGCCCCTGGCGGCGCGCCGCCTGCATGGGCGGGGCGTGCTGGAGCAGCGCGCCCTGGTGGTCGAGGGGGTGAAGAAGCTGCTCAAGCAGCAGGCCAGCGCCAGCCAGCTGGCCGAAGCTTGGAAGAACCTGCCGCTGGCCATGCTGTTCGACTGGTTCTGCGACTGGGCCCAGCTGATGCTGCGCTATCAGCTCAGCCGCGACGAAGAAGGGCTGGGCCTGGCCGATATGCGCAAGGTGGTGCAATATCTGGCCGACAAGACGCCCCAGGCCAGGTTGCTGGCCATGCAGGACTGGCTTTTGCTGCAGCGCCAGAAAGTATTGGGCAAGGCCAATCTGAACGGTGCGCTGCTTCTCGAAGCCCTGCTGGTGCAGTGGGCAAGCCTGCCCGGACCGGGCTAGAATCGAAAGTCGGACAAGTTGCAAGGATATAGTGCATGAGTTTGCCACCGAACCTGGGGCCGCGTAACGGGATCCTGTCGCTGACCATCAAGGACAAGTCGGTGCTGTACGCCGCCTATATGCCCTTCATCCGCAATGGCGGGCTGTTCATCCCCACCGCCAAGAGCTACAAGCTGGGGGACGAGGTGTTCATGCTGCTCAACCTGATGGACGAGCCGGAGAAGATCCCGGTGGCCGGCAAGGTGGTGTGGATCACTCCCAAGGGCGCCCAGGGCAACCGCGCCGCTGGCGTGGGCGTGCAGTTCAACGACGGTGACAACACCGCCCGCAACAAGATCGAGACCTACCTGGCCGGTGCGCTCAAGTCGGACCGCCCGACCCACACCATGTAGGAACACGGTACAGGCTTCAACGAGAGGCGCCCTGATCGGGCGCTTCGTCATTTCAGAGACAGAGAATTCCATGCTGGTCGACTCCCACTGCCACCTCGACCGCCTCGACCTGGCGGCCCACGATGGTTCCCTCGACGCGGCCCTGGACGCCGCCCGCGCCCGGGGCGTGGGGCACTTCCTGTGCATCGGGGTCAGCGCCGCCAACGCTGGCGCGGTCAAGGCCCTGGCCGAGCGCTATGCCGACGTCGACTGCTCGGTGGGCGTGCATCCGCTGGACCTGGAGAAGGGCGAGAGCCCGGCTCTGGACTGGCTGCTCGACGAGCTGAACCACCCCAACGTGGTGGCGATCGGCGAGACCGGCCTGGACTACCACTACGAGCCCGAGGCGGCCGAGCTGCAGCAGCAGTCCTTCCGTCTGCACCTGGAGGCGGCGAAGAGCACCGGCAAGCCGGTGATCGTGCATACCCGCGAGGCGCGCGCCGATACCCTGGCGCTGCTGCGCGAGGCGGCGCTGCCGCAGGCCGGCGTGCTGCACTGTTTCACCGAGGACTGGGACATGGCCAAGGCCGCCCTGGACATCGGCTTCTATATCTCCCTCTCCGGCATCGTCACCTTCCGCAACGCCGACGCCCTGCGCGAAGTGGCGCGCAAGGTGCCGGCGGACCGCCTGCTGGTGGAAACCGATTCGCCGTACCTGGCGCCCATCCCCCATCGCGGCAAGCCCAACCTGCCGCAGTACGTGCGCGAGGTGGCGGAGTTCCTGGCGATGGTCCGGGGCGAGACGTTCGAGGCGCTGGCCGCGCAGACGACGGCCAACTTCAGGCGGCTGTTCCCGCTGGCCCGGGTCGTATCGTAAAAATCGCGGGCAAAAAAAACCCGGGTTCTGGGGGATGAATCCGGGTCAAGACCATTAGGAGTAAAACGAAGGTACACGATCCACGGTACCTCGACTGGGGGGCACTTGGGGGGAGATGCCGCACACCAGTCTTCTGAGTATTGGCCAGGATTTCCCATCGTCCAGATTGGTCGCGGCGGTTTCTTAAACGTATTTGGAATACCGCCACGGCTGCTGAGCACTCAGCCTTGTCGCAACTGGCCCAGTACCGCCAGGCTTCGCTCGATCTGCGCCGGGTCGGTATAGAAGTGGGGCGACAGACGGATGCCCTTGCCCCGCTGCGCACAGATCACCTGCCGTTCCCTGAGCCGGGCGAACAGCGCCTGGTTGTCCCAGCCGTCCCGACTGAAGGTCAGGATGCCGGCGCGTCGCGCCGGGTTCAGCGGGCTGTGCAGGCGCACTCCGTCGATCCGCTCCAGGCCCTCCTGCAGCTGCAGCACGCGCTCCTCGATCAGCGCCGCCACTTGTTCCATCCCTACTTCCTCGAGTAGCGACAGGCTGGCCTCCAGGGCCATGGCGCCGAGCATATTCGGGCTGCCGCACTCGAAACGGCGGGCGCTGCGGGCCGGCTCCCACTCCGTGCGGTCGTAGTCGCCGGCGTGCTCCAGCATGTGCCAGCCGTATTCGTGCAGGGCCAGTTGCTCGCGCAGGTCGCGGCGGCAATAGAAGACGCCGAGGCCTTCCGGGCCGAGCATCCACTTGTGGCCGTCGGCCATGGCGAAGGCGCAGTCGCAGGCCTGGACGTCCAGGGGCTGGGCGCCGAGCTGTTGGATGGCGTCGACGCACAGCAGCACGCCGCGCTCCCGGCAGCCGGCGCCCAGGCGCGTCAGATCCAGGCGCAGGCCGCTGGCGAACTGCACCGAGCTGATCGACAGCAGCCGGGTGCGCGGCCCGCAGGCGGCCAGCAGGGCGCCTTCCGGGTCGCTGCCGGCCAGGCTGACCTGCACCACCTCGACCCCACGTGGCTTGAGGGCCTCCCAGACGATGCGGTTGGAGGGGAATTCCTCGTCGCTGATCACCACCTGGTCGCCGCTTTTCCAGTCCAGGCCGAAGGCGACGAAGGACAGCGCCTCCGAGGTGTTCTTCACCAGCGCGATGTCGGCCGTGCCCGAGGCGTTGAGCAGGCGCGCCAGGCGTTCGCGCAGGCGCTTCTCCACCTGCAGCCACTGCGGGTAGTCGCGCGCGCCGCTGCGGATGTTTTCCATCGCGAAGCGCTGCACGGCTTCGCTGGCTCGTTTCGGCCAGGGCGCGACGGCGGCGTGGTTGAGATAGCAGAGGTCGCGATCGAGAGGGAATTCGTCGTTTAAATTGGGCATTGGGCCGATGATCCGTGCATTTTGGCGCTGAACAGGCATAATGGCGCGCTTCGATTTTTATCCTGTAGTCACTTCATGAACAAAGAACCTCGCAAAGTCCGTGAATTCCGTCGTCGCGAACAGGAAATTCTCGATACCGCGCTCAAGCTCTTCCTTGAATTGGGTGAAGACAGCGTTACCGTCGAGATGATCGCCGATGCGGTCGGCATCGGCAAAGGCACCATCTACAAGCACTTCAAGTCCAAGGCCGAGGTCTATCTGCGCCTGATGCTGGACTACGAGCGCGACCTCAACGCCCTGTTCCTGTCCGACGACGTGGCCCGCGACAAGGAAGCCCTGTCCCGCGCCTACTTCGAATTCCGCATGCAGGACCCCCAGCGCTATCGCCTGTTCGATCGCCTGGAGGAAAAGGTGGCCAAGGGCAACCAGGTGCCCGAGATGGTCGAGCAACTGCACAAGATACGCGCCTCCAACTTCGAGCGCCTGACCCAGCTGATCAAAGGCCGCATCGCCGAAGGCAAGCTGGAAGACGTGCCGCCGTACTTCCACTACTGCGCCGCCTGGGCGCTGGTGCACGGCGCTGTGGCGCTGTACCACTCGCCGTTCTGGAGCGGCGTGCTGGAGGATCAGGAAGGCTTCTTCCAGTTCCTCATGGATATCGGCGTGCGCATGGGCAACAAGCGCAAGCGCGACAGCGAAACGCCCTCGGCCTGACGCCATTCAGCCCGCCAATGATGCGCTCACGTGGTCGGCGGCGGGCATATACTCCGGGTGAACACCGCCGGAGCCTTCCATGATCGTCGACCGCCAGGGGCGCCGCTTCCGCAACCTGCGTATCAGCCTGACGGCCGCCTGCAACTACGCCTGCACTTATTGCGTGCCGGACGGCAAGCGCCTGGTGGCGGCGCAGGACGAACTCTCCGCCGAGGCCATGGTGCGCGGCGTCGCCTACCTGATGGAGGCGGCCGGCATCGAGTGCCTGCGCATCACCGGCGGCGAGCCGCTGGTCAGCCCCAAGCTCGATCACTTCCTGCACGAGACCAGCCGGCTGGGCCTGCAGGACATCGGCCTGACCACCAACGGCCAGCTGCTCACACGCAAGCTGCCGCTGCTGGTGGAGTGCGGGCTCAAGCGCATCAACGTCTCCCTGGATACCCTCGACCCGGTTGCCTTCAGGCGCATCGCCCGGGGCGGCGACCTGCCGACCGTGCTGCAGGGCCTGGACCAGGCGCGGGCGGCGGGACTCAAGGTCAAGATCAACATGGTGCCGCTGCGCGGGCAGAACCACGACCAGGTGCTGCCGATGCTCGACTACTGCCTGGAGCGGGGCTTCGAGCTGCGCTTCATCGAGTTGATGCGCATGGGCCACCTGGCCCGCGAGGGCGCGAGCTTCCAGCAGCAGTTCTACGGCATGGCCGAGTTGCTGGAGACGGTCGCCGGCCGCCATGCTTTCGTCCAGGCGCCGGCGCCGCTGGACGCCACGGCGCTGCGCTACGAGATTCCCGGCTACGGCTTCTTCGGCGTGATCGCCAACGAGAGCGTGCCGTTCTGCCGTACCTGCTCGCGCCTGCGCCTGTCCTCGACGGGCTGGCTGCACGGCTGCCTGTCGTCGAGCAACCGCCACTACGTCGGTGATCTGCTCGACAAACCCCGCCACCAGGCGCTGCCGGCGCTGCAGCGCCTGCTGGTGCGCGCGCTGGCGGATAAACAGGACATCGCCTTTGCTGGCGGTGCCACCGTGATGAAGATCATCGGCGGCTGATTCGTCGCCCGGTTCCCATAAGAAATCCCATGACTGCCGAATTCCCCATCGCCTATATCGAGCCGGTGTTCCGACCACCGAGCGAAGCCCATTCCCTGATCCTGCCGGTGACCAACGGCTGTTCCTGGAACCACTGCACCTTCTGCGAGATGTACACGGCGCCGCAGAAGAAATTCCGTGCCCGGGACGAGGATCAGGTGCTCGACGAGATCCGCCGCGCCGGCGAGCGCCTGATCGTCCAGCGCGTGTTCCTCGCCGACGGCGACGCCCTGGTGTTGCCGACGCGGCGCCTGCTGAACATCCTCGTCGCCATCCGCGAGCACATGCCCGACGTGCGACGCGTCTCCAGCTACTGCCTGCCGCGCAACCTGCGCAAGAAGTCGGTGGAGGAGCTTCGCGAGCTGGCCGACGCCGGCCTGGGGATGGCCTATGTCGGCTGCGAGTCCGGCGATGACGAGGTGCTGGCGCGGGTCAACAAGGGCGAGACCTTCGCCTCCAGCCTCAGCGCGCTGGAGAAGCTGGGCGAGGCGGGCATCACCCGTTCGGTGATGATCCTCAACGGCCTCGGCGGCACCGCCCTGAGCGAGCAGCACGCCGACAACTCGGCGCGCCTGATGAACGCCGCGCAACCGGAATTCCTCTCCACCCTGGTGGTCAGCTTCCCCATGGGCGAGGCGCGTTTCCGCACGGGCTTCGAGGATTTCCAGCCGCTCGGCCAGCGGCAGCTGTTCCTCGAGGTGGAGCGCCTGCTGCAGGGGCTGGAACTGCGTGACACCGTGTTCCGCAGCGATCACGCCTCCAACTACCTGGTGCTCAAGGGCAACCTGGGCGCCGACAAGGAGAGGCTGCTGGCCCAGGTGCGCCAGGCCATCGAGCGGCCGCAGAGCGTGGGGCTTCGCCAGGAGTGGCAGCGCGGGCTGTGAGCAGATGCGGCGGCGGAGAGCTGTTGGCGCGGAAGCTGCTATGCCTTTCTATCCGCCGGTTTTCCGTCGCCGGCAGGGAGGAAAATCCGATGCGTAGCTTTATTCTATTGCTGGTGCTGGGTGCGCTCGGCGGCTGCATGAAAGTCAGCGACATGGCCACGGGCACCGAGTACCACCTGCGCGATGCCGGCGTGCTCGACCACAGCGACACCCGCCGCTCCGCCTCCTGGCGGCTGCAGGCTGATTCCTTCATCTTCATCTCCCAGGGGCACTACGTGCCGCCGGGCGATGCTCACCCACGGCCCAACGTGGTGGCCCAGGAGGCCTTCAAGGCCTTCGTCGAGTACTTCCCGCTGGTGCGCCGCGCCAGCGCGCCCCAGGGCCTGGACGAGGCGATGAACGATGCGCGCACGGCCGGCGCCCACTACCTGCTGTACACCCGCTTCGCCGACGCCGACGACCGCATCGGCACGCTGACGGAATGGGAGGACCAGGAGGCGCTGGACCGGGTCGGGGTCGACTCCGGCGTGATCCAGCTGATGCTGATCGAGACCAGCACCCGCTACCTGGTGGACACCGCGCGCATCCGCAACCGAGGCGGTTTTCTGACACTCTACGACAACCAGCCGGCCGACCAGCTGCGCGCGCCGTTCGAGCAGTACGCGCGGACGTTGCTGGGCGTGAGCGCCCGCTGAGCAGAAGGAGACAAGCATGAGCGACCCGGGCAAGGCCAACGACCTGCTGGCGCAGATTCCCAAGGGCGAAGGCAAGGGCCTGCCGCCGGTGCACCTGTGGAACCCCGATTTCTGCGGTGACATCGACATGCGCATCGCCCGGGACGGCACCTGGTACTACCTGGGCACGCCGATCGGGCGCAAGCCCATGGTCAAGCTGTTCTCCACCATCATCCGCCGCGACGACGACAAGTATTTCCTGATCACTCCGGTGGAGAAGGTCGGCATCGTGGTCGACGACGCGCCATTCGTGGCGGTGACGTTGCAGGTCGTCGGCGAGGGCGAGGCGCAGGTGCTGCGCTTCACCACCAACGTCGACGAGGAGATCGAGGCCGGCGCCGAGCACCCGTTGCGGGTGGAGCTGGACCCCGAGACCCAGGAGCCCTCGCCCTACCTGCACGTGCGCCGCAACCTGGAGGCGCTGGTGCACCGCAACGTGTTCTACCAGCTGGTGGAACTGGCGGTGGAGCGGCAGATCGAGGGGCGGACCTGGCTGGGCGTATGGAGCAACGGCGAATTCTTCCCCATCGGCCCGCTGCCTGAGTGACCCGGCGCGCCCGATGAGCCTGCGTCAGGCTGGCCGGGGCTGCCGCGCGCCGGCGGCGAGCGCGACCAGCGCCACCGCCAGCAGACCGAGCATCGCCAGGTTCACCGGGCTCCAGCCCAGGCCGCTGATCAGCGCGCCCGAGGCGAACGAGGCGGCTGCCGCCACACCGCCGTTGCCCAGCTCCATCAGGCCCTGGGCCTGGCCGCTTTCCTCGGGCCCGTGGCCCTGGCCGAGCAGGGTGGTGCCGGCCACCAGCATCAGGTTCCAGCCCATGCCGAGCAGCAGGGACGAGATCAGGAAATAGCTGCGCAATTCGCCGCTCAGGGCGATGGCGGCGCTGGCCGCCAGCAGCACGATACCGAGCAGCGCCACCCGTGGGCAGCCCAGGCGGTCCACCAGCGGGCCGGCGACGAAGGCCGGCAGGAACATGCCGACCATGTGCCAGCGGATCACCTCGGCGCCGGCCTCCAGCGGCAGGCCGCAGAAGCTCATCGCCAGGGGCGTGGCATTCATCACCAGGACCATCAGGCCGTTGCCGATCGCGGTGATCAGCACTGCGGCGCGCACCCGCGGCCGCGCCAGCAGGGCGCGCATGCCGGCCCAACCGCGCTGGGCCGGCGGTGGCAGCGCGCCCTGGCGCAGGCCCAGGAGCAGCGGCACGGCCAGCGCGGCGAGCAGCGCGACCAGCAGGTAGGCGCCGACGAAGGGCCGGGCCAGGGCGCCCTGCGCCCACAGCGTCAGGGTCGGCGCCAGCAGCGCTGCGCACAGGCCGCCGCCGATCACCCAGGCGGTGGCGCGGCCCTTGTGCGCCTCGTCCACCGCCTCCAGCGCGGCGAAGCGGTAGTACATCGCCGAGGCCTGGTAGATGCCGATGGGCAGGGCGCCGAGGCAGAACAGCCAGAAGTCCGCCAGCCACACCCCGGCCGCGCTGAGCAGGCCGCCGCCGATGCCCGCGCCGGCGCCTAGCAGCAGTCCCGCGCGGCGCCCGTGGCGCTGCATGAACAGCGACAGCGGCTGGGTCGCCAGCAGGTAGCCGAGCACCAGCAGGGCCAGGGGCAGGGTGGCCAGGCCGTTGAGCGGCGCCAGTTGCAGGCCGACCAGCGAGGTCAGGGTGATGCCGATCATCGCGCAGCTCCAGAACAGGGCCTGGGCGAGGAACAGGCGCAGCAGCGTGGGGTTGCTCAGGAGCAGCAGCGAAGTGCCGGCGGTGGCGGTCTTGCTCGGTGAACCGCTCACGATGCCTGCTCCCGTGCCGCGCAGCCGGCCGGGTTGTGAGTGCGTTCGGCGGTGGCGGGGAAGCGCTCCAGCTTGCCGGCCGGGCGGATCGGGCGGCGCACCAGTTCGCCGCCGCAGTTGGGGCAGTGGCCGTGCAGGCGCGTTTCGGCGCAGTCGTGGCAGAAGGTGCATTCGAAGGAGCAGATGCGGGCGTCGGGCGAGTCGGGCGGCAGGTCGCGGTCGCAGCATTCGCAGCCGGGTCGTAGTTGCAGCATGGTGTTTTCCTCGATTGAGTGTCGCTGGCGAGTGCCGTGGCTCTGCGAAGCTTCGCTGTGCCGGCTCTGTTCGCGGACAAGTCCGCTCCCACAGGGGGGGCGACAACGGTTGGTTCAGCCTTTTCTCAAGGCTCAGGCGAAGCGTTCGGCGTAGTCCTGGGGGCTCACCGACAGGTGCTTGTGGAAGGTGCGGCGCAGGTTTTCCGGGTGGCGGAAGCCGGTCAGCCGGGCCACGGTGCCGATCGACGCGCCGCTGTCCTGCAGCAGGTTGCGTGCGGCTTCCAGGCGCAGTTGCTCGACGTAGCGGCCGGGCCCCATGCCCAGTTCCTGGACGAACAGCCGCGACAGGCTGCGGGGCGAGAGGTTGGCCTGCCGGGCCAGGGCCTCCAGCGACAGGTCGGCGGACAGGTGCTGGGCCATCCATTCGAGCAGGCCGAGCAGGCGCGGCGTGCGGCTGGGGTCCGGGGCGAGCAGGGCGCTGAACTGCGCCTGTCCTCCGGGGCGGCGCAGGAACATCACCAGGCGGCGGGCCACGGCCAGGGCAAGAGGGCGGCCCAGGTCGGCCTCGACCAGCGCCAGGGCCAGGTCGATGCCGGCGGTGACCCCGGCCGAGGTGAACACATGGGGGTCGCCGTCGTGGCCGCTCGGGTCGTAGGTGTGCAGCCGGTCGCCGTCCACCTCGATGCGTTCGTGGCAGCACAGGGCCGCCACATCGGCCCAGTGGGTGGTGGCGCGGCGGCCGTCGAGCAGGCCGGCGGCGGCCAGGATCAGCGCGCCGGAGCACACCGAGCCGAGGCGCCGGGTGTGTGGCTCCACGTCGCGCAGCCAGGCCAGCAGCGGCAGGTTGGCGCACTGCACCGTCTCGCCCAGGCCGCCGGGCACCAGCAGGGTGTCCAGTTCGCCGGGCGCGCAGTCGCGCCAGGCGCGGTCGGCGACGATGCGCAGGCCGGCGGAGGTTGCCACCGGCCCGGCCTCGTCGGCCAGCACCAGCAGGCGATAGGCCTCGGCCTGGCCGAGGCGGCGCAGTTCGACGTTGGCCGAGGCGAACACCTGCAGCGGGCCGGTGATGTCGAGGCTCATCACGTCGGGGTAGATCAGGCTGGCGACGGTCTTCACCGGGGCGCTCCTCCATTGGCTGGAGGCCAGTCTGGACCGGCGCCCGTCTGGCAACAAGGACAACAGGCCCACAGATCTTGCCAAACGGCTCAGTCGGCCCTGGCCAGCTTCTCCAGAAAACGCAGCAGCAGGCTCTCTTCCTCGCGCAGCCCCTGGCGCGGCCGCGCGGCGCGCAGTTCGGCCAGGCTGCCGTCGAGGAAGGCGTCGATCACCGCCGGGTGGATGTAGCACTTGCGGCAGATGGCCGGGGTGTTGCCGAGCAGGCGCGACACCTGGCGGGTGACGTCCACCACCTGGCTTTTGGCCTCGGTGGCGCTGGTCGGGCGCAGCTCGCGCAGGCGCTGCAGCGCCAGGGCGGTGCCGGCCCAGGTGCGGTAGTCCTTGGCGGTGAAGTCGGCGCCGGCGTGGGTCTGCAGGTATTGGTTGACATCCGCCGAGCTGACGCCGCGCCGCTCGCCGTTCTCGTCCAGGTACTGGAACAGCTGCTGGCCGGGCAGCTCCATGCAGCGCCGCACCGCCCGCGCCAGGCGCGGGTGGGTGAGGCTGACGCGGTGCTCGATGCCGCTCTTGCCGCGGAAGTGGAAGCGGATGGCGCCGCCGTTCACCTGCACATGACGGTTGCGCAGGGTGGTGAGGCCGAAGGATTTGTTGTCCCGCGCGTACTGCGGGTTGCCGACCCGGATCAGGGTGGAGTCGAGCAGCGATACCACCGTGGCCATCACCTTGTCGCGGCCCAGCTCGCGCAGAGCCAGGTGGCTTTCCACCTGGCGGCGCAGGCCGGGCAGGGTGCGGCCGAAGTCGAGCAGGCGCTCGTACTTGTTGCAGTCGCGTACCTCGCGCCAGCGCGGGTGGTAGCGGTACTGCTTGCGCCCGCGGGCGTCGCGCCCGACCGCCTGCAGGTGGCCGCGCGGGTCGGGGCAGATCCACACGTCGGTGTAGGCCGGCGGAATCGCCAGGGCGTTGATGCGGTGGATTTCGTCTTCGTCGCGGATGCGCTCGCCGTCGGCGTCGAAGTAGGCGAAGCGCCCGCGCAGCTTGCGCCGGCGGATGCCCGCCTGGCGGTCGTCGACATACACCAGGTCCGGTGGCAGCGGCGGGCACAGCGCGGTGCCGGTGTCCTCGCGCTCGTCGGCGGGCAGCGGCCGCGTGCCCTTGGCCAGGGGCGGGACCTGTTGATCGCTCATGGTTCGCGCTCCCCGTCCAGGGCCCGGCTCCAGAGCGTGCCGCCGCAGCGCGTGCAGGCGCAGCCCTGGCCGGCCTGCTGGGGCTGCGGATGGCCGCAGCGGACGCAGGCGTACAGGCCGTCCCCGGGCGCCTGTCGATAGGTCGGGTTGAGCGGTTCGGGCAGCACCGACAGGCCGCTGCGGGTGGCCTCGGCGGGGAAGAAGTACAGGCTCAGGTCGCCGTCGACTTCGAGGATGCCCAGGCGTACCTGGCCCAGGTGTTCCACGCCGGCGCGGCGCAGCTCCATGTGGAATTCGTCGCTGGAGATGTTCTGCTCGTCCAGGGTGCCCAGCTCGAACAGGCCGTCGCGGATGATCACCACCGGCTTGCCCTCGACCCAGCCGCCGAAGCGCGGGCTGTGCTTCATCACCCGGGTTGTGAGGTTGTAGAGCAGGAGCAGGGTGGCGAACACCACGATCACCGGCAGCAGCGGCACGTCGTCGTAGAAGGAGACGTCGCCGGCTGCCGAGCCGAGGGTGAGGATCACCACCAGCTCGAACACCGACAGCTGGCGTACGCCGCGCCGGCCGGAGATCTTGAGGAACACGAACACCGCCAGGTAGGCGAAGGCGGCCCTCAGCGCCACTTCCCCGAGGAACGCCAGCGGGAAGTCGTGAATCAGGATGCGTTGCCAGTCGAAGGCTTCCAAGGCGAGTCCTCAGCCGATCTGCGGGTTGCTCCAGGGCATCGACCAGGGGGTGAGCTCGTAGCCGTCCTTGCTCAGCTCCAGGCGCGCCAGCTCGATCAGGCCGGCCAGGCGGGTGGGGTCGCCGTACTGCGAGCGCGCCACGTGGGCCTGGGACAGCAGCTCCACGTCGCTGTCGTCGAACACGCGGAAGGAGAAGCTGGCGTCCTCGCGGTCCGCCCGGGTCTCGCAGGCGTGCGGCAGGAAGGCCTGTTCGACGATGGCCATGGCTTCTTCGAGGGTGATGGCGCTGCTCATGCTGCTCTCTCCGTCTGTGGTTGAGAGGGTTTGTCGATCGGTAGCGCAGTCGCGCCGAAATCGACAGACCTAGTGAGTAGACGGGACGGCAGGCGTTAGGTTCGAGAAAAGCGAAGCCCCCTCGACCAGGTGGCCGAGGGGGCTTCGGGTGGTGCGGCAGGCCGGGGGCGAAAGTGTTACTCGGGCATGCTCCAGGGATCGAGGGAGTAGCCCTGGCTGCTGATCTGCTCGCGCGAGCGGGTCAGGGCGTTGGCGAGCTGTTCCGGGTCGCGGTAGGTGCGGCTGTCGATGCAAGCCTGGCCGACCCGGTTGTTGGTGCGGTCGATCACCGTGAGGTTGAGTTCGCCAGTGCCGTCCTGCGGCTGCCAGGCCACGCACTGGAAGGGTTGGAAGGCGCGGCCTGCGATCAGAAGTGCTTCGTTGACGCGGAGCGAGGTGTTCATGGGTCTGTTCTCCGAGGATGCCCAATGTGCGATCTGGCCTGCGAAAGCACGTATTGCCGCGGCCTGTGAACAATGGATGATCAATCCTGACCTTGGAGTCACATGCTGTCGTAAAAACGTAGGAATATGTCGCATGTAAGTGTTTTTTCGGGTGTTTCGCGTTTCGCTGGGCGCGAAAGAGGGCGTTCCCGCGGGTGGCGGCTATCCTTTTCCGGACCTTCCCTCGTCACAGGAGTGTCGTCATGGGTTCCACCCTCAGCGGTCTGGTCAGTCTGATCATCCTCGCCTTGGACATCTGGGCGATCATCAACGTGGTCAAGAGCAGCACGGAAACCGGCAAGAAGGTTCTCTGGGTGCTGCTGATCCTGTTCCTGCCGGTGCTCGGCCTGATCATCTGGGCCCTGGCCGGGCCGCGCGGCAACGTGCGTCTCTGAGCCGCGCGCGCAGATCCCATCGTTGGCTCCCATCGATGCGCCCCGCACTCCGGAGTTTTGCGAAAAAACTCCGGAGCTTTTCGCAAGAACCCGTCACGTGGCTGTCACTAGAGTCCTGCATCCCGCTCCGGGGGCAGGGTTTTCGCGTTGCGCTTGTGTCGCCTCGGCGATGGGCTACAACCGAAGAGAGAGCCCCGCTCCGTTGCCGCTTTCGGCAGGGCACGGGATGCGGGCGCTGCGGTCGTTTCCGGGAGGGGAGCGATGTGATGTGGCGCCGCTTGCGGGCGTCCGCCTTGCACGGCCCCGGTTCAACGATCGGGGTGTTCCAGCGTCCGCCACGAGCGGGCGTGTTCGCCAACCCGTCGCGGGCTACCGGCCGCGGCGCATAACAACAAGCGAGAGGGTATCCACCCCATGACAGCTAGCACCCCCATGCTGATTACCTTCGTGGTGTACATCGCCGCGATGATCGCAATCGGCTTCGCCGCCTACCTGGCCACCAAGAACTTCTCCGACTACATCCTCGGCGGCCGCAGCCTCGGCAGCTTCGTCACCGCGCTATCCGCCGGCGCCTCTGACATGAGCGGCTGGCTGCTGATGGGCCTGCCGGGCGCCATCTTCGTCGCCGGCATCTCCGAGAGCTGGATCGCCATCGGCCTGATCATCGGTGCCTGGCTCAACTGGCTGTTCGTCGCCGGCCGCCTGCGCGTGCAGACCGAGCACAACGGCAACGCCCTGACCCTGCCGGACTTCTTCACCAACCGCTTCGAGGACACCAGCAAGGTCCTGCGCATCTTCTCGGCGCTGGTGATCCTGGTGTTCTTCACCATCTACTGCGCCTCCGGCGTGGTGGCCGGCGCGCGCCTGTTCGAGAGCACCTTCGGCCTGTCCTACGGCACCGCGCTGTGGGTCGGCGCCGCGGCGACCATCCTCTACGTGTTCATCGGCGGCTTCCTGGCAGTGAGCTGGACCGACACCGTGCAGGCCACCATGATGATCTTCGCCCTGCTCATCACCCCGGTGTTCGTGATCCTCGCCCTGGGCGACTTCGATACTGCGATGACCACCATCGAGCAGGCCAACCCGGCGAACTTCGACATGTTCCGCAACCTGTCCTTCATCGCGATCATTTCGCTGATGGGCTGGGGACTGGGCTACTTCGGCCAGCCGCACATCCTGGTGCGCTTCATGGCCGCCGACTCGGTCAAGTCGATCCCGGCCGCGCGCCGCATCGGCATGGCCTGGATGATCCTGTGCCTGGGCGGCGCCGTGGCCGTGGGCTTCTTCGGCATCGCCTACTTCGCCAACAACCCGGCTCTGGCCGGCCCGGTGACCGAGAACGGCGAGCGCGTGTTCATCGAGCTGACCAAGATCCTGTTCAATCCGTGGGTCGCCGGCGTGGTCCTGTCCGCCATCCTGGCCGCGGTGATGAGCACCCTGAGCTGCCAACTGCTGGTCTGCTCCAGCGCCCTGACCGAGGACTTCTACAAGGCCTTCCTGCGCAAGGGCGCCTCGCAGAAGGAACTGGTCTGGGTCGGCCGCGGCATGGTGCTGCTGATCGCGGTGATCGCCATCCTCATCGCCCAGAACCCGGAGAGCAAGGTACTGGGCCTGGTGGCCTACGCCTGGGCCGGCTTCGGCGCCGCCTTCGGTCCGGTGGTGATCCTGTCGCTGATGTGGAAGGGCATGACCCGCAACGGCGCCCTGGCCGGCATGGTGGTCGGCGCCGCGACCGTGATCATCTGGAAGAACTGGATCGGCCTGGGCCTGTACGAGATCATCCCGGGCTTCATCCTCGGCACCATCGCCATCCTGGTGTTCAGCCGTATCGGCAATGGCCCGAGCCAGAGCATGCTGAAACGCTTCGACGAGGCTGAGAAGGAATACCAGGACGCCCACATCCGCTGAGGCATCCGCTGGCGGGCCGAGACGCTGTCCGCCGGTTTCCCGCGAAGGCCCCATGCCCACCGGCATGGGGCCTTCGCGTTTCCGGACCGGGCGTAGCAAATTGACGCAATTGGCTGCCGTGCATCGCATGCGGCCTGCCCTCTGGCGGGGTCTCACGAACAGGTGCATGCCTGGGCGCCGGCGTCGGCCGGCGCTTGCTCCGCGGTCGAAGGAGGCCGCCATGATTCGTCGAATGCTGTTCTGCCTCGTGCTCGGGTTCGCTGCCAGCGGTTGCGTCGCCTATGGCGGTGGCTATGCGCCGGGTCACGAGGTGTATTACCAGGAGGTTCGTCCGCTGCCCCGGGGCTACGATGATCGCGACTACCGCTGGCACCGCGATCGCTACCAGGAGCGGCGCCATTCCCACTACGCGCCGGGCCGTGACGGCCACTACCGCTGGCACGGCGAGTACCGTCGCCACGACAACCACAGGCCGCGCGCCGACTGGCGGCCACGTTACGACGACCGGCGCGGCTGGCAGCGCCACGACGGTTGGCGGCAGCCGCACCACCGCCCGCACCACGAGATACGCGGCCGGGCGATGAGGCGCTGAGGCGACGACGGGGCGGGTCAGGAGGCCCGCCCCGTCGCGTTATGCGTCCAGCCTGGCGGACGGATCGGCGCCGGCCACCAGCGAGTTGATGATCGCCGCGGGCAGGATGCCCGGATCGCCGCCGTCCAGCGGCAGCCCATCGCCCCCGCCGCCCGGCAGGGGGCTTTCCACGACCGGAGGCGGAATGTCAGTGCCGGCCTCGAACGCGATGTAGGCGCCGATATCCCCGCCGTCTTCCTGCAACAGATCGCTGAGGTCGATGCTCTCCTGGTTCGGTTCGAGGCCGCTGCCGGACGACGTATCGTCGGCCGGGTGGTCGAAGGCGTCGTCCGCGATCAGCAGGGCGTCCTCGCGCTCGTCCAGCAGCAGGGCGGCGCTGCTTGCGTCGTCCGCCGCGCCGCTGGCGAGCGGGGCCATGCGTCCGCCGGTGGCCCCGCTTTCCAGGGTCAGGTGGAGGGTGGCGGTGGCCTGGCTGCCGTCGCCGTCCGCGATGGTGTAGAGCACCTTGAAGGTGACGTCCTGGGTGATCTTGAAGCCGGTGACCGGGTTGAAGCTGTAGTTGCCGCTGTGGGCGTCGATCTTCAGCAGGCCGATGTCGGCGCCCAGGTCCAGCTGGTAGAAGTCGCCGTCGAAGGTCGCGGGCAGGTCGCCGGTGCCGTCACCATCGCTGTCCAGGCTGACCGCGACGATCTTCTGGGCGGCCGCGCCGTCGGCGCCGAAGTCGTCGGCGACGTTGCCGGAGACGCTGCCGTCGAGCAGGCCGCCGACCTGCACGGTGCTTTGCAGCACGCCGTTGAGGTCGAGCGGGTTGACCACCACGATGGTGTTGGGGTTGTGTACGGTGCTTTCCTGGACGAAGTCGCCCGGGTCGTGGAGCAGGCCGTCGTCGGTGTTCCAGGTCAGCGGCGGGTTGCCGCTCGGCGACCAGGCCACGGTGTCCAGGTTGCTCTTGGCGTAGTCGTTGACCAGTTCGCTGCCGATGCCCACTGCGTAGACGGAATCCACTCCCTTGTCGGTGAGGAAGTCCACCCAGCCGTCCCGCTCGCTGGAGGAGATC
The DNA here is from genome assembly GCF_029840585.1 of Pseudomonas sp. GD03875. Classification (NCBI taxonomy): domain Bacteria; kingdom Pseudomonadati; phylum Pseudomonadota; class Gammaproteobacteria; order Pseudomonadales; family Pseudomonadaceae; genus Pseudomonas; species Pseudomonas sp. GD03875. The sequence continues at coordinate 172,779 of NZ_JAOCCV010000005.1, read as the reverse complement.
GACACCGAGGGCCGGTTGGCGCCCAGCGGGGTGGCCGGGTAGCCGTCGGAGAGGAAGTAGACGTAGGTGTGGTCGACGTCCGGCGGGGTGCCGTAGTTGGCCTGGACCTGCCTCAGGGCGTCGTCGAAGTTGGTGCCGATGCCGGTGCCGACACCGCGGATGGCGGCGATGGCGGCGGCGGGGTCGTTGAACCAGCCGTGGTAGGTGGCGTTGTCGTCGAAGGTCACCAGCATCACGTTCTGCAGGCTGCCGCCGTAGCTGGTGATCAGGTTCTCCAGGGCGTTCTGGGCCAGGGCCAGGCGCGTGGTGGTGCCGCCGCCCGGCAGGCTGACCACGCCGCCGAGGAACGGGCTGACCATGGTCGCCGAGGTGTCCAGCATGATCACCAGGTTGACCGTGGCCGCGGTGCTGCCTTCGGTCAGCACCACGAAGTCGTCCACCGCCACGGGCGCCGCGTCGGCGACGTTGACGGTGACGGTCGCCTCGGCGCTGTAGGCGTCGCCGTCGAAGGCCTGGTAGCCGAAGGTGGGCGCGGGGCCGTCGTTGGTCGAGTCGAAGTCGCCCGGCGGCAGGTAGGTCAGCAGGCCGCTGGCGGCGTCGGCCGCGCTGATCACGGCGGTGCCCGCGGCGACGGCGGCTGCGCTGACGGCCACGCCGTTGATCTGCAGGGTGCCGTGGTCGGGCAGTGAGGTGATGCGGAAGCTGTCCACCGCGTCGCCGACATCCGGATCGCTGCCGGACAGGGCGATGACCACCGGCGCGCCGCCCTGAACGGCGTTGGCCGACAGGTCGACGGCTTGGGGCGCATCGTTGACCGGGGTGATGCCGATGCTGACGGTGACGATGTTGCCGTCGACGGTGCCGTCGTTGGCCCGGTAGGTGAAGCTGTCGGCGGTGGTCTCGCTGCCGTTGTGGGTGTAGCTGAAGGTGCCGTCGGCGTTCAGCGTCAGGGTGCCGTTGACGGGGCCGGAGACCAGGATTGCGCTGAGCGGGTCGCCGTCGGCGTCGCTGTCGTTGGCCAGCACGCTGGTGGTGCCGTCGACCAGCACGGTGGCGGTGCCGCCCTCGGCGACCACGATGCTGTCGGCCAGCGAGACCGGCGCGTCGTTGAGCGGGTTGACGCCGATGGTCACGGTGCTGGTGGCGAAGCCGCCGTTGCCGTCGGAAACGGTGACGACGAAGCTGTCCGGGCCGTTGTAGCCGGCGTTCGGGGTGTAGGTGAAGGCGCCGGTGGCCGGGTTGAGGACCACGCTGCCGTTGCTCGGTGCGCCGGTGGCGGTGAAGCTGAGCGTGTCGCCCTCGATGTCGGCGCCGGTGACGGTGCTGCTGATCGGCACGTTCTCGTCGGTGACCAGGCCCAGGTCGCTGGTGGTCGGGGCGTCGTTGACCGGGGTGACGGTGATGGCCACCGCGTCGGTGCTGGTGTCGGTGCCGTCGCTGGCGAGGATGGTCAGCGTGTCCGGGCCGTTGTAGTCGGGGGCCGGGGTATAGGTGAGCTGGGCCATGGCGTTGTTGATCGCCGCCTGGCTGCCGGTCAGCACCAGGGTGCTGGTGCCAGCGCCGCTGACGCCCGCGCCGAGCCCGTTGAGGCCGACGTCGAGTACGCCGTGGGTAACGCTGAGGGTGACGGTGAGGCTGTCCAGTTCCGGGTCGAACACGCCGAGGGCGTTGCTGGTGGCCAGGGAGAAGACCTTGCTGGTGTCCTCCGGGGTGGTCTGCGCCTGCGGCACGTGGATGAGCGGTGCGTCGTTGACCGGGGTGATGGTGATGTCCAGGGTCGAGCTGGCGCTGTCGGTGCCGTCGCTGAGGGTGAAGATCACCTGGGGCACGGTGCCGTTGTAGTTGGGCAGCGGGGTGAAGGTGTAGGTGCCGTCGCTGTCGATCCGCAGGGTGCCGACCAGTGGTATCTGCACCGGCGTGCCCACCGGGTGCTGCACCAGCGGTGCGGCGGCGAAGCGGAAGCCGGTGATGCTCAGGGCGTCGCCGTCCACGTCGCTGGCGTGGGTCAGCAGGTTGCCGCTGACCACGCTGTCCTCCGGGCCGCTGTTGGTTTCCGGCGCGGCCAGTGGCGGGTCGTTGACCGGGGTGACGGTGATCGCGACGCTGTCGGTGGCGGTCGCCTGGCCGTCGCTGCTGCTGATGGTCAGGGTGTCCGGGCCGTGGTAGTTGGCGTCCGGGGTGTAGGTGAGCTGGGCCATGGCGTTGTTGATCGCCACGTGGCCGCCGGTCAGCACCAGGGTGCCGGTCCCGCTGCCGCTGACCGTGACGCCGAGCAGGTTGAGGCCCACTTCCAGCACGCCGTGCTGCACGCTCAGGGTGGTGGTCAGCGTGTCCAGGTCGACGTCGAAGGCGCCGAGGGCGTTGCTGGTCAGCAGGGAGAAGGTCAGCGGCGTGTCTTCCGGGGTGGTCTGCGCCTGCGGTACGTGGTGGAAGGGTGGGTCGTTGACCGGCGTGACGTCGATGCTGACGGTGGTGCTGGCGCTGCTGCTGCCATCGCTGATGGTGTAGGTGATGACCGGCACCGGGCCGTGGTAGTTGGGCAGCGGGGTGAAGCTGAAGCTGCCGTTGGCATTGACCTGCAGAGTGCCGACGAGGGGGATGGCGACCGGACTGCCGAGGGGCTGGCCGACCAGCGGCTGGGTGCTCAGGGTGAAGCCGGTGATGACCAGGCTGTCGCCGTCGGCATCGAAGTCGTTGCTCAGCAGGTTGCCGCTGATCGAGCCGCCCTCGGCCAGGGTGTAGCTGTCGGCGACAGCCACCGGCGGGGTGTTGGTGACCGGGCCGGGCGGGGTGACCGGCGGCTCGGGTTCCTCCACGGGCGGCTCCGGCGCTTCCGGCTCCGGTTCCGGCTCGATGGGCGGCGGTTCCGTCGCGGCGGCGGGGACGAAGTCGTCGATGCGCTCGTCGCGCTCGAGGGTGTGGGGGGCGAAGTCCAGGCCGCGAGTCTCGAAGCCTACCTGCGGGTCCAGCTCGGCGGCAGTGGCGTCCAGCATCACGAAGCCATGGCCGCCGGCGATGCCGCTGCTGCCGCTGGTGGTGCCGGGGTTGGCGCCGGCGGCGGTGGCCGGCAGCTCGGTAGTCGGGTCGGCGCCGGCGGCGATGGCCTGCTGCAGTTCTTCCGCCGAGGGTGCATCGCTGACGGCTTCCGCCTGGGCGGCGGGGGTAGCGGGCTGGTCCCCGACCGGGGCGGGCCACTGGCTGGCGCGGCCCAGGTCGACGGCCCGTCCGTCATCGAGCGTCAGGCTGATCCGCCCGGCCTCGCCGGTCTGCACCTGTTCGCCGCGAAACAGGCGGTCGCCCTCGACCAGCAGGCGCCGGACACCGTCGGGAGACAGGGCCATCACCTGGCCGACGACGGTTTTCACAACAGCGATGACATTGCTCATGACGGACTCTCCTTTGTCTGGCTTCCGCAGGCTTCCCGATGCATCCCGGCGAGACGCCGGCGTCGTGTCCGCTACGGTGCGGCAACTTTTTATCGCCAGAAATCTGTCATATTCCTGGCGGTTATTGTGTTAATGCCAAAGTATTGACCATGCGGCGGCCATGCTAAACAATCGCCCCCGCCATGTCACTTTGCTATTGCGCGGCGTCTTCCCCGGTCCCGATCAACGGTCGCGTCGCCGGCCGCGGCGGCGGGGCGCGTGGAACCTGAAGGAGTTGGCGGGCCGGGCTCGCCGGAGGGAACCCGATGAGCAGTACCGAGAGCCAGCCCGTGTCCGCCGTGCCCCACCCGACGTTGCATCTGGGCGACCCCCGTGCGCGCCATGACGACCCGCTGCTGGACGGCCTGCTGGCGCTCTGCGCGCTGCACCGGCGCCCGGCCACCCGGGCCATGCTCAGCGCCGGCCTGCCGCTGCCGGCCCAGCGCCTGTCGCCCGAGCTGCTGCCCCGCGCCGCCGCCCGCGCCGGTCTGCAGGGACGCTGGCTGCACCGGCCGCTGCGGCAGATCCCGGCCATCGCCCTGCCGGCACTGCTGCTGCTCAAGGAGGGTCGCTCCGCCGTCCTCCTGGCCCGCGAGGGTGAGCAGGCGCGCCTGCTGCTCGGCGAGAGCGACGGCGGCGAGGTGTGCGTGGCCCTCGACCTGCTGGAGGAGGACTACAGCGGCGAGGTGTTCTTCGCCCAGCCACGCCACGCCTTCGACCAGGACCGCGAGAGCCTGATCCCACGCACCCGCGCCTGGTTCCGCGACACCCTGGCGCGCTCGCGCTGGCTGTACATCGACGCGGTGGCGGCCAGCGTGCTGATCAACCTGATCGGCCTGTTCGCCCCGCTGTTCGTGATGAACGTCTACGACCGGGTGGTGCCGAACCAGGCCGAGGCCACCCTGTGGGTGCTGGCGGTGGGCATTTCCGGCGCCTTCCTGTTCGACCTGCTGCTCAAGACCATGCGCGGCCTGTGCCTGGACCTGGCCGGCAAGAAGACCGACCTGATCATTTCCGCCAGCCTGTACCAGCGCATCGTCGGCATGGCCATGAAGGTGCGCCCGGCGCGGGTCGGCAGCTTCGCCCAGCACATCCACGAGTTCCAGGTGCTGCGCGACTTCCTCGCCTCGCTGACCCTGACCAGCCTGATCGACCTGCCGTTCACCCTGCTGGTGCTGGCGGTGATCGCCTGGCTCGGCGGCCACCTGGTGTGGATTCCGCTGCTGGCCTTCCCCCTGGCCCTGGGCCTCGGCTGGCTGCTGCAGCGGCCGCTGGCCGAGACCATGGAGCGCACCATGGCGCTGTCCGCCGAGCGCCAGTCGAGCCTGATCGAGACCCTGGCCGGGCTCGACGCGGTCAAGGTCAACAACGCCGAGAGCGAGCGCCAGTATCTGTGGGAGCAGACCATCGGCACCCTCGGCCGCCTGGAGCTGCGCGCGCGCATGCTGTCGAGCCTGGCGCTCAACCTGACCGGCTTCATCCAGCAGCTGGCCGGGGTGGTGACCATCGTCCTCGGCGTGTACCTGATCATCGCCGGGGAGCTGAGCATGGGCGGGCTGATCGCCTGCTACATGCTCGGCACCCGCGCGCTGGCGCCGCTCGGCCAGTTGTCCGGGTTGCTCACCCGCTACCAGCAGGCGCGGGTGAGCATGCAGAGCATCGACCAGATGATGGCGCTGCCGCAGGAGCGCGAGGAGCAGGCCCGCACCCTCAGCCGTCCGCAACTGCGCGGCGCCATCGAATGCCGCCAGCTGGAGTTTCGCTACCCGCAGCAGCAGGGCGCAGCCCTCAGCGGCATCGACCTGCGCATCGCGCCCGGCGAGAAGGTCGGCATCATCGGCCGCAGCGGCTCGGGCAAGAGTTCCCTGGCCAAGCTGCTGGTGGGCCTGTACCAGGCCGATGCCGGCCACCTGCTGGTGGACGGCGTGGACGTGCGCCAGTTGGACGTCGGCGACCTGCGCCACAACATCGGCTACGTCGCCCAGGACATCCAGTTGTTCTCCGGCAGCCTGCGCGACAACCTGGTCAGCGGCGCCCGCTACGTGGAGGACGAGCTGGTGCTGCAGGCCGCCGAGCTGGCCGGGGTGCACGAGTTCGCCCGCCTGCACCCGCAGGGCTACGAACTGCCGGTGGGCGAGCGCGGCCAGCTGCTCTCCGGCGGCCAGCGCCAGGCCGTGGCCCTGGCCCGCGCGCTGCTGCTCGACCCGCCGATCCTGCTGCTCGACGAGCCCACCAGCGCGCTCGACAACACCGGCGAGGAGCGCCTCAAACAGCGCATGAAGCCCTATATCGCCGACAAGACCCTGGTGCTGGTGACCCACCGCACCTCGCTGCTCAGTCTGGTGGACCGGCTGGTGGTGATCGACCGCGGCCGCATCGTCGCCGACGGGCCGAAGGCCGAGGTGATGGACGCGCTCAAGGGAGGTCGCATCCATGTGGCGTGACAGCTTCTCCCAGCAGCTGCGCGGCTACTTCCGCGGCCGCGAATCCCTGGCCGGGCAGCCCTTGCCGGAGGTGCGCAAGGCGCTGATCGAGGACGCCCCGCGCCTGGTGCGCCTGACCCTCTGGAGCCTGATCGGTTTCAGCCTGTTCGCCCTGCTGTGGGCGCATTTCGCCGTGGTCGACGAAGTCACCCGCGGCGACGGCAAGGCCATTCCCTCGTCCAAGCTGCAGAAGATCCAGAACCTGGAGGGCGGCATCGTCGCCGAGCTGTTCGTCCGCGAGGGCCAGGTGGTGGAGGCCGGCGCGCCGCTGCTGCGCCTGGACGACACCCGCTTCGCCTCCAACGTCGGCGAGACCGAGGCCGACCGCCTGGCGCTGCTGCTGCGGGTGGAGCGGCTGGCCGCGGAGGTCGAGGAGCGCGAACCGGAGCTGCCGGCCAACGCGCTGGAAGCCGTGCCCCGGCTGGCCGCCAGCGAACAGGCGCTGTACCAGAGTCGCCGCCAGCAGTTGCAGGACGAGGTGGCAGGCCTGGAGGAGCAGCTGGTGCAGCGGCGCCAGGAACTGCGCGAGTACGTCTCCAAGCGCGACCAGTACCAGCGCGGGCTGAACCTGCTGCGCCAGGAGATCGACATGTCCGAGCCGCTGGTGGCCAAGGGGGCGATCTCCCAAGTGGAAGTGCTGCGCCTGCGCCGCTCGGAAGTGGAGAACCGTGGCCAGCTGGACGCCACCACCCTGGCGATCCCCCGCGCCGAATCGGCGATCAAGGAGGTCGAGCGCAAGATCGCCGAGACCCGCTCGCGCTTCCGCAGCGACGCGCTCACCCAGCTCAACGAGGCGCGCACCGAGCTGAGCAAGGTACAGGCCAGCGGCAAGGCGCTGGAGGACCGGGTCAACCGCACCCTGGTCACTTCGCCGGTGCGCGGCATCGTCAAGCAGCTGCTGGTCAACACCATCGGCGGGGTGATCCAGCCGGGCAGCGACCTAGTGGAGATCGTGCCGCTGGACGACACGCTGCTGGTGGAAGCGCGAATCCGCCCGCAGGACATCGCCTTCCTGCATCCCGGGCAGAAGGCGATGGTCAAGTTCACCGCCTACGACTACACCATCTACGGCGGCCTGCCGGCCCAGCTGGAGCAGATTGGCGCGGATACCATCACCGACGAGGAAGGCAACAGCTTCTACCTGATCCAGCTGCGCACGGAGAAGAGCCACCTGGGCAGCGAGGAGAGCCCGCTGCTGATCATCCCGGGGATGGTGGCGTCGGTGGACATCATCACCGGGCACAAGAGTGTGTTGAGCTATCTGCTCAAGCCGATCATCCGGGCGCGGGGGGAGGCGCTCAGGGAGCGCTAGGGCTTTCCAGGGCGCCCTGTATCAGGCGCTCCGTCTCCTCCAGCCATTCCTGCAGGCGCATGGCGTCGAGCTGGCCGAGTGCCGCGTAGCGCCGCCCGCCCCAGACCATCAGGAACAGCGCCTCGACCCGGACTGGCGGCGTGGGCTGAGGCAGGTCCGTGCAGGCGTCGAATACCTCCTGCCACTTGCCGAGCAGTTCCTGGTAGGCGCGCAGGTGGTGCTTGGGCTCGGCGACCCGCGTTTCCAGCCCCGCCATCTCATAGGTGAACAGCTGGTACATGGATTCCTGCGGGCCGCAGCTCAGCCGCAGCAGGCGCGATAGCCGGGTACGCCAGTCCAGCGGCGGCGCGATCACCTGCTGGTCGATGTGCTCCAGTAACTGCTCGATGCAGTGGCGGATATAGCCCGAGAGCAGCGCCTCCTTGCCGGGGAAATATTCGTACAGGGTGCCCACCGCGAAGCCCGACTCCAGCGCCACCGCGCGGGTAGTGACGGCGTCCCAGCCGTCGCGCTGCAGAATCCGAACGAAGGCCTGGTAGATGGCCTCCACGGTGAACTGGGCGCGCGCCTGGCGTGGACGCTTGAGCGGCTTGGTTCTGGGCCTCTCCGCCTCCGTGCTGGTTGCGCCGCGGTTTCCGAACCCGTTCTTGTGCATCGCCCTCTAACCTGTGGCTCATCATCAGTCGATCGCCAGAGGACCCGCAAATGCCCCCATCCGTCAAGCTGACCCGCCTGCTCACGCACAAGGGCGCACTCGACCAGAGCCGCATCGACAGCCTCGACTTCGACCTGACTCCGGCACCCGGAGAGGTCATCCTCAAGCCCGGCCATTTCGCGCTGACCACCAACAACATCACCTACGCGGCGTTCGGCGACTCCATGCGCTACTGGGATTTCTACCCGACAGGCGAGGCCGACTGGGGGCACATGCCCGTGTGGGGATTCGCCGACGTGGTCGCGTCGGGCGTAGAGGGCATCGAGGTGGGCGCCCGCTACTACGGCTACTACCCGATCGCCACCTATGCCCGGATCAAGGCAGGTGTGACCCCGCGTGGCTTCCGCGCCCTCGACGAGCACCGTGCCGAGCTGCCGACGCCGTACAACCAGTACCCGCTGTGTTCGGCCGATCCCTACTACAGCCCGGCGCACGAAGACCTCCAGGCACTGCTCAAACCGCTGTACCTGACCTCGGCGATGCTCGCCGATTTCCTGATCGACAACGACTTCTTCGGCGCCAGGCGTCTGGTGTTCTCCAGCGCCTCCAGCAAGACCGCCTACTGCACCCTGTTCTGCCTGGAAGAACAGGATATCGAGTGCATCGGGCTCACCTCGCCCGGCAACATCGCCTTCGTCGAGCAGCTTGGCTGCTACGACAGCGCCGTGGCCTATCGGGATCTGGAACGTCTCGATGCCGGCGTGCCGACCGTCTACGTCGATTTCTCCAGCGACCTGGCCCTGCGCGACCGGGTGCATGCGCACTTCGCCGACCAGCTGGCCTACAGCTGCGTGGCCGGCTCGGCGCAGAACACCGAGGAGGCCGAGTACAAGGCCGCCAGCGGGCCGGAGCCGAAGATGTTCTTCGCGCCGATCCAGATGCGCAAGCGCAATGTCGACTGGGGCTCGGGCGGTGTCTCGCGCTATGTCGGCGAGGGCATGGTGAAGTTCTACCAGCGCGTGGAGAACAGCGGCACGCAGCTGGTCGAGGTGGTGCATAACGAAGGCTACGAAGCCGCCGCCGAGATCATCTCCGGTCTGGTGCACGGCCGCCTGCCGCCACAGCAAGGGCAGATCGTCCGACTGCGTTGAGCGGTGTCGAGCGTGGCGGCCGGCTCGTCACGCTTCGTCACTCGACGAACAGTTTCTGCACCGCCGAAAAGTCCAGCCGCCCATCCCCCTGCTTGAGCAGCATGCGGTACAGCTGCAGCGCCAGCGCGCCCATCGGCGTGCTGCTGCCGGTGGCCTGGGCCGCTTCCTGGGCCAGGCCCAGGTCCTTGGCCATCAGCTCGGCCATGAAGCCGCCGCTGTAGCCCCTGGATGCCGGCACATTATCCATCACTCCCGGCCAGGGGTTGTACTTCTCCAGGCTCCAGTTGCCGCCCGAGCTCTGCCGCATGATCTCGGCCAGCACGGCCGGGTCGAGGCCGCTGGCCACGCCCAGGGCCATGGCCTCGGCGGTGCCGATCATGTGCACAGCCAGCAGCTGGTTGTTGCACACCTTGGCGACCTGGCCGGCCCCGTCCGGGCCGGCGTGGAAGATGTTCTTGCCCATCGCCGCCAGCACCGGCCGGGCGCGTTCCAGATGGCCGGCCTCGCCGCCGACCATGAAGGTCAGGGTGCCGGCCGCGGCGCCGGCGGTGCCGCCGGAGACGGGGGCGTCGAGCAGGGCGATGCCCTTGGCCGCCGCGGCGGCGTGAACCTTGCGCGCCGAGTCCGGGGCGATGGTCGAGCACTCCAGCACCAGGGCGTCGGCGGCGATCTTCTCCAGCAGGCCGTCTTCGCCCAGGTAGAGGCTTTCCACGTGGCGGCTGGCGGGCAGCATGCTGACCACCACGGCGGCGCCCCTGACCGCGTCGGCGGCGCTGCCGGCGGGCTGGGCGCCTTCGGTGACCAGGGTGTCGACGGCTTCCTTGACCAGGTCGAAGACGCACACGGCGAAGCCGTTCTTGAGCAGGTTGCGGGCCATGGGCAGGCCCATGTGGCCGAGGCCGATGAAGGCGATCTGGGTCATTGTTGTTGTTCTCCTCGTATGTCCGCGTGGGGCCATGAGTGGGGGCAGCTGGGCGGCATTCCGACTGGCCGCGAAAAGAGCATCGGGGCCAAGGCCGCTCCCACGGTTACAGGTCTGCCAGGGGGTGGGCACCCTCCCATGCCGGAGTGAAGTGCGCCTCGATCACCGCCGGGGGGATGGCGGCCGGGTCGGGCCAGTGCCACTTCGGCGCCTGGTCCTTGTCGATCAGGCGGGCGCGCACGCCTTCCGGGAATTCCGGGTGGCGGCAGCAGTTGAGGCTCATGGCGTATTCCATGCGGAACACCTCGGCCAGGGACAGGTGACGGGCGCGGCGAATCTGTTCCCAGACCAGGTGGGCGGTCAGCGGGCAGCCGGCGGCCAGGGTCTTGGCGGCGCGCGCCAGCAGCGGGTCGGCATCGTGCTGCAGGGCGGTCAGGGCGTGCCAGGCGGCGGGCAGGTCGGCCAGGTCGAGCAGCGCGTCGAGGCGTTCGCGACGTGGCAGCCACTGGGCTTCCGGCAGGTCGGGACGGGCCTCCTGCTCCAGGGCGCGGAGCAGGCTGCTGAGCTGCTCGGGCGCCTGGTGCCGCCAGTTCATCTGCACCAGGCCCTCGATCAGGCTTTCCTGCTGGTCCTCGCGCAGGAAGCGGTCGGCCAGGTCCAGGTCCAGTGCGTCGCGGGCGTTGATGCCGGCGGCGGTGAGGCCGAGGAACAGGCCGAGCCTGCCCGGCAGGCGGGCGAGGAACCAGCTGCCGCCTACGTCCGGGTACAGGCCGATATTGATCTCCGGCATGCCCAGGCGGCTGCTCGGGGTGACGATGCGGATCGCCGCGCCCTGCATCAGGCCCATGCCGCCTCCCAGCACGTGGCCGTGGGCCCAGCACAGCAGCGGTTTCGAGTAGGTGTGGATGCGGTGGTCGAGGCGGTATTCGTCGGCGAAGAAGCGCCGCGCCAGCGGCGGCACCTCGCCGGGATGCTCGCGGCATTGCTGAACAAGCTGCACCACGTCGCCGCCGGCGCAGAAGGCCTTGGGCCCGTTGCCGCGCAGCAGCACGCAGGCGATGTGTTCGTCCTCAGCCCACTGGCGCAGTTTGGCGTCCAGCGCCTCGATCATCGGCAGGGTCAGGGCGTTGAGGCTCTTCTCTGCGTCCAGGCTGGCGATGCCGATGCGGAAGCCGTTCAGGCCGGGGCGTTCTTCGAAGGTCACGTTCATCTTGTTATCCGTTCGTGCAGGGCGGATGAAGCCTGTGGCTTATGGCTTGCTGCCATTGCGCGGGTTGCACCCGCCCTACTTGTTGCGCCACTGGGCGTCGCGTTTTTCCAGGAAGGCGTTGACGCCCTCGCGGGTGTCGTCGGCGTCGAACAGGTCGACGAAGCGCTCGCGCTCCTCGGACAGCCAGGTGTTCGGGCCACGCTCGCGGGCGCCCTGGATCAGCGGCTTGATGGTGCGCACCGCCACCGGGCTCTGCCGCGCCACCTTGGCCGCCAGCAGCAGGGCGGTGCCGCGCGCCTCGCCGGTGTCGACCACTTGCTCGATCAGGCCGATGCGCAGGGCGGTCTCGGTGTCGATGCGTTCGCCGCAGAGGATCATGCGCTTGGCCCAGCCCTCGCCGACCAGCCAGGGCAGGGCCTGGGTGCCGCCGGCGCAGGGCAGCAGGCCGACGGTGGCTTCCGGCAGGGCCATCTGCGCCTGGCGCTCGGCAATGCGGATGTCGCAGGCCAGGGCGCATTCCAGGCCGCCGCCCATGGCGTAGCCGTTGATCGCGGCGATCGATACGCCACGGAAGTCGCGCAGGGTCTCGAAGGCTTCGCCGAAGCGCCGTGCCATTTCCCGGGCGCGGGCCTTGTCGCCGTCGGCGAACAGCTTGAGGTCGGCGCCGGCGCTGAAGAACTTGCCGCCCTGGCCGGTCACCACCAGGGCGTAGATGTCGTCGTCGCGGTTGAGGTGCTCGACCACCTGCTTGAGGCCGATCAGCGAGTCGCGGTCCCAGGTGTTGGCCGGTGGGTGGTTGATGGTGATCAGCGCCGTGTGGCCGTGCTTCTCCACGGTCAGCTTGTGGGTCAGGTCGAACATGCCGGGGTTGTAGGGTTCGATGGCGGTGGTCATGACGTTCCTCGTTAATTGACTCCCCTCTCCCCCTGGGAGAGGGGCCGGGGGGTGAGGGTGTATCAGGCAACTCCGCGTCACCCGCCAACCCCTCACCCTGGCCCTTCTCCCGGAGGGAGAGGGGACTAAGGGCTACAGCAGGCGATCCAGCATGCCGCCCTGGTCCAGCAGGCGGCGGGCGATGATCACCCGCATGATCTCGTTGGTGCCTTCCAGTATCTGGTGCACGCGGCTGTCGCGCACCCAGCGCTCCAGCGGGTAGTCGTTCAGGTAACCATAGCCGCCGTGCAGTTGCAGGGCGTCGTTGCACAGGGCGAAGCAATGGTCGGTGGCGAAGCGCTTGGCCATGGCGCAGTACAGGCTGGCTTCGCCGTGGCCATGGTCCAGCTTGTGCGCGGCCAGGCGCACCATCTGCCGGCTGGCGGTCAGGTCGGTGAGCATGTCGGCGAGCTTGAACTGCAGGGCCTGGAACTCGGCCAGGGCCTTGCCGAACTGCTTGCGTTCCTCGACGTAGCGCAGGCTCTGTTCCAGAGCCGCCTGGGCCGCGCCCAGGGAGCAGCTGGCGATGTTCAGGCGCCCGCCGTCCAGGCCCTTCATCGCGTAGACGAAGCCCTGACCCTCCGGGCCGATGCGGTTGCCGGCGGGAATGCGTACGCCCTCGAAGGTGATGGTGCGGGTCGGCTGTGCCTTCCAGCCCATCTTGTCCTCGTTGCGCCCGTACTTCACACCCTCGGCGTCGGCCGGCACCAGGAAGCAGGAGATGCCCCTGGCGCCGTCCTCGCCGGTGCGTGCCATGACGATCAGCACGTCGGTACTGCCCGCGCCGGAGATGAAGCACTTGCTGCCGTCCAGCACATAGTCGTCGCCCTCGCGCCGGGCGCGGGTGCGCAGGCGGGCGGCGTCGGAGCCGGCGTCCGGCTCGGTGAGGCAATAGGAGGCCAGCAGCTCGCCGCCGGTCAGGCCCGGCAGGTACTGCGCTTTCAGGGACTCATCGCCAAAACTCGCCAACATCCACGAGGCCATATTGTGGATGGTCAGGTAGGCCGTGGTGGCCACGCAGCCGGCGGCGAGCTGTTCGAAGATCAGCGAGCTGGCGAGGCGCGACAGGCCGAGGCCGCCATCCTCTTCCTTGATATACAGGGCCAGGTAGCCCTGTTCGGCGGCGCGACGGATCACCTCCACCGGGAAGTGGTGCTCGCGGTCCCAGTCGGCGGCGTGTGGTGCCAGTTCCCGCGCGGCGAAGGCGCGGGCGCTGTCGACCAGAAGGCGTTGTTCCTCGTTCAGCTCAAAGTCCATAGGCGCTCATTGCAGGGTGGTGGGCTGGCCGGCGGCGCGCCGTTCGGCCTGCCATTCGGCGAGGCTGGGGGCGGCCTGTTCTCCGTCCAGGCGGTGGACGATCTCGAAGTAATCCTGATGACGCGGCGAGGCCATCACCTCGGCGCGGCTCTTCACCCGCACCGCGTACACGGTCTGCACGTTCTGGTGGTCGAAGGCGCGCCACTGCTGCGGGCCCTTGAGCAGGCTGTAGCGGTGGCCTTCCAGCGCCTTGATCAGCGCCTCGCTGTCCAGGCTCCTGGCGCGGCCGGCGGCGTCCGCCCACTGCTGGACGATGCTGTAGGCCGAGGCGGCGGCGCTGGAGGGGTAGACCTCGTAGCGTTCGGTGAAGTTGCGCACGAAGGCCTGGCCGGCCTGGCTGCCTTCCAGTTCCGGCACGCGCCAGGTCCAGGGCTCGGTGCCGAGCACGCCTTCCATCAGGCCGGGGCCGGCCTGCTCGACGATGCCCTGGGTCAGGTTGGGCGCGACGATCTGCATGCGTCGGGTCAGGCCGAGGCTCTCGGCGATGCGCATGGCACGTACCAGGTCCTCGCCGAACAGCACCAGGACCAGCACCTGGGCGTCGCTCTGCGCGGCCTGGGTCAGGGCGTTCTGGTAGTCGGCCACGCGCGCGCCCGGGAAGGGCACCTTGAGGCCCGGGTGGCGCGCGCCGTCCTGGGTGCCGGTGGTCTCGCGCAGCGAGCTTTCGGTGGTGTTGCCCCAGGTGTAGTCGGCGGTGACGTAGAAGTAGGACTTGTCCGGCAGGTTCTTGGCCAGGTACTGGCCGAGCACGCGGGCGCTCATCCAGGCGTTGTTGCACTCGCGGAACAGGTAGCGGTGGCCGTCCTTGCCGGTGGTGTCGTTGGAGTAGGTGAGGGTGCCGAAGTACAGCAGGCCGCGCTCCTGGGCGCGCTTGCCGGCGGCGATGGCGGCCGCGCTGGAGGCGCCGCCGAAGAGCATGGCGGCGCCTTCGCCGGCCAGCTTGTCGACGTTGCGCGCGGCCTTCTCCGGGCGCGAGGCGTCGTCCAGGCTGGACAGCCGCAGCGGGCGGCCGAGCACGCCGCCCTTGGCGTTCAGCTCGTCGATGGCCAGCAGGGCTCCACGCATCTGTGCCAGTCCTTCTTCCTTGTAGCTGCCGGTGCGCGGGTAGCTGAGACCGAGGGTAATCGGCTCGGCCGCCTGCGCGGCGGCGGTGAGTCCGGCCCAGAGGGCCAGACAGGCGGTCAATCGTTTCATGGCAGTGCTCCTTGTTCTTTTTTTGCCAGGGCCGACTGTGCAGCCCTGGCGAACGAGGAGGCATTGTCTTTTCGTCGTAGTGGCACCGTGTTGCGGTGCGTCAACGCTTACTTGAGTTGGATGGTCATGTTCGGTCCAGTCACCGGGCTGTCATCGAACCAGCGGCTGGTGACCGTCTTGGTCTCGGTGTAGAAGCGCACCGCCTGCTTGCCGTAGGCGTGCAGGTCGCCATAGAACGAGCCCTTCCAGCCGGTGAAGGAGAAGAACGGCAGCGGCACCGGGATCGGCACGTTGATGCCCACCTGGCCGACCTCCACCGCGTGCTGGTAGTGGCGCGCGGCGCCGCCGGAGCGGGTGAAGATGCTGGTGCCGTTGCCGTAGGGGCTGGCGTTGACCAGCTCGATGGCGTCTTCCAGGGTGTCGACCTCCATGCACACCAGCACCGGGCCGAAGATTTCCTCGCGGTACAGGCTCATCTTGGTCGTCACGCCACGGAACAGGGTCGGGCCCAGCCAGTTGCCGTCCGGGTAGCCCGGCACCTCGCAGTGGGAGCCGTCGAGCAGGCATTCGGCGCCTTCCGCCTTGCCCTCGGCGATCAGCTTCTGCACGCGCTGCTTGGCCTGCTGGCTGATCAGCGGACCGTAGGCGGCGCCGCTGTCCTTCCAGTAGCCGGGGCGCAGCTCGGCCATCTGCGCGGCCAGCTCGGGAATCCACTGCTTCGACTCGCCGACGAACACCGCCACGCTGATCGCCATGCAGCGCTGCCCGGCGGCGCCGCAGCTGGCGCCGAGCAGGTTGCTGAGCACCTGGTCCTTGGGGGCGTCGGGCATGATCACCATGTGGTTCTTGGCGCCGGCGAAGGCCTGCACCCGCTTCAGGTGCTGGGTGCCGGTGCGGTAGATGTGCTGGCCCACCGGCACCGAGCCGACGAAGGAGATGGCGCGGATGTCCTCGTGGGTGAGCAGGGCGTCGACCACCTCGCGGCCGCCGTGCAGCACCTGCAGCACACCGGCCGGCGCGCCGGCTTCGAGGAACAGCTCGGCCAGGCGGTTGGGGGTCAGCGGGTCCTGCTCGGAGGGCTTGAGGATGAAGGTGTTGCCGCAGGCGATGGCCAGCGGGAACATCCACAGCGGGATCATCGCTGGGAAGTTGAACGGGGTGATGCCGACGCACACGCCCAGCGGCTGGATCCAGCTGGCGGTGTCGATCTCGCGGGCGACGTTCTCCACCGTCTCGCCCATCATTAGGCTGCAGATGTTGGCCGCGTGCTCGGCCACCTCGATGCCGCGCCAGACGTCGCCCTTGGCGTCGGCGAAGGTCTTGCCGGTTTCCGCCGCGAGAATCTCCGCCAGTTCGTCGTGGTGTTCCTTGAGCAGGTGCTGGTAGCGCAGCATCAGCCGCGCGCGCTCCGGCACCGGCACTTCGCGCCAGCTCTGGAAGGCTTTCCTGGCGCCGGCGATGGCGGCCTCGATTTCCTCGAAGGTGGCCTTGGGCGCCAGGGCCAGGACTTCCTGGGTGGCGGGGTCGGTCACTTCGATCAGTTCGCGGGCACTGCTGGCCTGCCACTGACCGTCGATCAGCTGCGGGATCACCTGGGGCATCGTGGGCCTCCTGTTTGTTCTTGTGTGCAGCAGTTATAGCCGCAGTCGGCGGGCCTGTGGATTGACGATCTTGCTGATCGGATGGACGATCTTGGCATTCACACAGGAATGAGAACGCCATGAGCGCCTCCGTGGAAACCTCCAACTGGCCGCTGCCGGCCAACGGCCTGCGCTTCGTCGTGCCGCCCCGGCTGCGTCGTGTGCTGGCCCGCCATCCCCTGACCAGTGGCTGCTTCCCGCTGGCCCTGGGCTACTACCCGGAGGCCGCCGGGCACCGCATGCGGCGTACCCAGCCGGACGACCACCTGCTGATCTACTGCCGCGCCGGGCGGGGCTGGCTGGATACCGGGGATGGACGATTCGAGGTGGGAGGTGGCGACCTGCTGCTGCTCCCGCGTGGTCAGGCCCACGCCTACGGCGCCGATGCCGAACGGCCGTGGACCATCCATTGGGTGCATTTCGACGGCGCCCTGAGCGAGGACTTCCTGCGCCTGCTGGGCTGGACCGGCGTGCGGCGCATCGGCATGCAGCCGCGCCTGATGGCCGACTTCGAGGCGCTGCTCGGCCTGCACCGCCAGGGCCTTCACCCGGCGCACTTCGTTCACGCCGCCCACCAGTTGCAGGCGCTGCTCAGCTCCCTGGCCGTGCTGCCGGCGCGCGCCACGCTGAAGTCAGGCCGGGTGCTGGACGTGGAGGCGGTGCGGGCGGTGATGCGTAGCCACCTGCACGGCAGCCTGGAACTGGACGAGCTGGCGGCGCAGTTCAAGCTGTCGCGCTTCCACTTCGCCAAGACCTACCGCGCCCTGACCGGTCACGCGCCGATCCAGGATTTCATCCAGCTGAAGATGGCCCAGGCCTGCCGCCTGCTCGACCAGGGCAGCCTGGAAGTACGGCAGATCGCCGAGCAGCTCGGTTACGACGATCCCTACTATTTCTCGCGGCTGTTCAGGAAGGTGGTGGGCATGGCGCCCAGTCACTACCGGGCGCTGCACCAGGGCTGATCAGGCGAGCAGCCGCAGCCACAGTTGCAGCTCCTGGCGCAGCTCCTCGCGCAGGGCGGCCAGCGGTATTTCCAGCCCCAGGCGGAGCTGGGCGGGCAGCACTTCCGGCAGGTCGTCGGCGGCGCTCTGCAGCGCGCTGGCGACCAGCACCAGGTCGGCCAGGTCGGCGCGGCCGGGGTGTTCGCGCAGCCATTTGCCGCGCTGCCGCGCGCAGTCGATGATCGCCGTCGGCACCTGCCAGCGGGTCAGCACCAGGGCGCCGATGTCGCCCGACAATTCTTCGCACAGCGCGTCCAGCGCTTCCAGCTCGCGGGGGTAGTCCGGCCAGTGCTCCAGCTCGGCCAGCAGCGGCAGGCTGCCGATGTCCTGCAGCAGGCCACCGAGCATCGCCTCATCGAGCAGCAGGCCGCTGCGCTGGGCCAGGGCCGCGCAGTAGGCGGCGCGCTCGCGGGCACGCCGCCAGCGCAGGGTGAAGGCCTTCTGCAGGGCGGCTTCCGGGCTGGAGAACAGATGGCGCAGGGAGAAGCCCAGCACCAGGTCGTTGAGCTGGCGGGTGCCGAGCCGGGCCAGCAGGTCGCGCATCGACACGCATGGCCGGCCGCCGCGCAGCAGCGGGCTCTCGGCGAACTGCATGAGGTAGGCGGCCAGTGGCGGGTCGCTGTTGATCACCCGGGCCAGCTGTTCCAGCGAGGTGCGTGGGTCTTCCAGCAGGCGGCGGATGCGCAGGGCGGCTTCGGGCATCTGCGGCACCTTGGCCTGCCCCTTGAGGAAGCGGGTGAGCAAGGCGAAGCGCACGGCATTGACGGACTGCGACATGGGGCATGGCGGGGGCGAGGGGATGAGTGGGCGATGCTAGCAAATCGCCCGGTGGCGCGGAATCCACGTCGAGGCTGGGACGGGTGCAGCGCGGGTTACGCCAGCTCGACCCGGCCGAAGCGGGCGCCGGGGTCGAGCGGGGTGATCGCCCGCAGCTGGTCGAGGCGTACCTCCCGCTGGCCGTCCTCGGTCTGCAGCAGGAGGAATTCCTCCTTGCTCGGCGCCGTGCGCGTGTCCAGCGCACGGGCCACGAAGCTTGCTCCCTCAACCAGCTCTATCTGCAGCCGGTAGCCGTGCAGGCAGGCGAGTTCCAGGTAGTCGTACAGGTCGCAGTCCAGCGGACGATAGGTGCTCATGGCGATTCCTCCATAGCGGTCAGCCTAGACCCGGGCGATGGTGGCCAGGCCGGTGGCGATCAGTTTTTCCGCACCATCCTGCACCGCGAACACGTCGGCGCGGCATACCGCCTGGCGCCGGCCAGCCTTGAGCACCTCGCTGCGGCACACCAGGCGTTCGCCCAGGGCCGGCGCCAGCAGGTTGAGCTTGTATTCGCTGGTGACCACGTCGCCCACCATGGAGGCCGCGGCCCAGGCGCAGCCGCTGTCGACCATGAAGCCGACCACGGCGCCGTGCAGGTAGCCGTGGTGCTGGCACAGGTCCGGGCGGCTGCGCACCTGCAGGCTGACCCGGCCCGGAGCGAAGTCGAGCAGCTCGGCGCCCAGCAGCTGGGCGAAGGTGGAGTGTTCCAGCGCCTGTTCCAGGCGCTCGCGGCTGATGCCGGTTGCGGTCTCGATTCCGGTCTCGGTGGCGGTGTCCATGTGCTGTGCTCCAGATGAGGTCAGCCTCCAGTCTTGGCCGGCCTGCCCCAGGCCGCCAAGCGCATCCACTGGCGTGATGAACGGGCATCAGCAGGGCGGGTGAAACCCGCGCACGCTCCCTTCGCCAGGGCTATCGGGTACTCGCGTCCCGCCATCCCCACGAAGGCGGGGATCCAGGGATGGGTGCCTGACCTCGCATGGATTCCCGCCTGCGCGGGAATGACGGAGATTTCCTAACTTGCGCGTAGCGGCTTCATCCGATGCCTCTGCCTACGCCTCCGTCATCCCCGCGAAGGCGGGGACCCAGGGGGTGCCAGACCGCGCATGGATTCCCGCCTGTGCGGGAATGACGGAGATTTCCTGACTTGCCCGCACAGGGCCTTCATCCGATGCCCCTGCCTACTCCCCCGTCATCCCCGCGAAAGCGGAGACCCAGGGGGTGCCTGACCGCGCATGGATTCTCGCCTGCGCGGGAATGACGGAGATTTCCTGACGTGCGCGTAGGGCCTTCATCCGATGCCCCTGCCTACTCCCCCGTCATCCCCGCGAAGGCGGGGACCCAGGGGGCATGACCGCGCATGGATTCTCGCTTGCGCGGGAATGACGGAGATTTCCTGACTTGCGCGTAGGGCCTTCACCCGATGCCTCTGCCTACGCCTCCGTCATCCCCGCGAAGGCGGGGACCCAGAAAACAACGCACGGGGCCCTTCGCGTATTGACTTGCCTCCGGCCCTTGCCTAGCGTGCCGTCTTTGTTTCGCAGCAGGGAAAAAGCGCATGAGCGATGACGACCGCATCAAACTCGAACCGGGCTGGAAGGAGGCCCTGCGCGACGAGTTCGACAAGCCCTACATGAAGGCGCTGGGCGAGTTCCTCCGGACCGAGAAGGCCGCCGGCAAGGTGATCTACCCGCCGGGGCCGCTGATCTTCAACGCGCTCAATTCCACCCCACTGGACAAGGTCAAGGTGGTGATCATCGGCCAGGACCCCTACCACGGCCCGGGCCAGGCCCACGGCCTGTGCTTCTCGGTGCAGCCCGGCGTGCCGGCGCCGCCCTCGCTGCAGAACATCTTCAAGGAGCTCAAGCGCGACCTGAACATCGACATCCCCGGCCACGGCTATCTGCAGAGCTGGGCGGAGCAGGGCGTGCTGCTGCTCAACACCTCACTGACCGTGCAGCAGGCCAGCGCCGGCTCCCACGCCGACAAGGGCTGGCAGCCGTTCACCGACAAGGTGATCGAGGTGGTCAACGCGCGCCCGGGTAACCTGGTGTTCCTGCTCTGGGGCTCCCACGCGCAGAGCAAGCAGAAGCTGATCGACACCACCCGCCATCTGGTGCTGAAGTCGGCGCACCCCTCGCCGCTGTCGGCCCACCGGGGCTTCCTCGGCAACGGTCACTTTAGTCGCACCAACAAGTACCTGGAGCAGTGCGGCCTCACTCCGATCGACTGGCGACTGCCTCCGCTGCAGGGGTAGCACAGGTAAGTCCGGCGATATCCTCGCGCAGGGTGCCGAGGCGCTCGTTCAGACGCTCGCGTTGCGCCGGGCTGGCGCTGGCGATGAGCTGGTCGAGCAGCTCCGCCAGGCCGCGCTCGCCGTCGGCGAAGGAGCGCCGGTAGTCCTCGCTCCAGTAGTCCTGGCGCTCGCGCAGCAGGGCGTCGATGCGCTGGGGGAAGTCGGCGCTGCGGCGTCCTTCCAGTTCCTCCAGCAGCGCGGCCTGCCAGCGCTCGCGGCTTTCCAGCCATAGCCGGTTCTGTTCACCGCGCTCTTGCGACCAGGCTTGCACCAGCGCCTTCTGCCGGGCGTCCAGTTTGCCGAACCAGGGCTCCAGGCGTTCCTCGGTGGTCTCGCTGCGCTTGGCGATCTGTTTGGTGAGGGGCGGTTCGACGAATTCCCGGCGCAGCTTCTGGTTCTCCTTGGCCATCGACTGGCGCAGCTGCTGCACCTGCTGCGGGCTGAGCTGCTGCAGCAGGCCGGCGGCGGTCGGGCTGATCTCGCTGGACACCTCGCCGAGCGCGTCGCGCAGATCGAGGAAGCGGGCCTTGAGGTGGGCGGCGTCGAGCTGGCCGGCCCGCAGGTTGGCGCGGTCCTGGTCCAGCCAGTCGGCCAGCTGCGGCAGCTGGGTGCTGCAATGCCAGGCCAGGTGCTGGCTGATGCGCGGCTTGAGCCAGGCCTTCTGTTCGGCATTGAGGTCGAGGTAGCTGTCGATGCGCCAGGCCAGCAGCCAGTCGAGGTTGCGGTAGGCCAGGTCGAGGCGGCTGCAGGCGGCGAGCAGGGAAATGCCGGCCAGCAGCGCGAGCAGGGGCAGGGAGAGGAAGCGTCTTCGCATGTCAGGCCCTCGCCGTTGGTTACCTGGGGGCGGAGGATAATGCGTGCGGATGACAACGACGCGGCGGCGACACATCCGCTAAAAAACTCGGCCTCAGTCCAGGCGCTTGTGGATGCGCGAAACCGCCAGGCCCAGCAGTGCCGCGCAGAACACTATTAGGATCAGCACCTCCAGCCACAGTTCAAGCAATCCGGCCTGGCGCAGCATGATGCCGCGGGACAGGCGCAGGTAGTGGGTGAGCGGCATCAGCTCGGCGAACCACTGGGCCACCCGGGGCATGCCGGCGAAGGGGAACATGAAGCCGGACAGCAGGATCTGCGGCAGGAAGGTGAAGAAGGCCATCTGCATCGCCTGGAACTGGGTGCTGGCCAGGGTCGACAGCCACACGCCGAGGGCCAGGCTGGCGACGATGAACAGCAGCGAGGCGCCGTACAGTTCGAGGATCGAGCCGCGCACCGGCACCTCGAACAGCCAGTGGCCGACCACCAGGATCACCGTCACCTGGATCAGGCCGATGCCGACGAAGGGCAGCACTTTGCCCAGGGTCAGCTCCCAGGGCGACACCGGCGTGGCGATCAGCAGTTCCAGGTTGCCGTGCTCGCGCTCGCGGACCAGGGCGACGGCGGTGAACAGCACCATGGTCATGGTCAGGATCACGCCGAGCAGCCCCGGCACCGTGTTCAGCGGCGCCAGGCGCTCCGGGTTGTAGAAATTGACCACCTCCACGCCCTGGGCCGCGCCCCAGCCAGGCAGAGGGTAGGCCGCCAGCTGGCGCGCCGAGGCCTGGATGCTCTGGTCGGAGCCGTCCACCACCAGCTGCAGCGGCGGGCGGTCCCGGCGCTGCAGGCGCGCCTCGAAGTCCGCCGGCACCACCAGCGCGGCGCTGATGCGGCCCTCGCGCAGCAGGCGGTCGATGTCCTGTGGCTGCTCCAGCCGGTACTTCACCTCGATCACCTGGCTGGAGGTGATTTCCGCCACCACCTCGCGGGAGCGGGCGGTGTTGGCCTGGTCCAGCACCGCGGCCTCGATGCCGCGCACGTCCATGTTGATGGCGTAGCCGAACAGCACCAGTTCCAGCAGCGGCACGCCGGCGATCATGACGAAGGTCAGCTTGTCGCGGCGCAGCTGGCGCAGTTCCTTGAGGACGATGGCGCCCATGCGGCGCAGGTTCATGGCGTGGCCTCCAGCGGTTTGCGGGTGACGGCGACGAACACGTCTTCCAGGTTGGCCTCGCCGTCGCGCAGCCGGGCCTTGACCCCGGCCCGGCGCAGGGCGGCGGCGATGGTCTCGCGGCTGTCGCTGCCCTCGCAGAGCACCCGCAGGGTGGCGCCGATCTGGGCCATGGCCAGCACCCCGGGCTGTCCCTGCAGGGCGCGCTGGGCCTCGCGCGGCTGGGCGCAGTCGATCAGCAGCGGATGGCCGGGCAGGGCGTCCATCAGCTCGCGCGGGCTGCCGTCGGCCACCAGCCGGCCGGCGTCGAGAATTCCCAGGCGGGTGCAGCGCTCGGCCTCGTCCATGTAGTGGGTGGACACCAGCAGCGTGGTGCCCTGTTCGGCCAGCTCGAACAGCGAGTCCCAGAATTCCCGGCGCGACTGCGGGTCGACCGCGCTGGTCGGCTCGTCGAGCAGCAACAGGTCGGGCTTGTGCAGCACGGCGCCGGCCAGGGCCAGGCGCTGCTTCTGGCCGCCGCTCATGGTGCCGGCCATCTGCCGGCGGCGGTCGGTGAGCCAGTAGCGCTCCAGCAGTTCGTCGATGCGCTCGCGGGTCTCGCGGCGGCCGATGCCCTGCACTGCGGCGAGGAATTCCAGGTTCTCCTGCACGGTGAGGTCCTCATAGAGGGAGAACTTCTGGGTCATGTAGCCGATGTGCCGCTTCAGTTCCTCGGCGTCGCGCGGCACCTGGTAGCCGAGCACCTCCACCTCGCCCTCGCTGGGTTGCAGCAGTCCGCAGAGCATGCGGATGGTGGTGGACTTGCCGCAGCCGTTGGGGCCGAGGAAGCCGAACACCTCGGCGCGCGGCACCGACAGGTCGAGGTGGTTGACCGCGGTGAGCTTGCCGAAGCGCTTGCTCAGGCCGCGTGCGCGGATCACCAGCTCGTTGCCGTTCATCGCTGCGGTTCACCGGAAAGACGTTCCGCATGCAGCGGCAGGCCGGCCGGCAGCCGGCGCGCGGCTTCGCCTTCGAGCAGCAGTTCGGCGCGGTACATCAGGCGGCTGGCGTCATCGCCGGTCAGGGCGTAGTAGGGGGTGAAGCTGGCCTCGCTGCGGATGTTGCGAACATGGGCCTGGAACGGCTGCTCGATGCCTTCGACGAACACCCGCAGGCGGTCGCCGACCTGGACCTGCGCACGAATATCGGCTGGCACGAAAACCCGTGCATAGGGCGCCTCGCCGACCAGCAGGCTGGCCACCTCGGCGCCGGCCGGCGGCCGGTCGCCGACCTTGAACGGCAGTGCGTCCACCACGCCGGCGCGAGGCGCGCGCAGGCTCAGGTGCTCGCGGCCGACTTCGAGCTGGGCCAGGCCGGCACGGGCCGAATCCAGGGCGGCGGCGGCCTGTTCCAGCTGCTCCGGGCGGGTGCCGTTGGTCAGCTCGCGCAGCTGGGCCTCGGCGCTGCGGGTGGCGGCGCCGGCCTGGTCGCGGGCGGCGCGGGCGCGGTCCAGCTCGGCCACGGCCACCATCTTGCGCCGGTGCAGTTCGGCGATGCGGGTGAAGTTGCGTTCGGCGTCGACCTGCTCGGCGCGGCTGCGCGCCAGGCTGGCGCGGGCCGAGTCGATGGTCTCGCTGCGCGCGCCGTTGCTCAGCTCGGCCAGGCGCGCGGCGGCCTGTTGTACCTCGCCGCGGGCCTGGGCGATGCGCGCGTCCTGGCGGCGCGGGTCCAGCTCCAGCAGCAGCTGGCCGGCCTCGACCCGGTCGCCTTCGGCCACCTGCCAGGACAGCACGGTTTCCGAGGCCTCCGCGGGCAGACCGACCCGGTCCCATTCGAGGGTGCCGAGCAGCTGTTCGCCGCCGGCGTCGCAGCCGGCCAGACAGGCCAGCAACAGGCTGGAAAGCAGCAGACGGTGCATTCAGGGCTCCATGGCGCCCCGCAGCAGGGCGAGGGTGTGGGCGATCAGCGCGTCGTCGCCGATCTGCGCGTTGGCGAACACGCCACGCCAGATGGGCGCGGCGGCGTAGGGCAGCAGGGTGAGGCCGATCAGCGAGACCACCAGCAGGCGCGGGTCCAGCTCCGGGTTGAGCGCGCCGCGCGCCTGGGCGGCGGCGAAGCGCTGGGCCAGCAGCAGCGGCACCAGCGGGGCGACGCGGTCCATCAGGCGCTCGCGCAGCATGCCGCCCTCGCAGAGGATCTCGCGCACCCACAGCTGGGAGATCCACGGATGCTCGGCGACGTTGCGGCTCATGTCGCGGATGAAGGCGCCGACCAGCTCCATCGGCTCGTCGCCGGCCTGCCGCAGGCCCTCGGCGGCATTCGCCACCAGGGGCATGAAGCGTTCCTCGACCATCGCGTCGATCAGCCCTTCCTTGTTGCCGAAGTAGTAGTTGAGCAGGGCCGGGGTCACGCCGGCGCGCTCGGCGATGGTGCGCAGGCGGGTGGCCTGGATGCCCTGGTGGGCGAACAGGTCGGTGGCGATGTCCAGCAGCTGGGTGCGCTGCACCGTGGCATCGGCGGCGGGGCGCCCGGGGGGCGCGGGGAGTGCGGGGCTGTCGGTTCATGGGGCTGATAATTAAATAAACGATTAATTAATGGCAACCGCCGTTCGTCCAGCGGCGCTCTGGACGGTTATTGTTAGTTAGCTAATAATTAGCCCTGATTGTTTAGCCGCCCCGGCCGGGGCCGGCTACCTTCTTTCCATATCTCCTTCAGGACGATCCCGTGCGCGATTTCCTCTCGGCCATGTTCGCCCCCGCTCCCGCCGCGCTGCAGTTCGCCTGCAAGACGCTGCTCAGCGGCGGCCTGGCCCTGTGGTGTGCCTTCCGCTTCGATCTGGACCAGCCGCAGTGGGCGCTGATGACCGCGTTCATCGTCGCCCAGCCGCTGGCCGGCATGGTGGTGCAGAAGGGCCTGGCGCGGCTGCTCGGCACCTTCGTCGGCACGGCGCTGTCGGTGCTGTTCATGGCTTTGTTCGCCCAGGCGCCCTGGTTGTTCCTGCTGGTGATGGCGCTGTGGCTGGGCCTGTGCACGGCGGCCTCGACCCTGTTGCGCAGCGCCTGGGCCTATTCCTTCGTGCTGGCCGGCTACACGGTGGCGATCATCTGCCTGCCGATCACCGGCAAGCCGCTGCTGGTATTCGACGAGGCGGTGGCGCGCTGCACCGAAATCAGCCTCGGAATCCTCTGCTCGATGGCGGTGAGCGCCGTGCTCTGGCCGCAGCGGGTGGAGCGGGTGGTGGTGCAGCAGGCGCGCGCCGCCTGGCAGGGCGGCGCCCAGGCGGCGGCCGCGGCGCTGCAGGGGCGCACGGCGGCGCGCCAGGGCCTGCTGGAGACCCTCGGCCGCATCGTCGCCGTGGATGCCCAGCGCGAGCACGCCTGGTTCGAGGGCAACCGCGGCCGCCAGCGGGCGCGCGGCCTGCGCGCGCTGACCCGCGAACTGCTCGGCCTGCTGCGCCTGGCGCGGGGCGTGGCGCGCCAGTGGCAGCAACTGGACGAGGCCGACGTCCACGCGCTCACCCCGTTGCTGAACGAGGTCCAGACGCTGCTCGCCGAACCCGACCAGGCGCGCGAGGAGGCGCTCTCCCAGCGCCTGCTGGAGGCCTCCCACGATCCGGCCCAGCCCCTGGCACGGCAGTACTGCCTCGGGCGCATGGTGGTGCTGGTGCGCCAGCTGTCGCGGGCGCGCATCGCGCTGGCGGCGGTGGAGCAGGGCACGGCGCCGCAGGACGCGCCGCCGCCGCTGTCCTGGCACCGCGACCTGCAGACGGCGGCGGTCTACGGCCTGCGCAGCAGCCTGACCCTGCTGACCCTGTCGGCGTTCTGGCTGGCGACCGGCTGGACCGCCGCCAGCGGCGCGCTGCTGCTGGGGGCGGTGGTGTGCAGCCTGTTCGCCAGCCGCGAGAACGCCGATCTGATCGGCATGGCCTTCCTGCGCGGCATCTTCTACGCGCTGCCGGTGGCGTTCGTGGTGGGCCAGGTGCTTCTGCCCCAGTGGA
This sequence comes from Pseudomonas sp. GD03875, assembly GCF_029840585.1. Lineage (NCBI taxonomy): Bacteria > Pseudomonadati > Pseudomonadota > Gammaproteobacteria > Pseudomonadales > Pseudomonadaceae > Pseudomonas > Pseudomonas sp. GD03875. The sequence goes on along the minus strand of NZ_JAOCCV010000005.1, from coordinate 146,467 downwards.
ACGGTTTCCCGCTGCTCTGCCTGGCCCTGGGCGTGCCGCTGTTCTTCGGCCTGCTGGCGATGGCGCGGCCGATGCTGGCGGGCGCCGCCACCTCGTTCTGCCTGCACTTCATCGTGCTCTGCGCGCCGCGCAACGACATGGTCTACGACGTCGCCTTCTTCCTCAACGAGGCGCTGGCGATGCTGATCGGCGTCGGCTGCGCGGTGCTGGCGCTGCGCCTGATCGTGCTGCGCGATCCGGTGTGGCACGGCCGCCGCCTGCTACAGGCGACCCTGGACGACCTGGCGCGGCTCTGCTCGCGCACCCTGGCGGGCGCCGAGAACTGGTTCGGCGGACGCATGGCGGACCGCCTGCTGCAACTGGCGCGCTTCTACCCGCAACTGCCGGGCACCCGACGCAGCCGCTGGGACGACGGCATCGACAGCCTCGACCTGGGTGACGAACTGCTGCACCTGCGCGCCTGCCTGGCGGCCGCGCCCGTGGCGCCGCGCCAGGCCGAGCGGCGCTTTTTCGACGCGATGCAGGCGCTGCTGCGCCGCGGTCCCGGCGCGGCGCGGGCGGACGATCTGGACGGCCCGGCCGAGGCCCTGGCGCGGGCCCTGCACGATCAGCCGCCGGCCATCGAGCTGAGGCTGGCCGAGGCCGCGCTGCTGCAGCTCACCCACAGCTGGCGCCAGTGGTGCGCCCGCCAAGGAGAACCCCATGGAGTTGCGTGAATGGGCGCTGGGCGGCGTGCTGCTCAGCCCAATGTTCGCCTACGCGCTGCTGGCGCTGCTGCTGACCGGCCTGCTGCGCCTGGGCCTGCAGCGGGCCGGGCTGGCGCGCTGGATCTGGCACGAGGCGCTGTTCGACTGCGCCCTGTATGTCTGTGTGCTGGCCGGGCTGATGGCCCTGCTGGCGACCTGGTAAAGGAGTGAGTGATGCGTGAATTGCCCCGCGTGGTGGTGACATTGCTGGTGGTCGCGCTGGCCCTGCTGGCCGGCTGGTGGCTGTGGAACTTCTACATGCTCTCGCCCTGGACACGCGACGCCCGGGTGCGCGCCGACGTGGTCACCATCGCCCCGGACGTGTCCGGCTGGGTGGTCGAGCTGAAGGTGCGCGACAACCAGCAGGTCAAGGCCGGCGACCTGCTGATGAGCATCGACCGCGAGCGCTACCAGGCGGCGCTGGACAAGGCCCGGGCGCTGGCCGAGACCCGCCGCCAGCAGCTCAGCCTGCGCCAGCACGAGGCTTCGCGGCGCGCCCACCTGGGGCCGCAGGCGATCAGTGCCGAGTTGCGCGAGAACGCCCAGATCAACGCCGAGATCGCCCGCGCCGAGTTCCAGGAGGCTCAGGCCGAGGTCAAGCTGGCCGAACTCAACCTCAAACGCAGCGAGGTGCGCGCGCCGCGCTCGGGCCAGGTCACCAACCTGCACCTGGCCCAGGGCAACTATGTGCAGGCCGGCCAGGCGGTGATGGCCCTGGTGGCGGACGAGTCGTTCTACGTGCAGGCCTATTTCGAGGAGACCAAGCTGCCCGGCATCCACGTCGGCGCGGCGGCCGAGGTGACCCTGATGAGCGGCGGCGAGCCGCTGCGCGGCCGGGTGCAGAGCATCAGCCGCGGCATCACCGACCGCAACGCCGCGCCGGACGCCCAGCTGCTGGCCAATGTCGAGCCGACCTTCAACTGGGTGCGCCTGGCCCAGCGCATCCCGGTGCGCATCGAGCTGGAGGAAGTGCCGCAGGACCTGCCGCTGAGCGCGGGGATGACGGCGAGCGTGAGGGTGGTGGAGTAGGGCGGGTGAAACCGCGTCCGGGCCGTAGGGTGCGCCGTGCGCACCGTGTGGCGCGGCATGCGGCCTTTGGTGCGCGCGGCGCACCCTACGGATGTGTCAACCGACGGTGACCTTCGGCATTTCCGGCATGCTCAGGGTCTGCTCGGCGCGCGGCGCCAGGACTTCGGCCTCGCCGTCCACCACCTGCTCGTCGTTCTGGTTGAACACCCGAGTGGCCAGGCGCACGCGTCCCTTGGGCAGCTTCTCCAGCACTTCCAGCTGCACGGTCAGGGTGTCGCCGAGCTTCACCGGGCGGGTGAACCTGAGTTGCTGGCCGAGGTAGATGGTGCCCGGGCCGGGCAGGTTGCAGGCGATGGCCGCGCTGATCAGCGCGCCGCTGAACATGCCGTGGGCGATGCGTTCCTTGAACAGGGTTTCGGCGGCGAAGGCGGCGTCCAGGTGGACCGGGTTGTTGTCGCCGGAAACGGCGGCGAACAGTTGCACGTCGCGTTCTTCCACGGTCTTGGTCAGGCTGGCCTGCTGGCCGACTTCGAGCGCGTCGTAGGGGATGTTGGTGACCTGGGTCATACGGGTTCCTCGATGGGGTTGGAGCACTGGCGGCTGCGGGCCAGGGCCCGCTCCAGCCAGTCGCACAGGTGGTCGGTGACCTCGTCGCGGTTGCTCTCGTTGAGCACCTCGTGACGGGCCTCGGGGTAGATCTTCAGTTCGACGTCGAGCAGGCCGGCGCCGCGCAGGGCTTCGGCCAGGTCGCCCAGGCGCTTGCCGTCGCTGACCGGGTCGCGGTCGCCGCCCACCACCAGCAGCGGCAGGGCGCTGTCGATCTGCGCCAGGTTGCGCACCGGGGTGATCTGCTGGAAGCCGTGCATCAGGTCGCACCACAGCTGGGTGGTGCAGACGAAGCCGCAGAGCGGGTCGCTCACGTACTTGTCGACTTCCTCCGGGTCGCGGCTGAGCCAGTCGAAGCCGGTGCGGTTGGGTTTGAAGGCCTTGTTGAAGGAGCCGAACGAGAGGAAGTCGATCAGCCGGCTGCGCCCGCGCGGGCCGAGACGCCAGCGCTCGACGCGGGCGATCAGCCCGGCCGCCTTGTACAGCCCCAGCGGCTGGTAGTTGGAGCCGGACAGGATGGCGCCGTGCAGGCTGCAGCTGTGCTGCATCAGGTAGGCCATGCCGATGTAGCTGCCCATGCTGTGGCCGAGCAGGAAGATCGGCAGTCGCGGATGCTCGCGGCGGATGTGGTGGTTGAGGGTGGAGAGGTCGCCGACCACCTTGTTCCAGCCGTCCTGCTCGGCGTACAGGCCGAGCATGCCGTGCTCCGCGGTGCGGCCGTGGCCGCGCTGGTCGAGGGCGTACACCTCGTAGCCCTGGCGCACCAGGCGCTCGGCCAGGCGCGCGTAGCGGGCGGCGTGCTCGGCCATGCCGTGGGCGATCATCAGCACCGCCCGGGGCGGGGTGTCGGCGTGCCAGCGATGGATGTGCAGGGGAGTGCCGTCGCTGGCATCTATCCAGAAGGCTTGCTGGTGCATGGCGGTCCTTGTGCCGGGAATTCGCGGCATTGTGCATCGCTTGCGGAGTGAGGCATAGGGCAGGGCGGCGGGGCGGACGGGGATCGCCGGAAAAGCATGGTAAAGATTCACAGGGTCAATGACGGCCCTCCGAGTATTTGCGCCGGGCCTTACAACTGCTAAGTTCCGGGGCAACCCGGTCGCACCGCTAGGTGGCCGGTCAGCTCATTCAGGTCAAGGGGATAACAACAATGCAACCTGACTTCTGGGACGACAAGCGCCCGGCCGGTGTCTCCAACCAGCTCGATCTGTCGACCTACCGCTCGGTGGTCGAAGTGTTCGAGCGATCCTGCAAGAAGTTCGCGGACCGTCCGGCGTTCAGCAATCTCGGGGTGACGCTGACCTATGCCGATCTGGACCGCCAGTCCGCCGCCTTCGCCGCCTGGCTGCAGAAGAGCACGGACCTCAAGCCCGGCGACCGCATCGCCGTGCAGATGCCCAACATCCTGCAGTACCCGATCGCCGTGTTCGGCGCCATGCGCGCCGGCCTGATCGTGGTCAACACCAACCCGCTGTACACCGTGCGCGAGATGCGCCACCAGTTCAACGACGCCGGCGTGCGCGCCCTGGTGTACCTCAACACCTTCGGCAAGTCGGTGCAGGAAGTGCTGCCCGACACCCAGCTCGAGTACCTGATCGAAGCGCGCCTGGGCGACATGCAATCGCCGCTCAAGGGCTGGCTGGTCAACGCCGCGGTCAAGCACCTGAAGAAGATGGTGCCGGACTACCATCTGCCCCAGGCGCTGTCGTTCAAGGACGTGCTGCGCAGCGGTCGCGGCCACGCGCTCAAGCCGGTCAAGGTCGGCCTCGACGACATCGCCGTGCTGCAGTACACCGGCGGCACCACCGGCGTGGCCAAGGGCGCGATGCTGACCCACGGCAACCTGGTGGCGAACATGCAGCAGGTGCACAACTGCCTGCAGCAGACCGGCGAAGACGGTCTGCCGCTGATGAAGGAGGGCGGCGAGATCATGATTGCGCCGCTGCCGCTCTACCACATCTATGCCTTCACCGCGAACTGCATGTGCATGATGGTCAGCGGCAACCACAACGTTCTGATCACCAACCCGCGCGACATCCCCGGCTTCGTCAAGGAACTGGGCAAGTGGCGCTTCTCCGCGCTGCTCGGCCTCAACACTCTGTTCGTCGCCCTGATGGACCACCCGGACTTCAAGAACCTCGACTTCTCCAACCTCAAGCTGACCAACTCCGGTGGCACCGCGCTGGTCAAGGCCACCGCCGAGCGCTGGGAGCAGATGACCGGCTGCGCCATCGTCGAGGGCTACGGCCTCACCGAGACCTCGCCGGTGGCCACCACCAACTGCTACGGCGCCCTGGCCCGCCTGGGCACGGTGGGTATCCCGGTGGCCGGCACTTCGCTCAAGGTGATCGACGACGAGGGCCGCGAGCAGCCCCTGGGCGAGCGTGGCGAGCTGTGCATCAAGGGCCCGCAGGTGATGAAGGGCTACTGGCAGCGCGAGGAAGCCACCGCTGAGGTGCTGGACGCCGAGGGCTGGTTCAAGACCGGCGACATCGCGGTGATCGACCCGGACGGCTACGTGCGCATCGTCGACCGCAAGAAGGACATGATCATCGTCTCCGGCTTCAACGTGTACCCGAACGAGATCGAGGATGTGGTCATGGCCCACCCGAAGGTCGCCAGCTGCGCCGCCATCGGCGTGCCGGACGAGCGCTCCGGCGAGGCGGTCAAGCTGTTCGTGGTGCCGCGCGAGGGTGGCGTGACGGTCGACGAGATCAAGTCCTTCTGCCGGGAAAACTTCACCGGCTACAAGGTGCCCAAGCACATCGTGCTGCGTGACTCGCTGCCGATGACCCCGGTGGGCAAGATCCTCCGCCGCGAACTGCGCGACATCGCCTGAGGCTGTCGCACCGCTCCCCCGCGAAGCGCCCGCACACGGTGACGTGTGCGGGCGCTTCGTCTTTGTAGGCGGCGAAAGGCCCTGTCCAGGGCGTTTTCCCGGTGCCGCCGGAATGTGACTGCGCTGGTCATTCCAGTCGTTTTCCTGACCGCGCCGGCCGTGTTTGGTGCTAGGCGCACCCTGGCAAAGCTGCTACTCTCGGCACGCTTTGCGCCTGTCACCAGCTCGCGTCAAGGTCAAATCATCACAACAAACAACCGCCATTGCGCGCGGTGCAGACAAGCTGTTGCTCAGGAGTAGGCTTCCATGACCGATAACTTCTGGAAGGACAAGTACCCTGTCGGAATCGCTGCCGAGATCGACACCGACCAGTACCCCAACATCCAGGCCGTACTGAAACAGTCCTGCCAACGCTTTGCCGACAAGCCTGCCTTCAGCAACATGGGCAAGACCCTGACCTACGGCGAGCTGTACGAACTCTCCGGCATCTTCGCCGCCTACCTGCAGAACCACACCGACCTCAAGCCCGGCGACCGCATCGCCGTGCAGATGCCCAACGTGCTGCAGTACCCCATCGTGGTGTTCGGCGCCCTGCGCGCCGGCCTGATCGTGGTCAACACCAACCCGCTGTACACCGCGCGGGAAATGGAACACCAGTTCAATGACTCCGGCGCCAAGGCGCTGGTGTGCCTGGCCAACATGGCCCACCTGGCCCAGGAAGTGCTGCCGAAGACCGGCATCAAGCACGTGATCGTCACCGAGGTCGGCGACATGCTGCCGGCGCTCAAGCGCCTGCTGGTCAACACCGTGGTCAAGCACGTGAAGAAGATGGTGCCGGCGTTCGACCTGCCGCAGGCCGTCAAGCTCACCCAGGCTCTGGCCCTCGGCCGCGGCAAGTCCTTCAGCGAGGCCAGCCCGGCGAGCGACGACGTCGCCGTGCTGCAGTACACCGGCGGCACCACCGGCGTGGCCAAGGGCGCGATGCTGACCCACCGCAACCTGGTGGCCAACATGCTGCAGTCCAAGGCGCTGATGGGCTCCAACCTGCACGAAGGCGCCGAGATCGTCATCTGCCCGCTGCCGCTGTACCACATCTACGCCTTCACCTTCCATTGCATGGCGATGATGCTGACCGGCAACCACAACATCCTCATCACCAACCCGCGCGACCTGCCGGGCACGGTGAAGGAACTGGGCAAGTGGAAGTTCACCGCCTTCGTCGGCCTCAACACCCTGTTCGTGGCCCTGTGCAACAGCGAGGACTTCCGTCGCCTGGACCTGTCCAGCCTGAAGCTGACCCTGTCCGGCGGCATGGCCCTGCAACTGGCCACCGCCGAGCGCTGGAAGGAAGTCACCGGCTGCGCCATCTGCGAAGGCTACGGCATGACCGAGACCAGCCCGGTGGTGTCGGTGAACCCGTACCAGAATATCCAGATCGGCACCATCGGCATCCCGGTGCCGTCGACCCTGTGCAAGGTGATCGACGACGACGGCAACGACCTGCCGCTGGGCGAGCGTGGCGAGCTGTGCGTCAAGGGCCCGCAGGTGATGAAGGGCTACTGGCAGCGTCCGGAAGCCACCGACGAGATCCTCACCGCCGACGGCTGGCTGAAGACCGGCGACATCGCCGTGATCCAGGACGACGGCTACATGCGCATCGTCGACCGCAAGAAGGACATGATTCTGGTGTCCGGCTTCAACGTCTACCCGAACGAACTGGAAGACGTGCTCGCCACCCTGCCGGGCGTGCTGCAGTGCGCGGCCATCGGCGTGCCGGACGAGAAGTCGGGCGAGGCGATCAAGGTCTTCGTGGTGGTCAAACCGGGCGAGAGCCTCACCAAGGAGCAGGTGATGGCGCACATGCGCGGCAACCTCACAGGCTACAAGGTGCCGCGCTTCGTCGAGTTCCGCGACACCCTGCCGACCACCAACGTCGGCAAGATCCTGCGCCGCGAACTGCGCGACGAGGAACTGAAGAAGCTCAAGGCCAGCGCCTGATCGAGCCTCGCCCCTGAAAAAGCCCCGCCTCGGTGGGGCTTTTTCGTTTCCGCGCTTCGCTCAGTCGCCGGTCAGCGCCTGGCGCAGGGCGTCGGGAAGGGCGATCGGCTGCCGGCTCTCGGGACTGATGCACACCTGGGTCATCGAGGCGCGGAAGGTCACCTCGCCCGAGGCCTGGCGACCCTCTACGGCGAAGCTGAACGAGGTGGCGCCGGGCGCTTCGCTGCGCACCTCGATGTCGATCACCTCGTCCCAAGTCATGGGCGAGAGGAACTCGATCGACAGCGCCCGCGCTGGCGGCAGGATGCCCATGGCGAACACCTTGCGCAGGCCCTCGCCGCCGAGGCGGTGGGAGAGGAATTCGTGGATCGCCTCGATGACGAAGTAGGCGATGCGTGGCGTGTAGACGATCCCTGCCGGGTCGCAGTCGCCGAACAGAACGGTTCGGGTGGTGATGAAGGGCATGACTGCTCCGTGTCGGGTTGAGTCGTTGAGGGCTGCCGCGATCATAACGGCTGGCGCGTGGTTTCAGGTGCCGGTACCGGGGCTCAGTCGCTGTTCCAGCCAGGCGCAGAACTGGCGGGTGAGTGGGTCGTTCTCGCTGTCGCGGTGCACCAGCCAGCTCCAGCGGGGGCCGCGTACCCGCTGTTCGCTGAGCGGCTGAAGCAGTTGCTGGGCGCAGGCGGTGGCGGCCAGCAGCTCGCTGACCAGGGCGATGCCCAGGCCCTGGCTGGCGGCATCCAGCAGCAGGCCGGGGTCGGAGAAGTTCAGGCCCTGGCTGTGTTGGCCGATATCGGCGCCGCCCTGTACCTGCCAGTGGGCCCAGTCCATCTCGCGCTCGCCGTGCAGGGTGGTGCGTTCGCCCGCAGGCAGCGCCAGCAGGCTGGGGTGGCAGGCGGGATAGAGACGGTCTTCCAGCAGCACGCGGAAGCTGCATTCGGCCTGGGCGGTGAGGTCGTCGCGCACGGCGATGTCGATGGTCTGGGTGGCCATGTCCGGCACCTCGTCGCTGGTGAACAGCCACAGGTCGACGTCCGGATGGTGGCGATGGAAGTCGCCCAGTTGCGGCACCAGCCAGTGGCGGGCGAAGGCCGGCGTGGTGTTGACCACCAGTTGGTTGGGCTTGCGGTACTGCTCCAGGCGGCGGATGCCCACGGCCAGTTGCTGCAGCAGCGCCTGGGTGGTGCTGAGCAGGTCGAAGCCGGCGTCGGTCAGCGCCACGCTGCGACCGTTGCGGAAGAACAGCGGCTGTTCGAGGAAGCCTTCCAGGCTGCGGATCTGCTGGCTGATGGCCGACTGGGTGAGGTGAAGCTCCTCTGCCGCCTTGTGGAAACTGCCCAGGCGGGCAGCGGCTTCGAAGCCGCGTAGGGCGTTCAGGGGAGGCCAGTGCTTGAGCATGATTGATAAGTCCAGCTAATCAGGATTGCGCAAAATCTATCGTTTGTTGCGCCTTTTTTACAGGCCTAGCATGCAAGCCATCACCGCATTCGCGGTTTTCAGTGATAACAAAGACTTAACTGAAAGGCACTTGTATGCAACAGCACGCAGCAACTCCGAACGCTTGGTTCATGCCCGCCGAATGGGCCCCGCACGCCGCCACCTGGATGGTCTGGCCGCACAATCAGCCGCTGTGGGAGTCCGGCTGGGGCGTGACCCTGGAAGAGGTGCAGATCGACTTCGCCCGCGTCGCCAACGCCATCGCCCGCTTCGAGCCGGTGAAGATGGTGGTCGACCCGTCGGCGGCGTTTCGCGCTCGCGAACTGTGCGGCAAAGGTGTCGAACTGATCGAACTGGCGGTGGACGACAGCTGGTGCCGCGACTCCGGCCCGAGCTTCGTTTGCCACCCGCAGCTGGGCCTGGCCGGCGTCAGCTGGCGCTTCAACGCCTGGGGCGGCAAGTCCGAGCACGGCCTCGACGAGGGCCTGGCGCGGCGCATCCTCAACGGCCTGGGCCTGGAATGCTTCGGTACGCCGCTGAGCAACGAAGGCGGCGCCATCCACGTGGACGGCGAGGGCACGTTGATCACCACCGAGTCGGTGCTGCTCAACCCCAACCGCAACCCGGGCATGAGCAAGGCCGAGATGGAAGAAATCTTCGCCCGCCTGCTGGGCGTGAAGAAGACTATCTGGCTGCCGGGCGATCCGGACTATGTGACTGGCGATATGACCGATGGCCACGTCGATGGCGTGTGCGCCTTCGCCAAGCCCGGCGCGCTGCTGGTGGACGCCACCCATGACCACGGCTCGGTGTACGCCGAGGTGGTGCGCGAGAACCGCCGCGCCCTGGAGCTGGCTACCGACGCCAAGGGCCGCAAGCTGGAGCTGCTGGAGCTGTACGAGGCGACCGACGCGGTGGACACCGAGGCGGAGGTGTTCTGCGCCTCCTACACCAACTTCTACATCTGCAACGGCGCCATCATCATGCCGGCCTACGGCATCGCCGCCGACCAGGTGGCCGCGGACACCCTGCGCATGGCCTTCCCCGGCCGCGAGGTGGTGCCGGTACGCATCAACCAGCTGGCCCACGGCGGTGGCGGGGTGCATTGCATCACCCAGCAGCAGCCGCGCTGGCCGCTGAAGGGGTGAGAGCATGAGCAGACTGACTGTCGCCACCACCCAGTTCGCCTGCAGCTGGGACCTCAAGCAGAACCTCGACCGCGCCGAGCAACTGGTGCGCGACGCCGCCGCCCGCGGCGCGCGACTGATCCTGCTGCAGGAGCTGTTTGCCACGCCGTACTTCTGCATCGAGCAGCACCACAAGCACCTGGCTCTGGCCGAGGAATACGAGCACAGCCCGCTGCTCAAGCGCTTCGCCGCGTTGGCCGGCGAGCTGGGCGTGGTCCTGCCGCTGAGCTGGTTCGAGAAGGCCGGCAACGCCTACTTCAACTCCCTGGCCGTGGCCGATGCCGATGGCCGCCTGCTCGGCGTGTACCGCAAGACGCATATCCCCAACGCCATCGGCTACCAGGAAAAGGAATACTTCAGCCCCGGCGACACCGGCTTCCGCGTCTGGGATACCGCCGTCGGCCGCATCGGTGTCGGCATCTGCTGGGACCAGTGGTTCCCCGAAACCGCGCGCTGCCTGGCCCTGCAGGGCGCCGAGGTACTGCTCTATCCGACCGCCATCGGCTCAGAGCCGGGCGTCGCCACGTCGGGGACTGCGGCATTCGATTCGCGCGATCACTGGCAACTGACCCAGCGCGGCCACGCCGCCGCCAACATCGTCCCGGTGATCGCCGCCAACCGCGTCGGTCGCGAGGTGGCGACCACCGATCCGGGCCTGCAGATGAGCTTCTACGGCTCGTCCTTCATCACCGACCACAAGGGCAAGCTGCTCGCCGAGGCCGACCGCGACACCAGCGGCGTGCTGGTGCGCGAGCTGGACCTCGCCGCCATGCGCGAGGACCGCATGACCTGGGGCATCTACCGCGACCGCCGCCCGGAGATGTACGGAGCGCTGCTGGGCCTGGATGGCCGCCACCTGCACAGCCACTGGAACCCTCGGGGAGCCTGACCATGAAGACCAAGAGCACGCTGCTGTTCGCCGCCCTGACGCTGTGCTGCGCCCAGGCTTCGGTCGCCGAAGACAAGACCCTGCGCCTGTACAACTGGGCCGACTACTTCGCCGAGGACACCCTCGCCAGCTTCACCAGGGAGACCGGCATCAGGGTGATCTACGACGTCATGGAAGGCAGCGAGACGCTGGAGGCCAAGATGATGTCCGGCCGCAGCGGCTACGACCTGATCTTCCCCGGCGACACCGTGGCCGAGCGGCTGATGCGTGCCGGCGCGTTGCAGAAGCTCGACCCCGAGAAGCTGCAGCACCTGGCCGATATCGAGCCCGGCCTGCGCGGCCTGCAGACCCAGTACCCGTACTCGCGGCACGCTACCGTGCCTTATACCTGGGGCAGCATCGGCATCACCTACAACGCCGAGATGGTCGGCAAGCGCATGAGTGACGCGCCGGTGAACAGCCTGGACCTGCTGTTCAAGCCGGAGAACGCGGCCAAGTTCGCCGACTGCGGCATCTCCATGATCGACTCGCCGGACGAGGTCATGGCCGTGGTGCTCAACTACCTCGGCCGCTCGCCGCGCAGCGCCGAGCCCGATGACCTTAAGGCCGCCACCGAGCTGCTGGTGGCGATCAAGCCGTACATCCGCAAGTTCCAGTCGCAGCCGGTCACCGACCTGGTCAACGGCAACCTGTGCCTGTCGCTCGGCTACAGCGGCGACGTCACCCAGGCCCAGCGCGCCGCCAGCGATGCCGGCAGGCCGGCGGACTTCCGTTTCCACATCCCGCGCGAGGGCACCACGGTGTGGATGGATACCATGGCCATCCCGGTGGACGCCCGGCATCCGGAGTACGCCTACGCCTTCATCAACTTCGTCATGCGCCCGGAGAACATGGCGGCCATCAGCAACTTCACCGGCTACCCGACCTCCAGTGCCAAGGCCCGACCGATGGTCGACGCCGACATGCGCAACAACCCGGACATCTACGTCGATGAGGCCACCTACGCGCGGCTGATTCCCGGCAAGGACATCCCGCAGCGTTCGATGCGCGCGCGCATGCGCGCCTGGACCACCTTCAAGACCACCGCTCACTAGGTCCCACCAGCGCCTGTTGCCGCGTCCAACGGCGCGGCACGGCGAAGCCATGCCCACAACAACAAGAAAGGAGCCTCACCATGTCGTACCCCAAGGCCGCCCTGGCCCTCGCACTGCTCGCCCCCTGGGGGCTGAGCCAGGCCATCGAGCTGAGCGACGACTTCGCCCTGTACCTGGATGCCGGCGTCTACAGCGACTACCGCACCCGCGGCATCTCGCAGACGCAGAACGACCCGGCGCTGCAGGGCTCGGCGACCTTGAGCCACAGCAGCGGCCTGTACGCCGGGGTGTGGAGCTCCAACGTCGACTTCGGCCTGGGCAGCAAGACGCGCCAGGAGATCGACTACTACGCCGGCTACAACTGGCAGATCAGCGACGACATCAGCCTCGACACCGCCTACTTCCAGTACGAATACCCGCGGCAGAGCGCGCTCAACTACGGCGAGTATTTCAGCCAGCTCACCGCCTACGGCGCCAAGCTCGGCGCCTATTACTCGGACAACCTCGGCGGCGACCAGAGCTACCTGTACAGCTACGTCGGCTACGAGACCCTGCTGCCGGCCGAGGTGGCCCTGGACCTGCGCTACGGCAACGTCGACCTCAAGGACCCGCTGCTGCTAGACGGCAGCGGCGATACCCGCAGCAGCTACCGCGAGTGGCAGCTCAAGCTGAGCAAGGAACTGTTCGGCCTGAACTGGTCGGCCAGCTACGTCGACACCGATCTCGGCGACAGCGAATGCGCCAACTACATGGGCTTCGACGACGTGTGCTCGGCGACCCTGGTGCTGGGCGCCAACAAGAATTTTTGAGCCGGCCATGGGCCGCCGGCCCATCCGTCTCGCCAGGGAGCAGCAAGCCATTGATGGCGCAGCACAACCCCCAACGAGAAGAGGGACACACCATGTCTACGCGTCGCGATTTCATGAAACACTTGACGATGGCCGCCAGCATCGGCGCCGTCGCTTCCCTGGGGCTGGGCATCGGCGCGCCGCGGGTGCGCGCGGCCCTGGCCGGCAACTGGTACATGCCCGACGAGCATGCCCCGCAGGAGCGGGTGATCCTCGCCTTCGCCGCCTCCGCGGCAATCTGGGACGACTGGGCCACGCCGGTCAACGACTGCATCGCCCTACTGGCCAAGACCATCGCCAAGTACCAGCCGGTGACCGTGCTGTGCCGTTCCAACCAGCTGACCCAGGCCAAGCAGAAGTGCGGCACCAGCAACATCAAGTTCCTCACCATGCCGCTGGATGACGTCTGGGTGCGCGACTACGGCGGCTGCTTCGTGGTCGACGGCCAGGGCGGCCGTGGCCTGGTCGACTTCAACTTCAACGGTTGGGGCGGCAAGCAGCGCGCCAGCAACGACACCCAGGTGGCCGACACCCTGAGCTACGAGCTGGACGCCAGCTACATCGCCAGCCAGCTGGTGGGCGAGGGCGGAGGCATCGAGGTGGACGGCCACGGCACGGCGATAATGACCGAGAGCTGCTGGGTCAACAGCAACCGCAACCCGGGCATGAGCAAGGCGCAGATCGAGGCCGAACTGAAGGCCAACCTCGGCCTGCGCAAGATCATCTGGCTGCCCGGCATCAAGGGCAAGGACATCACCGACGCCCACGTCGACTTCTACGCGCGTTTCGTCAAACCGGGTGTGGTCATCGCCAACCTGGACAACGACCCCAAGTCCTACGACTACGCGGTGACCCGCACCCACCTGAACATCCTCAAGGCGGCCACCGACGCCGACGGCCGCAAGCTGGTGGTGCACACCCTGCCGCCGCCCCTGAAGAAGCGCAACAACGTCTACACCCGCAACAACCCGGACTTCGCCCCCGGCTACATCAACTACCTGCCGATCAACGGCGCGGTGATCGCCCCGCAGTTCGGCGACGCGGCGGCGGACAAGTATTGCAAGGACCTGCTGACCCAACTCTATCCGGGGCGGACAGTGGTCCAGGTGAATATCGACCCGATTGCCGGCGGTGGCGGCGGCATCCACTGCGTGACCAAGAACATGCCGAGGTTGTGATCGATCCCCGATTCGCCGAGGCAGCTCCGTACTCCGCTGGCTTATGACCCCTTCTCCACGCGGAGAGACACGGGTTACGGAGCGTTGTCTCCTGGTCGACCCGCCACGGCCTTGTCCCGGCGAGATGGCCGCACATCGACGCGATCCACCGGGGCTTATACAGTGCGCCCACTGCAATCGTTGCCGATGGAGAGTGCGCTGCATGCAACTGCCGGATCTGAACCTGCTGGTGGCCCTGGACATCCTGCTCGACGAGGGCAGCGTGGTGGGTGCCGCGCGGCGCATGCACCTCAGCGCGCCGGCCATGAGCCGTACCCTGGCGCGTATCCGCGAGGCGGTCGGTGACCCGATCCTGGTGCGCGCCGGTCGCGGCCTGGTGCCCACGCCGCGGGCGCTGGAGTTGCGCGAGCAGGTGCGTGGCGTGGTCGAGCAGGCCGCCGGGCTGTTCCGCTCCTCGGAGATCGACCTGCCGACGCTGCAGCGCCAGTTCAACGTGCGCACCAACGACATCTTCATGGTCTGCTACGGCGGACAGCTGGTGGAGCGCCTGCATCAGCAGGCGCCCAACGTGGTGCTGCGCTTCGTGCCGGAGATCGACGGCGACGACGAGGCCATGCGCGAGGGGCGCATCGACCTGATCGTCGGCGCCTCCCGTACCCTGACGCCGGAGATCAAGTCCCAGAGCCTGTTCGAGTCGGGGTTCGTCGGCCTGGCGCGGGCCGATCATCCGATCTTCGACGCACCGATCACCCCCGAGCATTTCGCCCGTTTCGACCAGATCAGCATTTCCCGGCGCGGCCTTGCGCGCGGGCCCATCGACCAGCGCCTGGCCGAGCTGGACCTGACCCGGCGCGTGGTGCTGATCTCGCCGAGCTTCTTCTCCGCCGTGCTGGCGCTGATGGAGTCCGACCTGATCCTGCCGGTGCCCGATCTAGTCGCCACCACCTGCCAGCGCCTCGGCCTGCCGCTGCGCCGTTTCGAGATTCCGCTGCCGCTGGAGCGGGTGCCGGTGCGCCAGTCCTGGCACCCGCGCTTCGATAACGATGTCGGTCACCGTTGGCTGCGTGGCCTGATCAAGCAGTGCTGCGAAGAGGGCTTGCGCGGCTAGTTGAAATTCGTGCGTTTCATGCATGTATTAATTTTGAAGATTGCAATTTTCGGCATTGCCGGCGACCCATAGACTTCGCCCACTCCCATCGTTCGGGCTCGTCGCATGTCGCCGTTCGTTTCTTCCTTCGCCAGGGCTCGTGCCCGATGAGCGCCGCGCTCGCCGCCCAGGGCATGCCGGCTGCGGCGCCCGTGGCCGCGCCGCCGGTCGTGGCGTTCGGCCCGCGCATCGTCATCGGCCTGCTGGGCGTGCTGCTGGCGGTGATGGTGGCGGGCTTCAACGAGAATGTCACCAAGGTCGCCCTGGCCGACATTCGCGGGGCCATGGGCATCGGTCATGACGAAGGCAGCTGGCTGATCGCCCTGTACGCCGCGCCCTCGGTTTGCGCCATGGCCTTCGCCCCGTGGTTCTCGGTGACCCTGTCGCTGCGCCGTTTCACCCTCTGCGCCATCGCCGCCTTCATGGTGCTTGGCCTGCTCAGCCCGTTTGCCCCCAACGAGCGCACCCTGATGCTGCTGCGCATGCTCCAGGGCCTGGCCGGCGGTGCGCTGCCGCCGATGCTGATGACGGTGGCGCTGCGCTTCCTGCCCGCCAACATCAAGCTCTACGGCCTGGCCAGCTACGCGCTGACCGCCACCTTCGGCCCCAGCCTGGGTACGCCGCTGGCGGCGTTCTGGGTCGAGCACGTCGGCTGGCAGTGGGCGTTCTGGCAGATCATTCCCAGCGGCCTGCTGGCCATGGCGGCCGTCGCCTGGGGCCTGCCGCAGGACCCGCTGCGCCTGGAGCGCTTCGCCCAGTTCGACTGGCTGGGGCTGCTGCTCGGCTTTCCGGCGATCGGCATGCTGGTGATCGGGCTGGTCCAGGGCGAGCGCCTGGACTGGTTCGCCTCGCCGCTGATCCGTGTGCTGCTCGGCGGTGGCAGCGCGCTGCTGGTGCTGTTCCTGATCAACGAATGGCGGCACCCGCTGCCGTTCTTCAAGCTGCAGCTGCTCAAGCTGCGCAACCTCAGCTTCGCCCTGTTCGCCCTCGGCGGCGTGCTGTTCGTGCTGCTGGCGTCGAGCCTGATCCCGTCCGGCTACCTGGCTCAGGTGCAGGGCTACCGGCCGCTGCAGACCTCGCCGGTGCTGCTGGTGGTGGCCCTGCCGCAACTGCTGGCGCTGCCGCTGGTGGCGGCGCTGTGCAACCTGCGCCGGGTGGACTGCCGCTGGGTGCTGGCGACCGGCCTGGCGCTGCTGGCGCTGTCCTGCGTGCTGGGCTCGCGGATCACCTCGGCCTGGATTCGCGACGACTTCTACCTGGTGCAGGCGCTGCAGATCTTCGGCCAGCCGATGGCGGTACTGCCGCTGCTGATGTTGTCGACCGGCAGCATCGTGCCGGCGCAGGGGCCCTTCGCCTCGGCCTGGTTCAACTCGGTCAAGGGCTTCGCCGCGATCCTCGCCGGCGCCGTGCTGGATGCGCTGACCACCGCGCGCCTGCATTTCCACTCGACCCGCCTGGTCGACCGCCTCGGCAATTCGCCGCTGATCGAGGACGGCAGCCGCCTGGCCGCGCGCCTGCACCAGCAGGCCCTGGTGCTGACTTCGTCGGACCTCTACCTGTGCACGGCGCTGCTGGCCGTCGTGCTGATTCTGATCATTCCCTTCGTGCCGACGCGCATCTACCCGTCGCGCGCCGCGACCTGAGCCGGAGACCGTCATGAGCGATTCCACTATCCGCCCCTCCAACCCTGTTCTGCTTCCGGGCCTGGCGCTGCTCGCCGGCCTGGCGGCCTGGGGCGGCTGGTATTTCCTGCTGGCCGACCGTCACGAGCAGAGCACCAACGATGCCTTCGTCAGCGCCGACTACACCCTGGTGGCGCCGAAGGTGTCGGGCTTCATCGACGAGGTGCTGGTGCAGGACAACCAGCGGGTCCGCGCCGGCGAGGTGCTGGCGCGCATCGACGACCGTGATTACCGCGCGGCACTGGACGGCGCCCGGGCCCAGGTGGCCAGCGCCAGGGCCGAGCTGGCCAACGCCCAGGCTACCCTGGAGCGCCAGCAGGCGCTGATCGACCAAGCCCAGGCGACTCTGCAGGCGGACCAGGCGCAGGTGCTGTTCGCCGAGCGCGAACGCGAGCGCTACGAGCGCCTGGTCGGGCGTGGCGCCGGCACCGTGCAGAACTCGCAGCAGGCGCAGAGCCGTTATGACCGAGCGCGGGCCAAGCAGCGGGAGAACCGTGCCGGCCTGCTGGCCACGCAGAAGCAGACCGCCATCCTCGCCGCCCGGCGCGACGCCGCGGAGGCCGCGCTGCAGAGCGCCCAGGCCAATCTGGAAAGGGCCCGGCTGGACCTTTCGCACACCCGGCTGCGGGCCCCGGTGGACGGCATGGTCGGGCGCCGCGCGGTCAGGGTCGGCGCCTATGTGAAGCCCGGCGACGTGCTGCTGGCCGTGGTGCCGCTGGAGCAGGCCTACGTGGTCGCCAACTTCCAGGAGACCCAGCTCGACCGCATGCGCCCCGGGCAGGCGGTCGGCATCCGCGTCGACAGCTTTCCCGACGAGGTCCTGCACGGCCATGTGCAGAGTCTGGCGCCGGCCACCGGTGTGACCTTCGCCGCGGTCGCGCCCGACAACGCCACCGGCAACTTCACCAAGGTGGTGCAGCGGATTCCGGTGAAGATTGTGCTCGATGCCGGCCAGCCGCTGATCGGCCACCTGCGGGTCGGCATGTCGGTGGACGTGCGGGTCGACACCGCATCCAAGGTCGAAGGGCTGACCTGTAACGACGACGGCTGCCAGACGCAGGAACCGCTGGCCGGGAGCGGCGCCGGGCAGGCGCCGGATGCTACCTAGGGGTGCCGTGCCTGGCTCGTCTCCAAGAAAAAGGCTAGGTCCCCGTTGCGTGTTGCAGGCGCTACCGCTGCCCTGCGGAAACGGCCTGCCTGCCATATCAATAGGATGGGTTAGGCCACAGGCCGTAACCCACCAGAGCAATCGATTGCGGCACCGCCGGTTGGTTACGCCGGCAAGCGGCTGACCCACCCTACGCGTTGATGGTCAAACCCCTTATCCGAGCGCTGCAGTTGCCTGCTCCTAGATTCCCGCCTGCGCGGGAATGACGGTTCCGGAAGAAATTCCCCCCTACCTCGTCATCCCCGCGCAGGCGGGGACCCAGAATGAGTCCGGGCGCTACAACACGTAACGGGTACACGGCCAAGAAAAAGGCTATCTCCCCGTGCTGGTGGCGCAATCCTGCTTTTGTGGGAGCGGATTCATCCGCGAATTTCGCGGCTGAAGCCGCTCCCACAAGGGGGCAACAACTATTGAGGACATAGCCAAGAAAAAGCCCCGCATGAGCGGGGCCTTTTCGTTTCAGCCGGCGGTCACAGCTTCAGGCGCCGGATCGCCTTGCCCAGGTCGTCGGCCAGGCCTACCAGCTCGGCGCTGGTGCTGGCCGAGGCGAGTGTCTGCTGCACGGTCTGCTCGGTGACGTCGCGGATGCCCACCACCGAGCGGGTCATTTCCTCGGCCACCTGGCTCTGCTGCTCGGCGGCCACGGCGATCTGGGTGTTGCTCTCGCGCATCAGCGCCACCGCCCGCGCGATATGGCCCAGAGCCTCGCCAGCGGCGCCGGCCTCCTGCACGCACTGGTCGGCCTTGATCGAGCTTTCCTGCATGAATTCCACGGCGTCGCGGCTGGCGGCCTGCAAGGCGCCGATCATGCGGGTGATCTCGTCGGTGGAGTCCTGCACCCGCTTGGCCAGGTTGCGCACCTCGTCGGCCACCACGGCGAAGCCGCGGCCCATCTCGCCGGCGCGGGCCGCCTCGATGGCGGCATTGAGCGCCAGCAGGTTGGTCTGCTCGGCGATGCCGTGGATGGTCTCGACCATGCCGCCGATGGTGCGGCTGTCGTCGGCCAGCTTCTGGATCATCTCGGCGGTCTGCTGCACGCCCTGGGACAGCGCGGCGATGGCGTGGCTGGCGCGGCCGACTACCTGCTGGCCGACGCCGCTGAGACGGTCCGCCTCGGTGGACTGGTCGCGGGTGTCGGCGGCGTGCTGGGCGATGTGGTGGACGGTGGTCGACATCTCGTTGATCGCGGTGGCGGCCTGGTCGGTCTCGCTCTGCTGGCCGAGCATGCCGCCGCGCACCTGCTCCATGCTCGCGGCCAGGCGGCGCGCGCCCTCGTCGAGGCTGGCGGCGGCCTGGGCGACGGTGCCGACCACGCGCTGGTAGCCGGCCTGCATGGCGTTGAACGCGCCGGCCATCTGGCCCACCTCGTCGCGGCTGTCCAGGCTGGCGCGGGCGGACAGGTCGCCGCTGCGCTCGACGTGCAGCATCACGTCCTTGAGGTGGTTGAGGTGGCTGAGGATGAAGCGGATCAGCAGTTGCGAGGCGCCGAGCAGGAGCAGCATCAGCACGAACACGCAGACCGCGTAGGCCCCGGCGCGCGCCTCGAACACCTGCCACAGGCTCGGCGCGCGGACGGTCACCGCCGCCCGCTGGCCGTCGGCGACGTCCTGCAGCCAGGCGCCGACCACCGGCCGGTCGCCCCACAGGCCGTCGTGCTCCACCTCCACCCAGCCGCGCTCGCTGCCACTCACGCCGGGCAGGGCGGGCTTGGCGCCGCTGGCGAACAGCAGCGTGCCGGTGTCGTTCGGCAGCGGGCTGCCGGCCGGCCAGGCGGCCAGCAGGGCGGCCCTGGCCTGCGCGGCCTCGCGCGCGGCGTCGATGCGGCCCGACTGCTCCTGCTGCATGGCGAACAGCACCAGCATCAGGGTGGTGACGAACGCCACCAGGTTGACGGCCCAGAACTTGTATTTGAGGGAGAGGTTGAGGATCCAGTTTTTCATAGGTCGCTCTATCTGCACGCAAGCCGACTGGCATTTGGCCATATTCTGCCCAGTCGCGGGAATGGGACTTTGACCACGGTCAACGGCCACCATCTCTCCTGAACGGTATGACCTCTCGTCGCCAATGCCAAGTGCCAGCATTGCGACAGCGGTCGATTCGCATACCCTGCGGCGGTCGTGCACGGGCCCGTAACCCGCGCCGTTGCGCTTTCCGGGGGACCTCCATGCGTATTTCCATGCGTCGAATCCTCCTGGCCTGGATGCTGGGAGTGGCCGTCGTCGGCCAGGCCGTGGCCGGCGATCTGCCGACCGCGCAACCCGTGATCGGCTCGACCCTGCCGGGCCAGCCGATCAGCGTGCTGTTCGTGGGCAACAGCTACACCTTCTATAACGACCTGCCGCAGATGGTCCGGCGGATGTCTGTCGAGGCCGCCCAGCCGCGCCCGCTGCAGGTGCGCGACGTGACCTTCGGCGGCGCCAGCCTGCAGGCCCACTGGCAACGCGGCGAGGTGCAGCAGGTCATCGCCGGCCAGCACTGGGACTACGTGGTGATCCAGGACTTCAGCACTATGCCGGTGGATGACCCCGACCTGACCCGCGAATACGTGCGCCGGGTAGCCGCCGCCGCGCGCGAGGCCGGCGCCCAGCCGATTCTCTACCTGACCTGGGCCCGCCAGGCCAGGCCGGCCATGCAGGACCAGCTCGACAGCGTCTACACCGAGCTGGCCAATGAGACCCATGCCCTGCTGGCGCCGGTCGGCCAGGCCTGGAAGCGCGCGCTGGCGGTGTCGCCGCAGCCGCACCTGTTCATCGAGGACGGCAGCCACCCGAGCTACGCCGGCAGCTACCTGGCCGCCTCGGTGTTCTATTCGCTGATCTACGGCGTGCAACCGCCGGCGCCCTCGGCCGAGCAGCTGGCGCGGCTCGACCAGGCCAACCCGGGCGACCTGCAGGGCTACGCCTGGGCGTCGATCCAGGCCCAGGACCTGGCCCTGCGCAGCGTGCCGCAGGCGCTGCGCAGCCTGCCGGTGACCGCCACGCGCTGACCATACGGTGCGCACGGCGCACCTTGCGGGCGTCTTATTCGGTGGCGGAATCTGCGACAATCGCGCCTTTGCCACGATTGCCTGCGCCGCCTGATGACCGACATCGCCTCCCTGCACAAGAATATCGATCACGCCCTGATCGCCGACCGCCATCGCCTGCGCCGCCAGCTCCACGAGCTGCAGAAGCATTCGGGCACGCCTTCGTGGGATGAGGCCAAGCAGGCGCAGTGGTTGGAACGCTTCCAGGCGTCCGTGGCCAAGGTCGAGGCGCGCAAGCGCAGCATCCCGACCATCCGCTACGACGACGCCCTGCCCATCGCCGCCAAGCGCGACGAGATCAAGGCCGCGCTGGAGCAGCACCAGGTGCTGGTGATCGCCGGTGAGACCGGCTCGGGCAAGACCACCCAGTTGCCGAAGATTTGCCTGGAGATCGGCCGCGGCACCCACGGCCTGATCGGCCACACCCAGCCGCGCCGCCTGGCCGCGCGTAGTGTCGCCACCCGGGTGGCCGAGGAGATCGGCACGCCGCTGGGCGAGCTGGTCGGCTACCAGGTGCGCTTCGAGGACCAGTCCAACGAGCGCAGCCTGATCAAGCTGATGACCGACGGCATCCTGCTGGCCGAGACCCAGCACGACCGCTTCCTGGAAAAGTACGACACCATCATCGTCGACGAGGCCCACGAACGCAGCCTCAACATCGACTTCCTGCTCGGCTACCTGAAGACCCTGCTGCCGCGCCGCCCCGACCTCAAGCTGATCATCACCTCGGCGACCATCGACCTGGAGCGTTTCTCCAAGCACTTCAACGATGCGCCGATCATCGAGGTGTCTGGGCGCACCTATCCGGTGGAGACCTGGTACCGCCCGCTGGCCGCCGAGGTGGACGAGGAGGGGGAGAGCCTGCTCGACGACCTCACCGTCGACCAGGGCATCCTCGCCACGCTGGACGAGATTGCCGCGCACGAGAAGGCCGAGGGCAAGCGCCCCGGCGACGTGCTGGTGTTCCTCCCCGGCGAGCGCGAGATTCGCGAGGCCGCCGAGGTGTTGCGCAAGGCCAACCTGCGTTTCACCGAGGTGCTGCCGCTGTACGCGCGGCTGACCCCGGCCGAGCAGCAGAAGATCTTCGCGCCCATGAGCGGACGCAAGATCGTGCTGGCCACCAACGTCGCTGAGACCTCGCTGACCGTGCCGGGCATCCGCTACGTGATCGACAGCGGCACTGCGCGCATCAGCCGCTACAGCTACCGCGCCAAGGTCCAGCGCCTGCCCATCGAGGCCGTGTCCCAGGCCAGCGCCAACCAGCGCAAGGGCCGTTGCGGCCGGGTCGAGCCGGGCATCTGTATCCGCCTCTATAGCGAGGAGGACTTCCTCGGCCGTCCCGAATTCACCGACCCGGAAATCCTCCGCACCAACCTGGCGGCGGTGATCCTGCAGATGCTCCACCTGCGCCTGGGCAGCATCGAGGACTTCCCCTTCATCGAGCCGCCGGACGGCAAGGCCATCAGCGACGGCTTCACCCTGTTGCAGGAGCTGTCGGCGGTCAACCGCGAGAGCCAGCTCACGCCCATCGGCCGCCAGCTGGCACGCCTGCCCATCGACCCGCGCCTGGGACGCATGGTGCTGGAGGCGGCCAAGCTCGGCAGCCTGGACGAAATCCTCATCGTCGCCTCGGCGCTGTCCGTGCAGGACCCGCGCGAACGGCCGATGGAGCGCCAGCAGGCCGCCGACCAGGCCCATGCCCAGTGGAAGGACGTGGACTCCGACTTCGCCGCGCTGATCAACCTGTGGCGCGGCTTCGAGGAAAAGCGCCAGGAGCTGGGCAGCAACCCGCTGCGCAGCTGGTGCAAGAAGAACTTCCTCAACTATTTGCGCCTGCGCGAATGGAGGGACGCCCACCGCCAGCTGGTGCTGATCGCCCGCGAGCTGCAGCTGCAGACGCCGGGTGGGAGCGGCGCCGACCAGGGACACCAAGGTCAACGTCATCGTCCGCGAGCAGGCCGAGGCCGGCGAGGCGGCGCAGCGCGCCAAGGGCTACGCCGCCGTGCACAAGGCGATCCTCAGCGGCCTGCTCAGCCAGATCGGCCAGAAGACCGAGGACGGCGACTACCTGGGCGCGCGCCAGCGGCGTTTCTGGATTCACCCGTCCAGCGTGATCGGCCGCAAGAAGCCGACTTGGGTGATGACCGCCGAGCTGGTGGAGACCACCAAGCTGTTCGCCCGCATGGTGGCGAAGATCGAGCCGGACTGGATCGAGCCGCTGGCCGGCCACCTGATCAAGAAGAACCACTTCGAGCCGCACTGGGAGAAGCGTCGCGGCCAGGTGGTGGCCTTCGAGCAGGTCACCCTGTACGGGCTGATCGTGGTCGGCCGCCGGCCGGTGCACTTCGGCCCGGTCGACCCGGTGGCGTCGCGCGAGCTGTTCATCCGCGAGGGCCTGGTGCGCGGCGAGATCAACAGCCGCGCCCGCTGCCTGACCGCCAACCGCGAGCTGCTGGAGCGCCTCGACGAACTGGAGGCCAAGGCCCGCCGCCGCGACATCCTGGCCGACGAGGAAACCCTGTACGCCTTCTACGAGGCGCGCGTCCCGGCGGAGATCCACCAGGCCGCCACCTTCGAGAGCTGGTACAAGGTCGAGAGCGCGAAGAACCCGCAGTTGCTGATCATGCGCGAGGAAGACGTGCTGGCCCGCGACGCCAAGGAGGTTACCGCCGCCCAGTACCCGGACATCCTCCAGCTCGGCGAGCTGCAATTGCCGCTGACCTATCACTTCGAGCCGAATCATCCGCGCGACGGCGTGACCCTGCGCGTACCGGCGCCGCTGCTGCCGCAGCTGCCGGCCGAGCGTCTGGAGTGGCTGGTGCCGGGGCTGATCGAGGCCAAGGCCGTGGCCCTGGTGCGCAACCTGCCCAAGGCCATCCGCAAGAACTTCGTGCCGGTGCCGGATTTCGTCGGCGCGGCGCTGGCCAAGATCGTCTTCGGCGAGGGCAACCTGCCCGAATCCCTCGGCCGCGAGCTGACCCGCATGACCGGCGCCCGCGTCTCCGACGAGGCCTGGGAAGAGGCCGCCGATCAGCTCGACGGCCACCTGAAGATGAACCTGGAAGTGGTCGACGCCCGCGGCAAGTTCCTCGGCGAGGGCCGCGACCTGGCCGAGCTG
This sequence comes from Pseudomonas sp. GD03875, assembly GCF_029840585.1. NCBI lineage: Bacteria > Pseudomonadati > Pseudomonadota > Gammaproteobacteria > Pseudomonadales > Pseudomonadaceae > Pseudomonas > Pseudomonas sp. GD03875. Next base: position 122,479 of record NZ_JAOCCV010000005.1, on the reverse strand, counting down.
ACCGCGCGCTTCGCCGAGGCCAGCCAGGCCGCCCTGGCCATCCCGCAGCAGAAACAGGAGCAGAAACCGGTGGAGGCCAGGGCCTTCGCCCAGGTCGCCGAGAAGACCCAGCAGAAGATCGCCGGCCTCTCCATGACCGTGTTCCCAGCGCTGGTGGAGGAGGGCGGCGTGGTCAAGGAAGGGCGCTTCCCGACCCAGGCCGAGGCCGACTTCCAGCACCGCCGCGCCCTGCAGAAGCTGCTGCTGCAACAACTGGCCGAACCCGCCAAGTACCTGCGCGGCAAGCTGCCGGGCCTCACCGAACTGGGCCTGCTGTACCGCGAAATGGGCCGCCCCGAGGCGCTGGTCGAGGACATCCTGCTGGCCAGCCTCGATGCCTGTGTGCTCGACGGCGAGGCGGCCCTGCCGCGCGACGGTGCGGCGCTGGCCGCCCTGGCCGAGAAGAAGCGCGGCGACTGGACCGCCCATGCCGAGCGGATCGCCAGGCTGGTGCTGGACATCCTCAAGCTCGCCCACGGCCTGCAGAAACGCTTCAAGGGCAAGATCGACCTGGCCCAGGCCATGGCGCTGAACGACATCAAGCAGCAGCTCGCCAACCTGGTGTATCCCGGCTTCGTCCGCGAGACACCGGGCGAGTGGCTGAAGGAAGTCCCGCGCTATCTCAAGGCCATCGAGCAGCGCCTGGACAAGGTTGGCGGCCAGGTGCAGCGCGACCGGGTGTGGACCGGCGAACTCACCGCCGCCTGGGAGCAGTACCAGGCCCGCGCCGCCAAGCACGCCCAGGAGGGCAAGCGCGACCCGGAGCTGACCCTGTACCGCTGGATGCTGGAGGAGTACCGCGTCTCCCTGTTCGCCCAGCAACTGGGCACGAAAATGGCAGTGTCCGACAAGCGCCTGGCCAAACAGTGGAGCCAGGCCGAGGCCTGATGGCATTCTGCATTCATGTCGGCGCGGATCAGGCCGACACAGATGAGCCATCCGGAGAAGATGGCGGGGAGCCCGGATTGACCTTGATCGAGAAACTGCAGCGCTCGCTCGACCCGTTGCACGGCGTGCCCGAGGCGACGCGCCGGGAATTCGCCGGCTGGTACAGGCAGGCCAAGCTGCCGCAGATCCGCTCGGTCGCCTTCCTGACCATGGTGCTGTACCTGATCTACGCCGCCATCGAGCAGAACGTGGCCCGGGATCACCTCGGCCTGCGCCTGCTGGCCCACGGCGTGCTGGTGCCGCTGGCGCTCCTGGCGGTGGGCGTGGCCAGCTACTTCCCCGCCTGGCACCGCTGGATGCTGGCGCTGCTGTGCATCGCGCCGGTCAGCGCGGTGCTGACCAACCTCGCCTTCAACCGTGGCAACCCCGACTTCGCCTATTTCGTGCCGGAGATCTACCTCAACCTGATGTGGACCTTCACCGTCTCCGGCCTGACCCTGCGCCAGGCCATGCTGACGGCCTCCTGCTCGGCCCTGGTGCTGATGGCGCTGACCCTGGTCGATGCCCTGCAGCCGGGCGCGTATCGCCTGCACTTCATCTGGATTCTCGCCGCATTCTCCTTCGGTCTGCTCTGCGCGTTCGTGATGGAGAGGGCGCACAAGATCATGTTCCTGCACCAGGACCGGCTGGCCCTGAGCGCCAGTCTCGACGGCCTCACCGGCCTGTTGAACCGCGCGCGCATCGACCAGCTGTTCGCCGATGAAATCACCCGCGCCCAGCGCTACGACACGTCGTTCTCGGTGATCCTGCTGGACATCGACCACTTCAAGCATGTCAACGACCACCATGGCCATGCGGTGGGCGACAGTGTGCTGCGCCAGTTCTCCACGCTGCTGTGTGACAACGTGCGCAACTGCGACAAGGTCGGCCGCCTGGGCGGCGAGGAGTTCCTCATCATCCTGCCGGAGATCGACGCCGAACAGGCCCGGTCCGCGGCGCTCGCCCTGCAGGCGCGCATCCGCCAGTTCGACTTCGATACCGTGCTGCGCAAGACCGCCAGCTTCGGCATCACCCAGTTCCGTGGCGACGAGAGCCCGCAGCACATGCTCGATCGCGCCGATCGTGCGCTGTACAAGGCCAAGGCCGAGGGCCGCGACCGCATCGAGGTGTACTGAGCCGGCGCGCCGATGACCCAGGTCAAGGCGTGGCTGGCCCGGTGCCGTAGCCTGCAGGCATCGCGGCAGTCCGCACCAGGCACGCCATGGCCAAGAAATTCCCGCTCAATCCGCCCCATCCCGAGCGCATCTGCTGGGGGTGCGACCTGTATTGCCCGGCCACCTCGCTGGCCTGCGGCAACGGCGCCGACCGCACCATGCACCCGGTCGAGACCTTCGGCGAGGACTGGTACCGGTTCGGCGACCTGGGTTTCACCCCCGAGCCCGGCGCCAGGAACGTCGAGCTGATCCCGCTAGTGCCTGTCACCGAGTAGGCGGTGGTCCGATGGGTCTGGTCTCGGCTGGATGTCCGCGGGGCGGATCACGTCAGCAGTCTGAGCGCCAGCAGCATGCCCAGCGCCACGACGATCACCAGCACGCCCGCCAGCAGTTGCGGGTGGCGGCTGCGCCACAGGGCCAGGTGGGCGGCCCAGGGGTTCCGGGCGCGGGCCTGCTTGAGGCGCGGGTAGAGGTACTGCTCGACCTGGCGGTGGTCGAAGAACAGGAACAGGCCGTTGCCCAGCGCCACGCAGGCGTCGTCGGTCAGCAGGTGCTGCGCGCCGTAGCCGAGCCGCTCGGCAGGCACCACGACCTGCCGGCGCGCACTTTGCTGGATCAGGAACTCGTCATCGCGCAGGCCGACGCGCTGCCGGCACAGGCTGTCGATCAGCCAGGCGGTGAGCAGCAGGAGGAACAGCACGCCCCCCGTCATCGCCGCGACCGGTCCCGTGATCGCCGGCGGCTGGTCGGCGACGGCCAGTGGCAGCAGCAGGGTGCTGCAGAACAGCGCCGCGATGAGCAGCAGGACCAGGAATATCCAGGGCCGCCAGCGCAGCAGGCGGTTGTCCAGCCAGAGTGTCTGGCCGACCGGCAGTGGCGCTGCCGGTTGCTGGATCAGCTTGTCGAGCGGGCGCAGCCGCAGGCCCTGGAACGCCGCGCGGGTTTCCTCGCGCTCCAGGCGCCAGGCCGCGTACAGGCCGCCCAGCATGACCAGCACGAAGCCGCCCAGGCCCAGGCGGGAGAGCAGCTGCCAATGTTCGATGGCCGCCCGGCTCTCGGCTTCCAGCCGGGTCAGGGTGGCGGATTGCGCGGCGGGAAGGGCGCCCGTGGCACGGTCGAAGCGCAGCAGGCGCGGGGCCTCGTAGTCGGCCAGCCACAGGCTGTCGGCGAACCAGGCCATGGCCAGCGGGTCGCCCAGTTCGGGCGCCGACAGTTCGGCGAGGACCCGGCCCTCGTCGTCCAGGCGCACCACCCGGCCGTTGGCCAGGTTGCGGTCGCCGGCGTTGACCCACCAGGCCTGGCCGTCCCAGGCGAACTGGTGGGGCCAGCGGTGCTGCTGGCTGACGCGGAAGTTCAGGCTCTCCTCGACCCGGCCATAGTCCTGCGGGTCACGGCTGACCCGGGCGAGCCGGTGGTGATTGGTGTCGGCCAGCCACAGCTGGTCGCCGCGCATCACCAGCTGGTTGGGGAAGCGCAGCTCGTCGATGCCGCTGCGGGCCAGCAGCTCGCCGTGCTCGTCGAGCAGGTACAGGCGGAATTCGCGGGTGTGGGCCACATGGACCCGCTGGGTGTCCGGCTCGACCAGCAGGTGGAAGGCGCCGTCGAACGCCGGCAGATCGCGGCCGAACGGCTGGCAGCCGTCCACATTGCAGCGCCGGAAGCCTTCGCCGGCCTGCAGCGGCCTGGGATGCCGGTCCTGCAGGCGCAACCAGCTGGTCAGGCCATGGGCCAGGCCCGGCTCGCCGGGGCGGTGGTAGAGCAGCAGGTCGCCGTTGGCGAACACCGCGAAGTCGCCCTCCGCCCGGATGCCCAGCTCGCCCAGGTCGAGGATGCGCTGCTCCTGGCCCTCGCGGTCGAGCCAGACCAGATGCTGGCCGAACTGCACCAGCAACTGGCCGTCGTGCTCGCGCAGCAGCCCGTAGCGGTCGGCCTGCAGTTTGGCGTCGTTCGCCAGCAGATAGAGACCGACGCTCAAGGCCGCCAGTGTGGCGATCAGGCAGGCGGCCAGCAGTGATTTCCCTTTCATCGACGACTCCCCGGACAGTGGCCGGCGAGTATGCCAATTCGGCACGGTCCGTTGCGCGAGGCAGTCGACGGAGCGTGGCATCTGGCCTGCCGGACGGAGGGCGGGTAGCATCCGCGCAGCGCCTCCGGCCCGGAGGCGCCGACCCATCCGACAGCAGGAATCCCATGTTCGACATCCAGCCCATGAGCCCCGAGCACTACCGCCAGCAGACCCGCCGCAGCACCTTCCTGCTGGCCGGCGTGTTCCTGGCGCTGGGCATGCTCTGCGCCACCGCCAGCACCCAGCTGTTCGGCACGCCCGGCGGCGACAACTTCACGTGGAACCTGATCGGCGTGCTGGCCGGCCTGGGCCTGACCATCGCCCTTGTGCGCTACCAGCTGTGGTCGCGGCCGTTCATGGCGGCGGCGGTGTACGGCTGGCGGCTCAAGCGCAGCCTGATGAGCGTGACCAACGTGATGCACCACGTGAAGGCCGGCGTGGCGGCGGGTGACGAGAGCGCCATGAAGCTGCTGCGCTTCTACCACCTGGGCGTGAGCCAGATGCACCAGCTGGACGGCAACAGCGCCGACCTCAGCCAGATGGTCCGCGAGATCGATGCCCACCGCGAGGCCATGCTGGCGCGCGGCCTGGACGTGGAGCAGAACCGCCTCGACCCGGCCTGGCTCGAATCGGTGAAGCGCTTCGAAGCCAAGCGCTGAGCACAGTGGCGGTGCGCACGGCGCACCCTACCTCGCATCGTAGGGTGCGCCGCGCGCACCAGGCATGGTCCGGGTCTACACCAGCAACGCCATCCAAGTGGAGGCGAACAGCAGCAGCGCCAGCGCCTGGTTGAAGCGCCGCATTCGCTCCGGCGCTTGCAGGAGCCGCGCGCTGCCGGCGCCGAGCAGGGCCCAGACGGTCATGCATGGCAGCGCCATCAGCAGGAAGATCAGCGACAGCTGCGCTACGCGCAGGGCCTTGTCCGCGCTGTCGGCGGCGAACACGCTGACCACCGCGACCGCCATCATCCACACCTTGGGATTCACCAGCTGCAGCAGCGCCGCGCCCAGCGGGCCCAGCTCGCGCTGGCCCGCCGCGTCGGTCTGCAGCGGCGTGGCCGCGTGGCGCAGCAGCTGCCAGGCCAGCCAGCTCAGCCACAGCGCGCCCAGCCAGCTCATCGCCAGCTGCACGCGAGGGTAGCGCAGCAGCGTCTCGCCCAGGCCGAGGCCCACCAGCAGCACGATCAGCGCCGCCCCAAGACAGGCGCCGAGCACCAGCGGCAGGGTGGCGCGCAGGCCGAAGCGGGCGCCGTGGCCGAGCGCCAGGATGTTGGTCGGCCCCGGGGTGATGGTGGCGACGAAGGCGAACAGCAGGAAGGGCAACAGGGACTGCATGGTTCAGTCCCTCCGGCCGTGGCGTGGAGGATGGGTGCGACGCATGGCATGGGGTCTCCTTTATCGGGAGGACCATGTTCCGGCGCGGCGGCGAATCAGTCTGGAAGCTTTGAGCAGCGGCGCCGGTAGTCGGCGGGGGTGAGCCGGTAGGCGCGGCGGAACCATCGGCCCAGGTGGCTCTGGTCGGCGAAGCCGAGGGCGCTGGCCACGTCGGCGGGGCTGTCGCCACGGGCCAGCCGCTGACGCGCCTTGGCCAGGCGCAGCTGGATCAGGTAGGCGTGCGGGGCGATGCCGAAGGCGCTCTTGAAGGCGCGGCCGAGGCGGAAGCGGTCCACTCCGCAGGCCGCCGCCAGGTCGTCCAGGCCGATGTCCTGGTCGAAGTGCGCGTGCAGGTAGTCGCGCGCCACCTGGGCCACCAGCGGCAGGCGTGGGTCGGGGTTCTCCCGCTTGCGCCACTGCAGGCGGCTGGTCATGGTGCCGAGCAGGTCGTCGATGGCGGTCTGCCGGACGATGCGCAGGTCGCCCTGGTGCAGGGTCTGGAAGGCGCGGAAGATGGCGCCGGCCAGGCGGCTGTCGTTGTTCAGGATGCTGGCGAAGCTCGGCGTGCTGTCCGCCGGCGCGTGCTCGAAGAGCGCGTGCAGCTCGCGCTCCAGCCACTGCGGGTCGATGTACAGCATCGAGTAGGTGAAGCCTTCCTCGGTCGGCGCGTGGCCGTCGTGGATCTCGCCCGGCTCCAGCAGGATCACCTTGCCCGGCGTGCTCAGGTGCTTTTCCCGGCGGCAGTTGAACTGCTGCACGCCCTGCTCGGTGACGCCGACCAGGTAGCTGTCATGCCAGTGCGGGTCGTAGGCGTGGCCCTCGAAGTGGGCGCGGATCGACTCGATGCCGGTGTCGGCATCCTGCGTGAAGTCGATCCAGTTGCGTGTATCCACGGGCGTTCCGGCGAGAGTGGGCGGGGCGGGTACCGACCTTAACCGGTTTGCGCGGCGGCGTTTAGAAGATTCGTGCAGGTCGCCGGACCGCTTATCCGCCTGCCCGGTTCAGTGCTTGCCGGCGATGTCGCGGAGATACAGCGCCTCCACCTTCTCCCGCGCCCAGGGCGTCTTGCGCAGGAACTTGAGGCTGGAGTCGAGGCTGGGCTCGTGCTGGAAGCAGCGGATGGCAATGAGCTGGCCGAGACGCTCCCAGCCGTGCTTGTCCACCAGGGCCTGGAGGATGGCTTTCAGGGTCAGGCCATGGAGGGGATCGTTGCTCATCTGTCGGATCGGCTTGCGGGAGTGGGCGATCATTCTACTGATCTCTCCAGCCCGTAGGGGCGTTCACGAAGGATACGCATCGCTGGCGGCCGGCATGTCAGAGCAGCTTACCGGCCCGGCCGATCAGGTTGGCGGCCGGTACCGGCCCCCAGTAGCGGCTGTCGTACGAGTGGTTGCGGTTGTCCCCGAGCATGAAGAACTCGCCGCCCGGGATCGTCCGCTCCGCCATCTCGGTGGTTTCGGGTGTCCGCTCTTGGGCGAGGTCCAGCACGTAGGGCTCGTCCAGCGCCTCGCCATCGATGAACACGGTGCCACCCCGCAGCGCTACCCGCTCGCCCGGCAGGCCGACCAGGCGCTTCACGTACTTGGTCTCCGTCTGCTGCGGGTGAAGGAATACCACCAGGTCGCCCCGTTGCGGCGTGTCTAGCCGGTAGGGCCAAGCGTTGACGATGATGTGGTCGCCGTTCTCCAGAGTCGGGTTCATCGAGTTCGCGGGGATCAGGAAAGGGGCGATGCCGAGCAGGCGCAGGCGCGGGTCGAGACTGGGAACGTCGAGCGGATTGATCAGGTAGATGACGACCGGCAGGGCGGTGAGGGCGGAAAAAAGCGGCCAGAAACCGAGGCGCATCGGCAGTTCCTTATCGTGGCAGGACCGGTTGGCCCGACATCCTGTTCGGTGGTGCGACGTTATGCAATGCACTGCGTGCCGTGCAACCCATCCATCTGCGGGGCGAGGTAGGGCGCACCTTGAGGACTTTCTTCGTCTGCCGCTGCGCTGTCATCCGGACATCGCCAGTTGTCCTATGGACTTTCTGGTCATGCTGTCATATCGACATTCATAGTTTTCAACCTGTTGAATTCAAAGGACAAGTTTTCTGGCATGAAAGCTGAGTAGTTCCCTGGGCACAAAATTGCCAACGGAGAACTTCCATGCGTCGCTTTACCTTGCTTGCTTTCAGTGTCGGCCTGCTGGCCGTGCAATCCGTCCAGGCTGCCGAGGTGGTGGCCGAGCGGGAGGAGAATTCGGTCGGCACCGGCTTCGGTGCGCTGACCGGGCTGATGGTCGGCGCCGCCACCGGTGGGCCGGTCGGGGCGGTGGTCGGCGCGGCGCTGGGAGGCTGGGGTGGAGCCCAGGCGCAACGCGCCAGCGGCCAGACCGGCACTGCCTACGTGGTGCGGGACGAGGCGGGCGAAGAGCGCTGGATTCGCTCGCCGCATCAGCGTTTCGAGACCGGCAAGCGGGTGGAAGTGCGCGGAGGGCGCATTCAGCCCGAATGACTCCCGGGCGCGCTCCGGCTGCTCCGGGGCGCTGCCCTTTTCTTCGGCTATGTCTCTGTTACGTGTTGTAGTGCTCTGACTCATTCTGGGTCCCCGCCTGCGCGGGGATGACGAGGTAGGGGGAAGTTTCTTCCGAAACCGTCATCCCCGCGCAGGCGGGACAGCAGCTGTATCGCTGAACAGCGCTTGCGCTGGCCCGAAGGGGAATAATCCAGGGGCAGGTAGCTGCAGCGTTCAGTTATAGGGGGGTGACCGCACAACGCACAGGGCTGGTAAGCCGCTTGCCGGCGTAACCCACCGGCGGTGGTGCGGTCGATTGCGCTGGTGGGTTACGGCCTGTGGCCCAACCACCCTACCGTCTCCCAGACAGGCTTCCTCAGGACAGTTGTAGCGTCTGCAGCACGCAACGGGGACATAGCCTTTTCTTTGGCATCCTGCCTGTGGTCGGAAGCGCGATGCTGCCCGTCCGATGGGGGCTGGAGGGCATCTTCAGGAGAGACGTTTGGCAGTATGATGCCGCGCTTCGGCCTCGATGCCGTGACTGCCAACAGAACAACAGGGAGATTCGCCAAGAATGTCGGAGACGATTCGTGTTTTCGTGGGTTGCGATCCGAACGATTGCGACCTCGAGCAGATGATGGTGCTGGACTACAGCATCCGCAAGCACTGCTCGCAGCCGGTGGAAATCCACTGGATGCAGCTCTCCCGCGACCCCGAGAGCTTCTGGTACTCAAACCCGGAACAGCAGCAGGGCTGGCGCACCGAGGCTTGGACCACACCGTTCTCCGCGTTCCGCTGGGGCATCCCGGCGTTCTGCGACTACCAGGGCAAGGCCATCTACATGGATACCGACGTGATCGTGCTGTGCGATCTGGCGGAGCTGTGGAACCAGGCCTTCGAGCCCGGCAAGGTGGTGATGGCGAAGGGCGGGGAGGAATCCTGGCGCTTCTGCGTGTCCATGTGGGACTGCGCCGAGGCGAAGAAGCACCTGCCACCGATAGAGGAGCTGCGGGGCAAGCCGGAAATCCACCAGCAGTTGAAGAAGTACTACAAGACCCACACCGAGGTGATCCAGCCGTTCGATACCCAGTACAACAACATCGACGGCGAGAACACCCCGGTCGAGCAGATCAGGATCCTCCATTACTCGGACATGGGCACCCAGTTCTCCCACGGTATTTCCTTTCCCCGCCTGGAGCGCGAAGGGCGCAAGCACTGGTTCGACGGCACCGTGATGCCGCACCCGAGGCAGGACCTGCAGGCGCTGTTCGAGCGCTACTACCAGGAGGCGCTGGACGCCGGCTACAGCCTGGAGAACTACCGCATGAAGCAGGTGTTCGGCGTCTTCCCGAAATATTCGCAGAAGGCCTACTCCGGCAACTCGGTGACCCGTCCGAAGCACTGGTGGAAACGCCTGTTCCGCAAGAAGGCCAAGGCCTGATCCCGCTGCGGCGCCCTCGGGCGCCGCAGTCGTTTCCGGGCTGGCCCGCCGCTGTTCAGTCCAGCCGGTAGCGCTTGAGGTCGTCGGCGATGAGCACCTTCATGCGCTGCGGTTCGATGGCCTGCATGTCGGCGGCCAGGGCGGGCGCCACACCCATGGCGCGCAGGTAGCCGGCCGGGTCGTAGGGCATGCCGGCCCGGCGCGCCTGGGCGGATTCGCCCGCCGGGAAGTGCGGGCGATGCAGGCCGACGTGGCCGCGCACGGTGCGCTTGTGGCCGGCGGCCAGCAGGTAGATGCAGCTGCCCTGGCACACGCCTGTGGAGGGCACCAGCGCCTCGAAGCCGGTTTCCCGCAGCAGGCGGCCCATGCGCATGGCTTCGGCGGCACTGCCGCCGATGCTGTCGAGCAGGACCACCTTGCGGGCGTACTTGCCCGGATTAGCTTGCAGCCCCTTGAACAGCGCCTCGTAGTCGCCGGGGGCGATCTCCTCGGAAATCTTGGCGATCAGGATCGGGCCGAGAGGCTTCTGCTCGGCGGCCTCGACCTCCACCCGGGCGAGGGCGGCAGTCGAGCACAGGGCGCCGATGGCGAGAAGCAGGCTGCGGGCGAGGATGCGGCTCATGGGTCCACTACTGCGGGGAAAGGACGCCGAAGATACCTGCACCGCGCGCCGAGCGCACCTGCGTCGAGAGCAATGGATGACGGCTGTCGCGCATCGAGCGGCGACCCGTCAGAGGTCTTCCACGCCGAAGGCGTCGGCGATCACCGACTTGGTGCCGGCATCGTCCAGGGGCACGTTCACGCCGTTGCTTTCCCGATAGCTTTCGATCAGTTCCATCCTCATGGCCTTCACCACGCGATCCGAGGTCAGTGCCTGAAGAATCTTGCGGCGGGTGGTGCAGGCGATCAGGTGGCTCATCTTTTCGGTATCGCCGCTGAACAGCGCGCGGGCGGTGAGCAGGAACAGGCTTTCCACATCGCTATCGCTGACACCGTCCGCGTCCAGCAGCGCCACATCGAAGATTTCGACGAGCTTCGGGTCGCGGCCCTGGCGTGGAATGATGCGGTACAGGCGCCAGATATGTCCGTTGGTGATGACGGCCCAAGGCGCCGAGAGGCTGGTGGCGTAATTGATCGCCTGGTCCCTGACGCTGTTGCCGAGCTTGGTGCGCACGCCCTTGCACTCGATGACGAGGAATATCTGACCGTTCTTCTTCAGGGCGATGTCGACGCGCTTGCCCAGCGTGCGGACTTCGGTGTCGATCTCGTCGTGGCTGTAGCCGAGGGCGTTGATCAGGCTGTCGATGACCCATATCCGCACGTTTTCTTCCGACGACTTCTCCGCGAGGTCCATGGCGACCAGGCGCGGATGCAGCGACTTGAAGCCGGTACGGATGGTGTCCAGGTACTCCTGGCGGATTTCTTCCCTGGTTCTGCGCTGGCGCTTGCGCTCGGTGACTTCCTGGGCCTGTTCTTCCTCGTTCTTGATTGCCGCGTTTTCCAGCGGCGTGGGATCGACGAGTTCGACCGTGAAGATGGTATTGCACTTCTGGCAGCGCGCCGGTTTTCCCAGCTGGTGGCGGTTTCTTTCCCGAAGCTTGTAGCGAGTGCCGCACTCGTCGCAAACCGTTACGCCAATCACGTCGTCAGTCATCGCAGTTCCTTGCAGGCAGTGAATGCAAATCCGCTGATAGCCTCGTCCCTGTGGCTGACTGATAGGCCATTACCAGCACGCTTCACAGGGTTATATCCAGTCTGATGGCTGATTGCCAGTCCACTTTCGGATCAGTAAGGAGGGCAGCCTGCGCCGGCACGGGCATCGCGCCAGTGCCGGATTGCGGCCTAGCCGCGCTGCGGGATGCTCAGCCCGCGTTGCACGGCTGGGCGGGCGAGGAAGGCGTCGAGCACGCGGCGGACGTTGGCGAAACGCTCGAACTCCACCAGTTCGCCGGCCTCGTAGAAGCCGATCAGGTTGCGCACCCAGGGGAAGGTGGCGATGTCGGCGATGCTGTAGTCGTCGCCCATGATCCAGTCGCGGCCCTGCAGGTGCTTGTCCAGCACGCCGAGCAGACGCGCGGATTCGGCCACGTAGCGGTCGCGTGGACGCTTGTCCTCGTAGTCCTTGCCGGCGAATTTGTGGAAGAAGCCGAGCTGGCCGAACATCGGGCCGATGCCGCCCATCTGGAACATCAGCCACTGGATGCACTGGTAGCGCGCGGCCGGGTCGCGGGGCAGCAGCTGGCCGGTCTTCTCGGCGAGGTAGATGAGGATGGCGCCGGACTCGAACAGCGGCAGCGGCGTGCCGTTCGGCCCGTCCGGATCGAGGATGGCGGGAATCTTGTTGTTCGGGTTGAGCGAGAGGAATTCGGGGCTGAGCTGGTCGTTGGTGTCGAAGCTGACCAGGTGCGGCTCGTAGGCCAGGCCGGTCTCTTCCAGCATGATCGACACCTTGACGCCATTGGGAGTGGGCAGCGAGTAGAGCTGCAGGTGGTCGGGCCGGGTGGCGGGCCATTTGCCCGTGATGGGGAAGGCGGAAAGGTCTGGCATGGGCGCTCCGGGGATTTGGCGAAGTGGTCAGGATAGCCGGCCGCCCGTGCGGGCGACATCCTTACGTGACAGGTCGGAAGCCGGTATGGTTCGCCCTTGTCGTTCCACTCGGTCACGGAGAACCCCATGAGCCTGCAAGGCACCTACGACGCCCAGAACATCTTCGCCAAGATCATTCGCGGCGAGGCTCCCTGCTACAAGCTGTACGAAGACGATGACGTGCTCGCCTTCCTCGACCTGTTCCCCCAGTCCTACGGCCACTGCCTGGTGATTCCGAAGAACGCCCCGGCGCGCAACATCCTGGAGATCGACGACGCCAACCTGGCCAAGGTGATGGCCGTGGTGCGCAAGCTGACCCAGGCGGTGGTGGACGAACTGGAGCCGGCCGGTGTGCAGGTGGCGCAGTTCAACGGCGCGCCGGCGGGGCAGACGGTGTTCCACATCCACGTGCACATCGTGCCGCGCTACGAGGGCGACAAACTCGGCATCCACGCCACCCACCAGGCCGACCCGGCCGAGCTGGAGAAGCTGCAGGCGCGGCTGATCAAGCGTCTCGCATAACGTAGGGCGGGCGAAGCCCGCGTTGCATTGCACGCGGGTTGCACCCGCCCTACGCGCCGACCGTGTTCAGCGGTCGGCGATGGCGCGCTGGTTGGACAGGTAGATGTTGTCCGGCTGGGGCGCTTCGCCGCTGTGCAGCGCCTCGATCCAGTCGTCGGTGCCGAGCACGGCGGCGAAGCCCGTGTGCATCACCACGGTAAACACACGGTGGATTTCCTCGGCGGTGGCCGAGCCCATCGCGTTGCGATAGGGCGGCGCGCCGGTGGCGTCGTGCAGCAACTCCACCTGCCAGCCCTCGTGATGGGCCTGGCGCACGGTGGAGTCGTCGCAGTGATGGATCATGTAGCCGACCACACTGAGGGTGTCGATGCCGCGCTGTCTCAGGTAGTCGGCCAGGTCCGTGCCGGCGAAGCAGCTGGCCATCGCCTTCTGGATGAAATGATCGCGCGGGCGCTCCGCCACCTGCGGGTGCAGCTCGGCCGCCTGGCTGCCGCGGGCGAAGATCGGCGAGTCCTCGGGCGCCAAGTGCTGGACCACGATGACCGGGATGCCGACCGCGCTGGCAGCGTCCATGGCGCGGCCGATGTTGGCCAGGGAATGGTCGATGGGCGGGTGCTCGATGCGCAGGTTGCCGGTGACGTACTCGTTCTGCACGTCGATGACGATCAGGGCGCGCTGGGGCGGCTGGTTCATGGCGGGGGCTCCTCGTGGGGGTTGTGGTGGAACCCATTGTTCGTGCGCCGTCCTTCCGGCCGTGAGTGGCCCACAAGCCAGGTTGCGTTAATATCGGGCCAAACGGCCTGGAGTTCCCGCATGCCCGCCCACCGCATCGCCGTGGTCGCCTTCGACCGCATCACGCCCTTTCACCTGTCCGTGCCCTGCCTGGTGTTCGGCGAGCTGGGGCCGGGCCCCGAGTTCTACGAGCTGCGCGTGTGCGCGGAGCGGGCCGGTTCGCTGAGCACCACGGCCGGCTTCGGTCTGCGCGTGGAGCACGGCCTGGAGACGCTGGCCTGGGCGGACACGGTGATCGTGCCGAGCTGGCACGACGACCCGCAGGAGCGGCCGCCGCAGGCGTTGCTGAACGCGCTGGTGGCGGCCCACGCACGCGGTGCGCGGCTGGTCGGCCTGTGCCTGGGCGCCTACGTGCTGGCCGAGGCGGGCCTGCTCGACGGTCGGCGCGCCACCACCCACTGGGCCTGGGCCCGGGACTTCGCGAAGCGCTTCCCGAAGGTGACGGTGGACGCCGACGTGCTCTACCTGGACGACGCCGGCCTGCTTACCTCGGCCGGCACGGCCGCCGGCATCGACTGCTGCCTGCACCTGCTGCGCCAGCAGCACGGCGCCGAGGTGGCCAACCGGGTGGCCCGGCGCCTGGTGGTGCCGCCCCATCGCCAGGGCGGCCAGGCCCAGTTCATCGAGCAGCCGCTACCGGCCACCTCCCGCGACGACCGCCTGGCGGGCCTGCTGGACTGGGTGCGCGCCCACCTCGACCTGCCGCACAGCCTGGACAGCCTGGCCGAGCGCGCCCTGATGAGCCGGCGCACCTTCACCCGGCGCTTCCGCCAGCTGACTGGCGCCACGGTGGGCGACTGGCTGCTGGCGGAGCGTCTCGCGCTGTGCCAGCGCCTGCTGGAAGGCACCGAGCAGAGCGTGGAGGCGATCGCCACCCTGGCCGGGTTCGGCTCGCCGGTGTCGCTGCGTCACCACTTCGGCCGCGCCTTCGGCGTATCGCCGAGCGCGTGGCGGCAGACCTTCCGCGGGTAGGCGCGGCGCTCCCCGGGCAACAGCGCTACGTGTTGGTGGCGCAATCCTGCATTTGTGGGAGCGGCTGGGCGGCATTCCGATTGGCCGCGACATTCGCGGATGAATCCGCTCCCACAAGGTGTGCAACAACTGACGTGGACAGAGCCAAAAAGAAGCCAGGCCCAGAGCGGACCCGGCGGGGAGTGAAATGCGGGATCAGTGACAGGTCAGCTTGGCGTTGGTGCCCGTGCCCGAGGCGCGGCTGTCGACCCGCAGGGTCGTGCTTTCGCCGGGCTCCAGGTTGACCTTCTGGATCTGCACCTCGGTGGCGGTGGGGCCGGGGTCGACCTCGCATTCCACGCTGCGGGTGTCGTGGTTGGTCAGCTTGACCACCAGGGTGGCGTTGCCGGTGACCGGGCCGGAGCCGGTGTTGTCCTGGGCCGTGATCGGGCTGGTGCTGGTTTCCACCTTCAGGCCGTTGAGTTCTTCGGCCAGTTCGGGGGCGGCCATGGCCAGCAGGGGCAGGGAAGCGGCGAGGCCGCAGAGCAGCGATCTGTTCATGTCGAACTCCTCTAGGAATCACTGATCTGTAGAGACCTGTGCCCGGCGCGAGGTTCAGGATTTTCGCCCAGGGGCCGAGGCCCCTTGAGGCAAAGCGTTCCAGCGCCAATACTGCTCCGACCCCACGATGCCCAAGGAGGGCTTCCATGCGCCAGTTCCTCGCCGTTGTACCCCTGGTTCTGCTGGTAGGTTGTTCTTCGTTCCGCCCCGACGCGGAAAACATCAAGCCCGTGCCCGAAGACCGCCTGCTGGCCTACCAGGACGAGTACGCCAACGGCGGCCGCCTGGTGGTGAACCGCGACATGGGCCTGATGGGCGGCGGCTGCTACGTGGCCATCGAGGTGGACCGCAAGCTGGCCGCGCGCATCGGCATGGCCGAGGTGGCCAGCTTCCAGGTGCCCGCCGGCACCCGCGTGCTGGGCCTGAAGATCGACCCGCTGGACGACACCCTCTGCGGCATGGGCCGACTGCACAAGGAGGTCGCTGTGAAGGTCGAGCCGGGCAGCACCCAGTACTTCCACGTCGTCAGCGAGAACCGTGGCGGCTTCGACATCCGCCCGGACGAGAATCCGCCCCAGCCATGATCCGCCGTGCCGCCCTCGCCATCCTCCCGCTGGTCGTCCTGCCCGCGCTGGCGGCCGACTGGCCGCCGGGCCTGCGCGAGGTCTTCCGCGAAGGCTGCCTGGACAGCGCCGGCGAGGCCCTGGGCCGCGAGCCCGCGTCGCGCTACTGCGACTGCACGGTGGCCCGCATCGAGCGGGATTTCTCCGCCGAGGACTTCGCCGCATTGCAGCAGGCGGAACTGCCGGCGCCGCTGATGGAGCGCCTGCAATGGGTGTCCGGGCAGTGCCTGGGCGAGCTGCAGGGGCAGGGCTGACCGGGCTCCTCGGCGCGCACGGCTAGCGGTAACGGTCGAGGATCGCCTCGAACTCGCCATCCTGTTTCATCCGTACCAGCGCACGCAGCAACTGCATGGTCGGCACGTTGCCCTCGTCGCGCACCATGCACGCCATCAAGTCGCTGGCGATCTCCTCGAACACCTTGAGCCGGTGCTCCGGTGGCCGCTGGCGGTTGTGCCAGTCCAGCGCCAGCTGGTTGCTGACCGCGTAGCGGTAGCGCCCGGCGTCCAGCTTCTCCAGCGCCAGTTCCTGGGTGCGGGCGTCGTCGCGCCGCAGGCTGCCGTCGGCGAACAGGGGTTGCAGGCGCGGGTAGGAGAAGCCCAGCACCGTGCCGATGGTTTCACCGTCCCGGCCGGGCGGTTCGGTTTCGTCCGCGCGGCCGACGATCAGGTCGCGCTGCTGCATGAACGGCACGCTCCATACGTACTGGTGGTGCGCGCCCTCCACCCAGTCGGGGCTGACGTAGCAGCGCACGTCGATCTCGCCGCGCGCCATCATCTGTTGCACACGCATCCGCGGCAGCACCAGGAGTTCGGCGCGCCTCTGGAGCTTCTGCGCCAGGCGCGTCTGCAGGTCGAAGAGAATGCCGCCGGCGGCGCGGCCCTGCTCGTAGCGCATCAGCGGCATGGTCGAACTCTCGGTCACCGCGAAGCGGATCGGCCGTTGCTCGGCGAAGGCGCCCGCGCACAGCAGAAGCGGCAGGGCGAGTAGCAGGCGCATGCGGTCACCGGAGAGGCAGGAGGAAGACGGGAAACGGCGGGGCCACAGCTTAATCGCAAATGGCCGGATGCGCGCCCGACGCGCGTTCAGGCCCGCCACAGCGGGTCGCTGTCCATCACCTCGCCGGCCCAGTCGGCGAAGGCGCGCACCCTGGCCGACAGGCGCCGGGAGTAAGGGTAGACCAGGCTCATCGGCATGCTCTCCAGGCGCCACTGCGGCAGCATCTCCACCAGCCGGCCCTCGGCCAGCGGCCGGCGCGCCTCCACGGTTGGTACCGCGACGAACCCCAGGCCGGCCTCGGCGGCGGCGATGTAGGCGCCGCCGCTATTGAAGCGCATGGTCGGTTCCTGATCGAGGACGAAGCGTTCGTCGTCACGCTGCAGCACATTGCTCTTCTGCCGGCCGCTGGCGGGAAAGACGAAGGCCAGGAAGTCCAGGGCCTGCAGGTCGCGCGGATGACGCACCGCCGGGTGCCTGGCCAGGTAGCCGGGCGTGGCGCACAGGGTGAAGCGCATCTGGCCGATGCTCTTGCACACCAGGTCCGGCGTGCTGACCGTGCCGCCACGGATCGCGCAGTCGATGCCTTCCTGTACCAGGTCGACGACGCGCTCGCCGCAGCCCACGTCCAGGTGGATCAGGGGATGGCGGGCGATGAAGTCGGGCAGGGCGGGGATGATCAGGAAGCGGCCGACCGGCGACGGCATCTCGACCCGTACCCGCCCACGGGCCAGCCCGAGGCTCTGCGAGACGTCGCTCTCCAGTTCATCGAGGTCATCCAGCAACGCGCGGGAGCGTTCGTAGTAGGCGCTACCGTCGGTGGTCGGCGAGACGCGGCGGGTGGTGCGATGCAGCAGGCGCACGCCCAGGTGAGCTTCCAGCGCCGCCACCTGGCCGGACACGGTGGTCTTGGCCAGGCCGAGGCTGTCCGCCGCCCGGGTGAAGCTGCCCAGTTCGACGATGCGGCAGAAGGCGCGCATCGCCTCGAGGCGGTCGAAGGCCACTGTGCGTCTCTCCGTACAATGTTTGCGTTGGTGGACAATTTATCCGCTTGAAGGCGGGTAATACAGTGGCACCGAACCCCGGCGCGGTGCCGGGCTCTTTCGGAGCAGCCGCCATGATGACCAGCAGACGCAACCACTATCACCAGACCGCGCCGCATGTGTTCCAGGCCGTCTATACCCTGGAGAAGACCCAGAATGGTTTCTCCCTGGAAGCCCCATTGCGCGAGTTGGTGAAGGTCCGCGCCTCGCAGCTCAACGGCTGCGCCCTGTGCCTGGACATGCACAGCGCCGCCGCACTGCAGGCCGGCGAATCCGCCCGCCGCCTGCTGGCCCTGGGAGCCTGGGAGGATGCGCCCTTCTTCACCCAGCGCGAGCGCGCCGCCCTGCTGTGGACCGACACCCTGACCCTGTTGCACGAGCGCCACGCGCCGGATGCGATCCACGACGAGGTATCCGCGCAGTTCAGTCAGGTCGAGATGGCCGAGCTGACCCTGGCCATCGCCACCATCAACGTGTGGAACCGCTTCGGCGTCGGCTTTGCCATGGAGCCGGAGCAGTGAGCGCTTAGACCCTGTTCAAAGTCTCGCGAGCTAGCGCTATGCAAGGCAAAAACAGGCGAGGAATCGGAGTTTACTGGTGTAAATGAGCATTCCGAGCCTGTTTTTAACGCAGCAGAGCCGACGCACAGCAGATTTTGAACAGGTTCTTAGCGCGTCAGCGGCAACGCCACACCCATGGCGGCGAACAGCCCGCCGCAGCAGCGGTTGAAGCCGCGTCCGGCGCGTTCCAGCCAGGGGCGGGTGCGCTGGGCGGTGCGGGCCAGCAGGTACTCAACCAATCCCTCGACCAGGGCGAAGGTCGTCGCCATCACCACGAACTGCAGCCACAGGCTGCGCGCCGGGTCGAGGAACTGGGGCAGGAAGGCGCCGTAGAACAGGATCACCTTGGGATTGGAGATGGCCGACAGCAGGCCCTGGCGGAACAGCTGCGCGCCCGAGCGGGCGCCGGCGCCTTCCAGTGGCGTGAGTTGCAGCGGCGGCGAGCGCCACAGCTGGATGCCGAGCCAGACCAGGTAGGCGCCGCCCAGCCACTTGA
Organism: Pseudomonas sp. GD03875; assembly: GCF_029840585.1. Taxonomy (NCBI): domain Bacteria; kingdom Pseudomonadati; phylum Pseudomonadota; class Gammaproteobacteria; order Pseudomonadales; family Pseudomonadaceae; genus Pseudomonas; species Pseudomonas sp. GD03875. The sequence continues at coordinate 103,837 of NZ_JAOCCV010000005.1, read as the reverse complement.
GCACCAGCAGCGCGTGGGCCGAGGCCTTGAGCAGGGCTGCGAGGCCGAACATCGACAGCGCCATCAGCAGCACGAAGCCGATCACCCCGCCGCTCACCGTCCACAGGGTGCGGCGGTGGCCGTACAGCGCGCCGTGGGTGAGCGCGAGCAGGCCGTTGGGGCCGGGCGTCAGCGCCAGGCCGAAGACGGCGGTGAAGTAGATGAGCCAGGTGTGCAGGGCCATGGAAGTCACCGGAGCCGGAGTAAGGCTCCGAAGCTAACCCAAGCGGCCGCGCGCCGGAAGAGCGAAGCGAAACGGCAGCCGGGGGAATCTTCGCCGGCCCCCGCGCTCTAACCGTTGCGGTCTGTCCGCTTTTCGCTCAGGAGTATCGAATGATCAACGCTTACCTCGCCCGCCCCGTCTTCGCCGCCCTCGTCGTGGCCCTAGTCGCGGGCTGTGCCTCGCAGAATCCCTATGAGACCCCGCAGCAGAACTCCGGCGTCAGCAAGACCGTCAAGTACGGCGGCCTGGGGGCCGTGGCCGGCGCAGCGGTCGGCGCGGCCACCTCCAGCAAGAAGGATCGCGGCAAGGGCGCGCTGATCGGCGCGGCCGTGGCGGGCGCCGCCGCCGCGGGCTACGGCTACTACGCGGACAAGCAGGAAGAGGAGCTGCGCCGCAGCATGGAAGGCACCGGCGTGGAAGTGCAGCGCCAGGGCGACACCATCCAGCTGATCATGCCCGGCAACATCACCTTCGCCACCGATTCGGCGGACATCGCCAGCAGCTTCTACGCCCCGCTGAACAACCTGGCCTCGTCCGTCCGCCAGTACAACCAGAACAGCATCGAGATCGTCGGTCACACCGACAGCACCGGCAGCCACACTCACAATGTCGGCCTGTCCCAGCGCCGCGCACAGAGCGTGGCCAACTACCTGGCGGCCCAGGGCGTCGATGCCTCCCGCCTGAGCACCCGTGGCGCCGGCCCGGACCAGCCGATCGCCAGCAACGCTACGGCCGATGGCCGCGCGCAGAACCGCCGGGTGGAAGTGACCCTGCGGCCCCTGCCCGGCGCGCAAGGCGCGCAGTAGAAAACACCGCTTCACCCAGAAGGCCCCGTTCGGGGCCTTCTGTTTTTTGGATGATGGCGAAATGCCGTCTGTCATTCCGCCATGCTGGTGGAGATTCCTGACTACACTCTCAGCAGACGACGCGCTCGGCCGCGCGCGAGCGGGCGCGCTCAGGCGAGCGAGGCGTGGCCGCAGGAACAGGAGAAACCATGGACGACGCCGCTCCCATCTTCCCCACTCGCAAACCCATCGTTCCGCTTATCGTCAGCCTGCTCCTGCTGGTCGCGCTCGCCTCGCTGGTGCTGTGGCAATGGTGGACGCTGGCGCAGGGCAACCGCGAGGCCCAGGAACAGCGCTTCGCCCTGGCCGTCGACGGCGTCGAGATGAGCGTGCGCGAGCGCATGCGCGCCTACGAGATGGTGCTGCGCGGCATGGCCGGCCTGATGGCGGGCAGCGATGAGGTGGCGGACCGGGAATGGCAGCGCGCCACCGAGCAGCTGCAGCTCCAGGAGCACTACCCCGGCATCCAGGCGCTGGCCTGGGGGCGCTACGTGGAGGCCGGCGAGCTGGAGGCCTTCGTCGCACGGACCCGGACGGAAGGCCGTGGTGACTTCGCCGTCTACCCGCCGGGCGAGCGCGACGCCTACATGGTGATCGAATTCATCAACCCGCTGGACTGGCGCAACCGCCGCGTGCTCGGCTTCGACATGTACAGCGAGGCCACCCGCCGTGCCGCTATCGAGCGTGCCCGCGGCAGCGGCGACGCGGTGCTCACCGGCCCGCTGCGGCTCAAGCAGGAGACCGACGAGGACGCCCAGACCGGCATGCTCCTGTACCTGCCGGTGTTCCGCCAGAACGCCCCGCTGAGCACCACCGAGGAGCGTCGCGCGGCGCTGCTGGGCATGGTCTGCGGCTCGTTCCGCATGAACGATCTGATGCACGGCATTCTCGGTAGCCTCTCCAGTCAGTTCGAGGTCGAGCTGACCGACTCGGCCGATCCCACCCGGCCGCTGCTGGCGCACAGCGGCGAGCATCCCCACCGGCCGCGCTTCGAGACCCGGCGCCAGCTCGACATCTACGGCCGCGAATGGCAGCTGCGGGTGAGCAGCACGCCTCTGTACGAGGCCACCGTGGGCAACAGCGGCCTGCCGATCAGCCTCGGCGCCGGCCTGCTGGCCTCGGTGCTGCTGTCGCTGCTGGTGGGCGGCTTCCTGCTGCTGCGCGAACGGGCGATGGCCGAGAGCGCGCGGCTGCGCGAGAGTGAGGGGCGCTTCCGCCTGGTGGTGGAGGCCTCGCCCAACGCCATCGTGCTGGTCGACAGCCGGGGCAGGGTGGTCATGGTCAACCGCCAGGTGGAACTGCTGTTCGGCTACGGGCGCGACGAACTGCTCGACCAGCCGGTGGAGCGCCTGCTGCCGGAGCCGCTGCGCCACGGCCACGTCGCCATGCGCCGCGAGTTCCAGAAGGCTCCCGAGCAGCGGCGCATGGGCGGCAACCGCGAGCTGTTCGGCCAGCACCGCGACGGCCGGCTGATCCCGTTGGAGGTGGGCCTGGCGCCGATCCGCGTCGGCCAGGAAGTGCTGGTGCAGGCGGTAATCATCGACATCAGCGAGCGCAAGGCCGCCGAGGAGCGCTTCCGCCTGGTAGTGGAAGCCTCGCCCAACGCCATCGTGCTGGTAGACGGCCAGGGGCGCCTGAGCATGGTCAACCGGCAGGCCGAGCAGATGTTCGGCTACGCCCGCGACGAGATGATCGGCCAGCCGGTGGAGATGCTGTTGCCGGAGTCTTCGCGCAAACACCACCCGTCCCTGCGCGACGGCTTCTTCCGCGACCCGTCGCCCAGGCGCATGGGCGGCAACCGCGAGCTGTTCGGCCAGCACCGCGACGGTCGGCTGATTCCGCTGGAAGTGGGCCTGTCGCCCCTGCGCAGCGGCGACGACAGCCTGGTGCAGGCGGTGATCATCGACATCAGCGAGCGCCGGGCCGCCGAGCAGCGCCTGCGCGAACAGGCCGAGCAACTGGCCATGGCCAACCGCTACAAGTCGGAATTCCTGGCCAACATGTCCCACGAGCTGCGCACGCCGCTCAACAGCATCCTGATCCTCAGCGAACAGCTCAGGCACAACGTCGCCGGCAACCTGACCGAGAAGCAGGTCAGGCACGCGGACATCGTCTACAAGGCCGGCAACGACCTCCTGCAGCTGATCAACGACGTGCTCGACCTGTCCAAGATCGAGGCCGGCCGGGTGCAGCTCAAGCTGGAGCCGGTGAATGTCCACGACCTGTTGGTGGAGCTGGACTCCAGTCTGCGGCCGATGGCCGAGATCAAGGGCCTGCGCCTGATCACCCACCTCGATCCCGGCGTGGCGCGGGTGATCCACAGCGACCGCGGGCGCTTGCAGCAGATCCTGCGCAACCTGCTGTCCAATGCTCTCAAGTTCACCGAGCACGGCGATGTGGAGCTATCCATCGGTCACTCGCCGGTGTCCCTGGACGACGAGCGCGAGACCCTGCAGTTCGTCGTCCGCGACAGCGGCATCGGCATCGATCCGGAGCAGCACGAGCGCATCTTCCAGGCCTTCCAGCAAATCGACGGCTCCACCAGCCGGCGCTTCGGCGGCACCGGCCTGGGGCTGGCCATCACCCGCCAGCTGGTGGAGGTGCTGGGTGGCCGGATCAGCCTGGAGAGCACGCCGGGGCAGGGCTCGCGCTTCATCGTGCGGCTGCCGGTGCTGGCCCTGAGCCCGGTGGACAAGGACGACGATCCGCTCGGCGCGGTGCCCCAGCGCAGCGGCAGCGGCCCGGCAGTGCTGATCGTCGAGGACGATCCCAACTTCGCCACGGTGATCGCCGAGGAGGCCCAGGCCCACGGCTTCACCAGCGTCCACTGCCGCAACGGCAAGCAGGCCATCGCCTTGATGCAGGGCGAACGCTTCGTCGCGGTGATCCTCGACATCCTGCTGCCCGACATCAGCGGCTGGCAGATCTACCGCCGCCTGCGCGGCATGCTGCAGTACCGCGACGTGCCGGTGCACATCGTCTCCTGCGTGCCGCAGCCCCAGGGCTGGAACGGCGACGGCACCCGCTACCTGGTCAAGCCGGTGGCGCGGCAGGACCTGGAGCGGGTGTTCGAGGACATCGCCCTGTCCGACACCCCGCCGCGCAGGCTGCTACTGGTCGAGGACGTGGAGGCGGAGCGCGAGCACTACCGCGAGCACCTAGTACAGATCGGCTTCCACGTGGTCGCCCTGGGCAGCGCCGAGCAGGCCCTGCAGGCCTACGTTGGGCAGAATTTCGATGCGCTGGTGATCGACCTCGACCTGCCCGACCAGCACGGCTTCGACCTGCTCGAGGCGCTGCAGCGCGAGCGCCCGCTGCAGAACACCCTGGTGGTGATCAACACCGGCGTGGACGTCACCCGCCAGGACCTGCAGCGCCTGCGCCGCTACTCGGCGGTGGTGGTGCGCAAGAACGGCGACGACCTCGGCCCCCTGAGCGCGGCGCTGCAGGGGTTCCTGGCGACCGTGCGCGAGCCCTCGGCCGACGATTCCGAACTGGCCGGCAGGCGTGTGCTGCTGGTCGACGACGACATTCGCAACATCTACGCGATGACCGCGCTGCTGGACGAGCTGGGCCTGGCGGTGGTGCCGGCCAGGGACGGCGAGGAGGCGCTGGCGGCATTCGCCCGCGAACCCTTCGACCTGGTGCTGATGGACATGGCGATGCCCAACATGGACGGCTACACCGCCACCCGTATCCTGAAGGACGAACGCGGCTGCAACGTCCCGGTGATCGCCCTTACGGCCCACGCCATGAAGGGCGACCGGGAGAAATGCATCACCGCCGGCTGCGACGACTACCTGGCCAAGCCGGTCGGGCGCCAGGAGCTGCTGGAGATGCTGCACCGCTGGCTGGCGCCGGGGCCGCGGGGCTGAGGAGGGGCGAGCGATGCAGATAGAAGGAGGTGGGATGGGGCAGGTGCAACGGCAGGCCGATGACGACCGGCAGATACTCCTGGTGGTGGACGACCGCGAGGAGAACCTGGTGGCCATGGAGGCGCTGCTCGACGACGGGCAGTGGAACGTGCGTACCGTGGACTCCGGCGAGTCGGCCCTGCGCTGCATGATGGACGAGGACGTCGGCCTGGTCCTGCTCGACGTGCAGATGCCGAAGATGGATGGCTTCGAGGTGGCGCGCCTGATGCGCGGTAGCCCGCGCACCCGCTACACGCCGATCATCTTCCTCTCCGCCATCGCCCACACCGAGGAATCGGTGCTGAAGGGCTACGCGAGCGGCGCGGTGGATTTCATCCTCAAGCCCTTCGACCCCAAGGTGCTCAGGCATAAGATCAACGCGCTGCTGGAGCAGGAGCGCTACCGCCGCGAACTGCTCCAGCTCAGCCAGCAGCTGGACCGCGAGCGCGCCTTCAACGCCTCGGTGCTGGACAACGCCTCGGAAGGCATCCTGGTGATCGACCGCGACGGCATCATCCGCTTCGCCAACCCGGCCATGGCGCAGATGCTCGGTGGTGAAGTGGCGGACCTGCAGGGCAGCGCGCTGCTGTCCTACCTCAAGGCGCCGGAGATGCCCGGCAAGTGGGACGAGAGCGAGTTCTACCGGCACTGGCGGGCGGGCCAGACCTACCGCGTGCACGACGCGGTGCTGGGTACCCTGAACGGCGACTACCTGCCGGTGGCGCTGTCCTGCTCGCCGTTGCCGCAGTACCAGAACTCCATGGTGCTGATCGCCCTGGACATGTCGGTGGTCAGCAACCTGCACGCCCAACTGGAATCCCAGGCGGTCACCGATGCGCTGACCGGCCTGTACAACCGCCGCGGCTTCCACAAGGCGCTGGACACGGCGCTGTCGCGCATCGACCGCAGCGGCAAGCGCATGGCCGTGCTGTACCTGGACCTGGACGGCTTCAAGCGGATCAACGATTCCCTCGGCCACGAGGCCGGCGACCAGGTGCTGCGCAGGGTCGGCGAGCAGTTGAAGGCCTGCCTGCGCCCCTACGACATCGTCGCGCGGATGGGCGGCGACGAGTTCACCGCGCTGCTCGACAGCCTCGACCACCCCGAGGATGCGGCGCGGGTGGCGGAGAAACTGATCGAACTGGTCTCGGTGCGCCACTCGCTGGATGGTGTCGACTTCACCCTCGGCGCCAGCATCGGCATCGCCTGCTACCCCGAGTGCGGGCAGACGGTGGATGGCCTGCTGCGTTCGGCCGACATGGCGATGTACGAGGCCAAGCGCGCCGGGCGCCAGCAGTACCGCTTCTTCTCGCCGGAGATGAACGGCCGTGCGCGCTCCCGGCTGATGCTCGAAGAGAGCCTGCGCAACGCCATCGAGCAGGACGACTTCGTGCTGGTCTACCAGCCGCAGATCGACCTGGCCAGTGGCCGCCTGCGCGGCTTCGAGGCGTTGCTGCGCTGGGAGCACCGGGTGGCCGGGACCATCTCGCCGGGGGTATTCATCCCGCTGCTGGAAGAGACCCGGCTGATCAACCGCCTGGGCGACTGGATCTTCAACCAGGGCATCCGCCAGTGCCGCGCCTGGCAGCCGCAGTTCGGCGAGCGGCTGCTGCTCAGCCTCAACGTCAGCCCCGTGCAGTTCGGCATGCCGCAACTGGTCGACGACCTGCGCCGGACCCTCGAACGGCACGGCCTCGATCCGGCGCAACTGGAGGTGGAGGTGACCGAGGGCGCGCTGATGCAGGACCTGGACACCACCCGAGAGCAACTGCGCCAGTTGCGCGCGCTCGGGGTACGCATCGCCATCGACGACTTCGGCACCGGCTACTCGTCGCTGGCCTACCTGCGCCACTTCGAACTGGACACCCTGAAGATCGACCGTCTGTTCATCGCCAACATGCTCGACTCGCCCCGGGACGCGGCGATCGTCAGCACCATCATCGACCTGGGCCACCATCTGGGCCTGGAAGTGGTCGCCGAAGGGGTGGAGACCGTGGAGCAGCGCGACTGGCTGATCGCCCATCGCTGTACCACCATGCAGGGCTTCCTCGTCGCGCCGGGGCTGCCGGCAGCCCGCGCCGGCGCCTTCCCGCCGCGCCTGGACTGGAGCGAGTGGCGCCCGGGCGAGCTGCCCGGCTGAGTCAGCCGCGGCCCGGGTACTGCTCGTGCAGGCGGCCGAGCTGGGCGTCCTTGGCCTCCCACAGCTGGTTTACCCACTGCTGGAACTGCAGGCGGTACTGCTCGTCCTGGTCGTAGTTGCGGCCGATGAACTCGGCGGGAACCGCCAGCTTGTCGAAACGCACCACCACCTCGCCGATATTGCCGGCGAGCAGGTCCCAGAAACCGGGGTTGCCGCCGGGATAGTGGATGGTGACGTTGACGATGGTATCCAGCTGTTCACCCATGGCATCCAGCACGAAGGCGATACCGCCTGCCTTGGGCTTGAGCAGGTACTTGAAGGGCGAATTCTGCTGGGCGTGCTTCTGCGGGGTCAGGCGGGTGCCTTCGAGGAAGTTGAACACCGACACCGGGTTGCTCTTGTAGCGCGCGCAGGCCTTGCGCGTGGTGGCCAGGTCCTGGCCGCGCTTCTCCGGGTGCCTGGCCAGGTATTCCTTGGTGTAGCGCTTCATGAAGGGGAACTCGAGCGCCCACCAGCACAGGCCGATCACCGGCACCCAGATCAGCTCCTGCTTGAGGAAGAACTTCAGCAGCGGCATGCGTCGGTTGAGCAGGTACTGCAGCACCAGGATGTCCACCCAGCTCTGGTGGTTGCTGGTGACCAGGTAGGAATGGCGCATGTCCAGGCCGTCCAACCCCTCGACGTCCCAGCGGGTGTCGCGCACAAGATCCATCCAGAACTTATTGACGCCGATCCAGAACTCGGCGATGCCATGCATCACCGCGCGCAGCACGCGCTGGGCGGCGGGGAAGGGCAGCAGCAGCTTGAGCAGTGCCACGGCGAACAGCGGCCAGCAGCAGATCAGGGTATTGAGGGCCAGCAGCAGGGCGCTGATGACGCCGCGAAGCGGAGCGGGCAGGAATTGCAGCATGGTCTCGGAGGGCTCCTGGTCATGGGGCTTTCTGTGCGCCCCTGTGCGGTCGAGATACCTGCAGCACTCCCTGCGGCAAGTCGGTCCGGCGCCAAGGTTAACGCTTGTGCACTGAACGGCAAGTGCTGGGATGGACCTGGGAGTCATCCTTCCTGTCCGTGCCGCCCCGCGCGGTGGGTGGCGCGGATTTTAACGTTCATTCCGCGCATTTCGCACGATTTCGTAGCCCGGATTTCATCCGGGCTACGAGAGCGCTCAGCGCATGGACGCTGCCTGGATCGCCGTCAGGGCGATGGTATAGACGATGTCGTCCACCAGCGCGCCGCGCGACAGGTCGTTCACCGGCTTGCGCAGGCCCTGCAGCATGGGGCCGACGCTGACGCAGTCGGCGCTGCGCTGTACCGCCTTGTAGGTGGTGTTGCCGGTGTTTAGGTCGGGGAACACGAACACCGTGGCACGGCCCGCCACCGGGCTGTTCGGCGCCTTCTGCCGGCCGACGCTGGCGATGGCCGCGGCGTCGTACTGCAGCGGGCCGTCGATCAGCAGCGCCGGGTTGGCCTCGCGCGCCAGGCGGGTGGCCTCGCGTACCTTCTCCACCTCGGCGCCGCTGCCGGAGTCGCCGGTGGAGTAGCTGATCATCGCCACCCGCGCCGGCACGCCGAAGGCCTCGGCGGAGGCGGCGCTCTGCAGGGCGATATCGGCCAGCTCGGTGGCGTTGGGGTCGGGATTCACCGCACAGTCGCCATACACCAGCACCTGGTCCGGCAGGAGCATGAAGAACACCGAGGACACCAGCTTGTAGCCGGGCGCGGTCTTGATCAGCTGCAGGGCGGGGCGGATGGTGTTGGCGGTGGTGTGGATGGCCCCGGAGACCAGGCCGTCGACCTCGTCCAGGGCCAGCATCATGGTGCCCAGCACCACGCTGTCCTCCAGCTGGGCCAGGGCCATGGGCGCGTTGAGACCCTTGCCCTTGCGCAGTTCGACCATCGGCTCGACGTAGCGCTCGCGGATCAGCTCCGGGTCGAGAATCTCCAGGCCGTCCGGCAGCGTGATGCCCTGTGCCCTGGCCACGTTGTGCACGTCCTCCGGCTTGGCCAGCAGCACGCAGCGGGCGATGCCGCGCGCCTGGCAGATGGCGGCCGCCTGCACGGTGCGCGGCTCGCTGCCCTCGGGCAGGACGACGCGCTTGTTCGCCGCCTGGGCGCGGCGCACCAGCTGGTAGCGGAACGCCGGTGGCGACAGGCGCAGCTCCCGCGGCGCGCCGCAGCGCTGCTTGAGCCAGTCGTGGTCGATGTGGCCGGCGACGAACTCGGTGACCTTCTCTGCGCGCTCGCGGTCGTCCACCGGGATTTCCTTGTTCATGCGGTTGAGGTTGGTCGCCGTGTCGTAGGAGCCGGTGCTCACCGTCAGCACCGGCAGCCCGCCCATCAGCGCGCCCTGGCACAGTTCGAGGATGCGCGCGTCCGGCGGGAAGTCGCTGCACAGCAGCAGGCCGGCCAGCGGCACGCCGTTCATCGAGGCCAGGCTGGCGGCGAGGATGATGTCGTCGCGGTCGCCGGGGGTGACCACCAGCACGCCGGGCTTGAGCAGCTGCACCGTGTTGGGCACGGCGCGGGCGCACAGCACGATCTTCTGCACCCGGCGCTGTTCGTAGTCGCCGGCGTTGAGGATCTGCGCGCCGAGCAGGTCGGCCACGTCGCGGGTGCGCGGCGCGTTCAGCTCGTCCTGCCAGGGGATGCAGCCGAGCAGGTGGAAGTTACCGGCGCGTAGCAGTGGCGAGAGCTGGCCGAGCTGCTCGGTGAAGGCCTCCACGCCCTCCGGGTGGCGCACCTTGTTGAGGATCACGCCGATCACCTTCGGGTCCTGCGGGCCGCCGAACAGCTGGGCCTGGATCTCGATGCGGTCGGACAGCTCGGTCAGGCTCTCCGGCTCCTCGCCCTCCGGCGCCGAGACCAGAATGATCTCGGCGTCCAGGCTCTTGGCCAGGTGCACGTTGACTCGCGCGGCGTAGCTGGCGTGGCGGGTCGGCACCATGCCCTCGACGATCAGCACGTCCATGCCCTCGGCCGCCTGCTGGTGCAGGCTGACGATCTCTTCCAGCAGCTCGTCCAGGTGGCCGTCGCCGAGCATGCGCTCGACCTGGGCCAGTGGCAGCGACCTGGGCGGCAGCAGGCCGTGGGTGCGGGCGATCAGCTCGCTGGAACGCTCGGGCCCGGCGTCGCCCGGGTGGGGCTGGGCGATCGGCTTGAAGAAGCCGACCTTCAGCCCCGCGCGTTGCAGCGCGCGGACCAGGCCGAGGCTGATGGAGGTGAGGCCGACGCCGAAACCGGTGGGGGCGATGAAGAAGGTATGCATGGAATCTCCGTTTGTCGCAGGAGCGGTTCTGCAGGGGGTAGTCAGGAGAGGGGAGGCGGCGCCTCCGCCGGTTCAGGTGTCGAGCAGTGCCAGGGTGTCGAGGGCGATCTGCCGTTCCTCGTTGGTCGGCACCACCAGCACCCGTGGGTGTCCCTGGGCGTGGATGGCGCCGGCCACGCCGCGGATGCAGCGGGCGTTGGCCTCCTTGTCCAGCGCCAGGCCGAGCAGGCGCAGGTGGGCCACCGTCTTGCTGCGGATCAGGGGCGAGTTCTCGCCGATGCCGCCGGTGAAGATCAGCCCGTCCAGCTGCGCCAGGGCGCAGCCCATGGCCGCCAGCGACTTGGCCAGGCGGTAGCAGAACACCTCGATGGCCAGGGTCGCGCCGGGGTGGCCCTGCTCGCGGGCCTGCTCCAGGCTGCGCATGTCGTTGGACAGGCCGGACAGGCCGAGCAGGCCACTGTCCTTGTTGAGCATGGCGTCGATCTTCTCCAGGCTCCAGCCCAGGGTGCGGGCCAGGTGGCCGTGCAGGTTGGGGTCGACATCGCCGCTGCGGGTGCCCATCACCAGGCCCTCCAGCGGGGTCAGGCCCATGCTGGTGTCGAGGCTCTGGCCGTCGACGACGGCGCAGGTGGAGCAGCCGTTGCCCAGGTGGGCGGACAGCCAGCTGCTGTCGCCATAGGCCAGCCCGGCCATCTCCGCCGCGCGGTGGCTGACGAAGCGGTGGCTGGTGCCATGGAAGCCGTAGCGGCGCACGCCGTGCTCGCGGTACAGCGTCTCCGGCACGGCGTAGCGGTAGGCGTGCTCGGGCAGGCTCTGGTGGAAGGCGGTGTCGAACACCGCTACCTGGGTGAGGTTGGGGAACAGCTTCAGCGCCGCCTCGATGCCCAGCAGGTTGGCCGGGTTGTGCAGCGGCGCCAGCGGCGCGGTGGCGCGGATCGCCTGCAGGCTGTGGACGTCGATGCGGCAGGCAGAGGTGAACTGCTCGCCGCCGTGCACCACGCGGTGGCCGATGCCGTGCAGCTGGCCGCCGGCGGCGCCCTGGACCAGCGGCAGCAACTGATGCAGGGCGGCGCGGTGATCGCCGCCGGGCAGCATCAGGCTGTCCTTCTCGCCGCTGCCGCGCTGCCAGTGCAGCACCGCCTCCGGGCTGCCCAGACGCTCGGCCAGGCCGCTCAGGGTGAAGTGGGAATGGGCTTCGTTGACCAGGGCGAACTTGATCGACGAGCTGCCACAGTTGATGACCAGGATATTGCGTGCCGCCATGACTGTTCCTTATCTGTTGTTCGCACGTTCGGCCGCGCACCAGCCGCAGGGAAAGGGCTGGCCGAGATGGCGCTCGCGCTCGCGCGGGTCCGTGACCCAGGCGCGATTCTGCCATGGCGGCAGGTGGCGCAGGTGCTGGGTGTGGCCGCAGGACAGGTCGGCCACCCAGTGGCCGTCCTCGTCCTGATGGAAGCCCAACAGCAACGCGGCCCGTCCGTCAGGCTCGCGGTCGCTTTCGGCCGACGTGGCGGGTAAACTTGCCGCCTTTCCATTCTCTAGCAAAGGTTTCCCCTCCATGCTGATCGCCGCCAACAAGGCTGTCTCCATCGACTATACCCTGACCAACGATGCCGGTGAGGTGATCGACAGCTCCGCCGGCGGCGCCCCGCTGGTGTATCTGCAGGGTGCGGGCAACATCATCGTCGGCCTGGAAAAGGCCCTCGAAGGCAAGCAGGCCGGTGACGAGCTGAGCGTGGCCATCGAGCCGTCCGAAGCCTACGGCGAGTACAGCGCCGAGCTGGTCGCCACTCTCAACCGCAGCATGTTCGAGGGCGTAGACGAGTTGGCCGTCGGCATGCAGTTCCACGCCTCCGGCCCGGACGGCGGCATGCAGATCGTCACCATCCGCGATATCGACGGCGACGACGTGATCGTCGACGGCAACCACCCGCTGGCCGGCCAGCGCCTGAACTTCAAGGTCAAGGTGGTCGACGTGCGTGACGCCAGCGCCGAGGAAGTCGCCCACGGCCATATCCACGGCGAAGGCGGTCACCACCACTGATCGCAGGTCGCCGATGGCGGGCGATGCGACTTATGGTCGTCTCAGGCCCGCCCCCGGCTGCTAAGATCAGCTGACCGAAAAAGGCGCCCGCGGGCGCCTTTTCTGTCTGGCACAGAATCTCATCATGCTCAAGGAGTCCGTCATGAGTGCCTTTCACGATCTCAATCTGCGCGCGCTGGACGGCCAGGAACTGCCGCTTGCGCCCTACAAGGGCCAGATAGTGCTGGTGGTCAACGTGGCCTCCAAGTGCGGCCTGACCCCCCAGTACGCCGGGCTGGAAAATCTGCACCAGGAATATCGCGACCGCGGCTTCACCGTGCTCGGGCTGCCGTGCAACCAGTTCGCCGGCCAGGAGCCGGGCAGCGAGGAGGAGATCCGCGAGTTCTGCAGCCTCACCTACGGAGTGACTTTCCCCCTGGGCAGTAAGCTGGAGGTCAACGGCCCCGGCCGTCATCCGCTGTATCGCCTGCTGGCGGGAGAGGGCGCCGAGTTCCCCGGCGACATCACCTGGAACTTCGAGAAGTTCCTGGTCGGCCGCGACGGCCGCGTGCTGGCGCGCTTCTCGCCGCGCACCGCGCCGGACGATCCCGCGCTGATCCAGGCCATCGAGAAGGCGCTGGGCTGACGCACCCGGAGCGCGCGCCGTTCCGGGCCGCGCCCCGTCACTGCGTTGAGGTGAGCGTGGCGCACCCTACGGTCTTCTCGGTTCTGGACCTCGATCACCGATATCAATAGTGCTGTGCGGGGCGAGACGACCGGTCATATGCTCGTCCCATGAACAACAGCATCCGACTCGACAAGCGCGACCTGATCCTGGCCAAGGGCTCGCAGGTGATGACGCGCCGCGGTTACCACGGCACCGGCGTGCAGGAAATCGTGCAGGCCGCCGGCATCCCCAAGGGCAGCTTCTACCACTACTTCGCCAGCAAGGAAGACTTCGCCCTGCAGGCGCTCGAGTTCGTCTATCAGCCACGCCTGGCCCGCTATACCGAGGCCCTGAGCAACCCGGCGCTCAGCCCCAGCGCGCGCATCCTCGGCTACTACCGGGAACTGCAGGCCCACTTCGCGCGCCAGGAGCAGCCCGAATACCACTGCTTCATCGGCAGCCTGAGCTTCGAGATGAGCGAGGTGCTGCCGGCCATCGGTGCCGAGGTCGAGCGTATCCAGCAGGCCTCGGTGGACATCCTGCAGCGCTGCCTGGAACAGGCCCGGACCGCCGGCGAACTGGCCGCCGACGAGGATTGCGAGAACCTGGCGATCTTCATTTCCAACGCCTGGCAAGGCGTGCTGGCCCGCCTCAAGGTCGGCCGCAGCCTGCAGCCGCTGGAAGCCTTTATTCACCGTTTGGAGCTGCTGTTGCGACCCTGAGAGCCTACTTACGATCTCCTGGCTGTCGGCCATACGGCGTTAAAAACAGCCTCGGAATGCTCATGTACTACTTGTACATTCCGCTTCCTCGGCCGTTTTTGTGGGGCCGTCTAGGCCTTGTCTGGCTCTAATCCAGAAGATCGTAAGCAGGTTCTGTTTTATCTATCGACGAGACGACCGGTCAGCTGGCCGGCCCCAAGGAGAGTCCATGACTGTTCAAGCCCTGTTCGAGCCCTTCCGCCTGGGTAACCTGGAACTGCCCACCCGCGTGGTGATGGCGCCTATGACCCGCTCCTTCTCCCCCGGCGGCGTGCCCAATGCCCTGGTGGTGGAGTACTACCGTCGCCGCGCTGCCGCCGGCGTCGGCCTGATCGTCACCGAAGGCACCACGGTTGGCCACAAGGCCGCTAACGGTTACCCGAACGTCCCGCGCTTCTATGGCGAAGATGCCCTGGCCGGCTGGAAGCAGGTGGTCGACGCGGTACACGCCGAAGGCGGCAGGATCGTTCCGCAGCTGTGGCACGTGGGCAATGTGCGCAAGCTCGGCACCGAGCCCGATGCCAGCGTGCCGGGCTATGGGCCGAGCGAGAAGGTCAAGGACGGCAATGTCGTGGTCCATGGCATGACCAAGCAGGACATCGACGAAGTGATCGCCGCCTTCGCCCAGGCCGCCCGCGACGCCAAGGCCATCGGCATGGATGGCGTGGAGATCCACGGCGCCCACGGCTACCTGATCGACCAGTTCTTCTGGGAAGGCAGCAACAAGCGCACCGACGAATACGGCGGCGACCTGGCCCAGCGTTCGCGCTTCGCCATCGAACTGGTCCAGGCCGTACGCGCCGCCGTCGGCCCGGACTTCCCGATCATCTTCCGTTTCTCCCAGTGGAAGCAGCAGGACTACACCGCGCGCCTGGTGCAGAGCGCCGAGGAACTGGGCGCCTTCCTCAGACCGCTGGCCGACGCCGGTGTGGACATTTTCCACTGCTCGACCCGTCGCTTCTGGGAACCGGAGTTCGAGGGTTCCGACCTCAACCTGGCGGGCTGGACCCGCCAGCTCACCGGCAAGCCGACCATCACAGTCGGCAGCGTCGGCCTGGACGGCGAGTTCCTGCAGTTCATGGTCAACACCGACAAGGTGGCCGAGCCGGCCAGCCTGGAGAAGCTGCTGGAGCGCCTGAACAAGCAGGAGTTCGACCTGGTGGCCGTGGGCCGTGCGCTGCTGGTCGACCCGGACTGGGCGGTGAAGGTGCGCGACGGCCGCGAGGGCGACATCCTGCCATTCAGCCGCGAGGCCCTGAAGCAGCTGCTCTGATCTCGACCAGCGGCGCCGACGAGGCCCGGCGGGAGCACAGCGCTTCCGCCGGGCCTCGTCGTATCTGGGGTGAACGCAGTAGCCCGGATGCAATCCGGGAATCCGCCTCCCCGGATTGCATTCGTGAGCCTTTTTTATGCAGACGCCGGTCCGTATACTCGCGGCTGGATAAATAGACAGTGTGTCGGTTCGGCCGGCCCGCGGAGCGAAACGCTGCATGACCCTGATCCTTGGCATCGACCCCGGCTCGCGCATCACCGGCTACGGCGTGGTGCGCGATACCGGGCGCGGCTGCGAGTACATCGCCTCGGGCTGCATCCGCACGGGCGAGGGGGATCTGGCCAGCCGGCTGCAGATGGTGTTCCGCGGCGTCAGCGAGGTCATCCGCCAGCACGGCCCGGTGACCATGGGCATTGAGCAGGTGTTCATGGCCAGGAACGCCGACTCGGCGCTTAAGCTCGGGCAGGCGCGCGGCGCCGCCATCGTCGCCGGCATCGAGGCCGGGCTGGAAGTCAGCGAATACACGGCCAGCCAGGTCAAGCAGGCCATCGCCGGCACCGGCGGCGCGGACAAGCAGCAGGTGCAGATGATGGTCATGCACCTGCTCAAGCTGGTGCAGAAGCCGCAGATCGATGCCTCCGACGCACTCGCCATCGCCCTCTGCCATGCCCACCACCGGCAGAGCCTGATTCCCCACGGCCTGCTCGGCGCCAAGCGCCGCGGCGGCCGGCTGCGCCTGTAAACAGAAGGAAACACATTCGTGATCGGACGCCTCAAGGGCACCCTGGCGGAAAAACAGCCGCCGCATTTGATCCTCGACGTGAACGGCGTCGGCTACGAACTGGAAGTGCCGATGACCACGCTCTATCGCCTGCCAGCCGTGGGGCAGCCGGTGACCCTGCACACCCATCTGGTGGTGCGCGAGGATGCCCACCTGCTCTACGGCTTCGCCGAAAAGCGCGAGCGTGAGCTGTTCCGCGAGCTGATCCGACTCAACGGCGTGGGGCCCAAGCTGGCCCTGGCGCTGATGTCGGGGCTGGAGGTGGACGAGCTGGTGCGCTGCGTGCAGGCCCAGGACACCTCGACCCTGGTGAAGATCCCCGGCGTCGGCAAGAAGACCGCCGAGCGCCTGCTGGTGGAGTTGAAAGACCGCTTCAAGGCCTGGGAGGCGATGCCGTCCATCGCCCCGCTGGTGGTGGAACCTCGTGCCGGCGTGGCAGTCTCAAGCGCCGAGAGCGACGCCGTGAGCGCGCTGATCTCGCTCGGCTTCAAGCCGCAGGAGGCCAGCAAGGCCGTGGCGGCCGTACAGGAAGAAGGGTTGTCCAGCGAAGAGCTGATCCGCCGTGCCCTGAAAGGAATGGTGTAAGAAGTGATAGACGCCGACCGCCTGATAACCGCCAGCAGCCGCGACCGCGACGAGCAGCTGGACCGCGCCATCCGGCCGCTCAAGCTGGCCGAGTACATCGGCCAGCCGGTGGTGCGTGAGCAGATGGAGCTGTTCATTCAGGCCGCCAGGAACCGCCAGGAGGCACTGGACCACACGCTGATCTTCGGCCCGCCGGGACTCGGCAAGACCACCCTGGCCAACATCATCGCCCAGGAAATGGGCGTGTCGATCAAGAGCACCTCGGGCCCCGTGCTGGAGCGCCCGGGCGACTTGGCCGCGCTGCTGACCAATCTTGAAGCCGGCGACGTCCTGTTCGTCGACGAGATCCATCGCCTTTCGCCCGTGGTCGAGGAGGTGCTGTACCCGGCCATGGAGGACTTCCAGCTCGACATCATGATCGGCGAAGGCCCGGCGGCCCGCTCGATCAAGCTCGACCTGCCGCCCTTCACCCTGGTCGGCGCCACTACCCGTGCCGGCATGCTGACCAATCCATTGCGCGACCGCTTCGGCATCGTCCAGCGCCTGGAGTTCTACTCCAGCGAGGACCTAGCCACCATCGTCGGCCGCTCGGCCGGCATCCTCGGCCTGGCCATCGACCCGGAGGGCTCCTTCGAGATCGCCCGCCGTGCCCGGGGTACTCCGCGGATCGCCAACCGCCTGCTGCGCCGGGTGCGCGACTTCGCCGAAGTGCGTGCCGGCGGGCAGATCAGTCGCGCCATCGCCGATCAGGCGCTGAACATGCTGGACGTCGACGAGCGTGGCTTCGACCATCAGGACCGGCGTCTGCTGCTGGCCATGATCGACAAGTTCGACGGCGGGCCCGTGGGGGTCGACAACCTGGCAGCGGCCATCGGCGAAGAACGTGGAACCATCGAGGACGTGCTCGAGCCTTACCTGATTCAGCAGGGCTACATCATGCGCACCCCGCGGGGCAGGGTGGTGACCCGGCATGCCTACCTGCACTTCGGTCTCAACCTGCCGAAGCGCCTGAGCGATGTTCCGGTCACGGATCTTTTCGGCGGCGACGAATAGTTGCAAAACAAAGGCTTGCCCGGATTGGCAAGGCCAGGAGTAAACACTAGAGTATGCGCGCGCAAAACGAGGCCCAGCCTTTCATCTTCAGGTGTCGGGTGTACTACGAGGACACCGACGCCGGCGGCATCGTCTATTACGTCAATTACCTCAAGTTCATGGAGCGGGCTCGCACCGAGTGCCTGCGCAGCCTGGGTTTTGCCCAGTCGCAGCTGGCTGGCGAGAACCTGTTGTTCGTCGTGCATTCCGCCGAGGCGCGCTATCGCTCGCCGGCGAGGCTGGACGACGAGATTCTTGTCACTGCCGAGGTAATGGAGTTGAACCGTGCCAGCCTGCGCTTCCGTCAACAGGTACGGCGGGCAACGGATGAGGCGCTGCTTTGCGAAGGGCAGTTCGTGGTGGCCTGCGTGCGGGCCGACAATTTGAAACCCCGTGCCATCCCCGAAGCGCTGCGCGCAGCCTTCGCAGCCGGCATGGGTACAGTCACAGCAGGATCGGTAGGAGAGTAGCGTGGAAGCAACAGCCAACGCCGTCGACCATATGTCGATGTGGAGCCTGATCAGCAACGCCAGCCTGGTGGTGCAACTGGTCATGCTGACCCTGGTGGCCGCCTCGGTCACCTCCTGGATCATGATCTTCCAGCGCAGCACCATGCTGCGTGCGGCGAAGAAGTCCCTCGAGGTGTTCGAGGAGCGCTTCTGGTCCGGCATCGACCTGTCCAAGCTGTATCGCCAGGCCGGCAGCAACCCGGACCCGGACTGCGGTGTGGAACAGATCTTCCGTGCCGGCTTCAAGGAATTCTCCCGCCTGCGCCAGCAGCCGGGCGTTGACCCGGACGCGGTGATGGACGGCGTGGCCCGCGCCATGCGCGTCGCCATCTCCCGCGAGGAAGAGAAGCTCGAGCAGAGCCTGCCGTACCTCGCTACCGTCGGCTCCACCAGTCCCTACATCGGCCTGTTCGGCACCGTATGGGGCATCATGAACTCCTTCCGCGGCCTGGCTCAGGTGCAGCAGGCGACCCTGGCCACCGTGGCCCCGGGCATCGCCGAGGCGCTGATCGCCACCGCCATCGGCCTGTTCGCCGCCATCCCGGCGGTAATCGCCTACAACCGCTTCGCCGCTCGCGGCGAGATGCTGATCGGCCGCTACTACACCTTCGCCGACGAGTTCCAGGCCATCCTGCACCGCAAGGTCCACACCTCGGACGAGTGAGTCTCAGCCCATGGCCAGAATCCGCAACAGACGCAAGCCGGTCGCCGAGATGAACGTCGTGCCCTACATCGACGTCATGCTCGTGCTGCTGGTGATCTTCATGGTGACCGCGCCGATGCTCAACCAGGGTGTCAAGGTCGACCTGCCCAAGGTTTCCAGCGAGGCGCTGCCGCAGGACAACGACGCCCGCGTGCTGACCATCTCGATCAAGGCCGACAAGACCTACTACTGGAACATGGGCGAGGAAGTCGACCCGGACCAGAGCAAGGCCAGCGAGACCGCCACCGAGCTGCCCGCTCTGGTGCAGACGGTCAGCGCGATCATGAACCAGAACGCCGGCCAGGGTAAGAAAGTGCAGGTCTTCGTGCGTGGCGACAAGGCCGTCGACTATGGCTCGGTCATGGCCGTGATGGGCGGCCTGCAGCAGGCCGGCGTCGGCAACGTCGGGCTGATCACCGAGGCGCCCTGATGCAGCAGAAGAGCGTTCGCTCCTCGTCGGAAAGCTATTTCTGGCCGACCATCTGGGCCGTGGCGATGCACGTCCTGATGTTCGCCATGCTGTTCGTCAGCTTCCACTTCGCCCCCGAGCTGCCGCCGGCCAAGCCGATCGTGCAGGCTACGCTGTACCAGCTGAAATCCCAGAGCAAGGCGACCACCCAGACCACCCAGAAGATCGCTGGCGAGGCCGAGAAGACCAAGGCCCGCCAGTACGAGGTGGAACAGATGGAGGCCCGCAAGGAGGAGCAGCAGAAGCAGGAAGCGGCGGCGGAACAAAAGAAAGCCGAGGCAGCCAAACAGGCTGAGGTGGCGAAGAAGCAGGCCGAGGCCAAGAAAGCCGAGGAAGCGAAGGCGGCCGAGCAGAAGAAACAGGCCGAGATCGCCAAGAAGAAGGCCGAGGACGATAAGAAGAAGGCGGCCGAAGAGGCCAAGAAGAAAGCCGCCGAGGAAGCCAGGAAGAAGGCTGCCGAGGCCGCCAAGAAAAAGGCTGCGGAAGAGGCCAAGAAGAAGGCCGCCGCCGAAGCCGCGAAGAAAAAGGCCCAGGAGGCCGCACGCAAGTCCGCCGATGAGAAGAAGGCACAGGCCCTGGCCGAGCTGCTTTCCGATACTACCGAGCGGCAGCAGGCGCTGGCGGAGACTCAGGGCGATCAGGTCGCCGGCGATTTCGACGACCTGATCCGGCGCTACGTGTCGCAAGGCTGGAGCCGTCCGCCTTCGGCGCGCAACGGCATGACGGTGGTGGTGCAGATCAACATGCTGCCCGATGGCTCCATCACCAATGCCACCGTGGTGCGTTCCAGTGGCGACTCCGCCTTCGACAGCTCGGCGGTGACCGCCGTGCGCAACGTGGGCAGGGTGACGGAAATGCAGGGCTTGAGTCCCAGCGACTTCAATCCCTATCGCTCATTCAAGATGACCTTTACACCAGAGGACCTGGACCTGTGATCAATCTGTTTCGAGGGTTCCTAATCATGCTCTGCTGCGCTGCCGGTCTGGCGGTCGCGGACGAGAAGAACATCCTGGTCACCGGCGGTTCCGACCGGGCCATCCCGATCGCCGTGGTGCCGTTCGGCTGGCAGGGCGGCACCGTCCTGCCGGAGGACCTTTCCACCGTCATCGGCAATGACCTGCGCAACAGCGGCATGTACGCGCCGATCCCGCGGCAGAACATGATCAGTCTGCCGACCTCGGCGGCCGAGATCATCTATCGCGACTGGCAGGCGCTTGGCGCCCAGTACGTGATGGTGGGCAGCATCGTGCCCAACGGCGGTCGCCTGCAGGTGCAGTTCGCCCTGTTCAACGTGACCACCCAGCAACAGGTGGTTGCCGGCACCGTGGGCGGCACGCCGGACCAACTGCGCGACATGGCCCACCACATCGCCGATCAGGCATTCGAGAAGCTCACTGGCATCAAGGGCGCCTTTTCCACCAAGATGCTCTATGTCACCGCCGAGCGTTTCGGCGTGAACAACACCCGTTACACCCTGCAGCGCTCCGACTACGACGGTGCGCGCGGCGTGACCCTGTTGCAGTCCCGGGAGCCGATCCTGTCGCCGCGTTATGCGCCGGACGGGCGTCGCATCGCCTACGTGTCGTTCGAACAGCGCCGCCCGCGTATCTTCCTGCAACACATCGATACCGGCCGCCGCGAGCAGCTGACCAACTTCGAGGGCCTCAACGGCGCCCCGGCCTTCTCGCCGGACGGCAATCGCCTGGCCTTCGTGCTGTCCAAGGACGGCAACCCGGAGATCTACGTGATGGACCTCGGCTCGCGCCAGATCCAGCGCGTGACCAATTCGGGCTCGATCGAGACCGAGCCGTTCTGGGGCAAGGACGGGCAGACCCTGTACTTCACCAGCGACCGCGCCGGCAAGCCGCAGATCTACAAGCAGAGCATCCACGGCGGCAATGCCGAGCGGGTGACCTTCACCGGCAACTACAACGCCAACCCGAAACTTTCCGCCGACGAGAAGACCCTGGTGATGATCCATCGCCAGGATGGCTTCACCAACTTCAAGGTGGCCGCCCAGGATCTCGTGACCAGCCGCCTGCGCATTCTTTCGGAGACCAGTCTGGACGACTCTCCCACTGTTGCGCCTAATGGCACCATGCTAATCTACGCCACCCGCCAGCAGGGCCGGGGAGTGCTGATGCTCGTGTCCACCAACGGGCGTGTCAGGCTCCCGATTCCCACCGCTCAAGGTGACGTACGGGAACCGTCCTGGTCCCCCTTCCTGAACTGATGCGGTAAAAACGTTTTTTCTGCTTAAACACACCTGGGGTTCATTAGGAGTTACACCATGGAAATGCTGAAATTCGGCAAATTTGCTGCTCTGAGTCTGGCTCTGGCCGTGGCTGTCGGTTGTTCTTC
This sequence comes from Pseudomonas sp. GD03875, assembly GCF_029840585.1. Lineage (NCBI taxonomy): Bacteria > Pseudomonadati > Pseudomonadota > Gammaproteobacteria > Pseudomonadales > Pseudomonadaceae > Pseudomonas > Pseudomonas sp. GD03875. The sequence continues at coordinate 82,187 of NZ_JAOCCV010000005.1, read as the reverse complement.
CAAAGGCGGCGACGCCTCCGGCGAAGGCGCTGTCGATCCGAACGCTGGCTACAACGCCGGTAACAGCGGCATCGACAACGGTGCTCTGAGCGAAGAAGCCGCTCTGCGCGCCATCACCACCTTCTACTTCGAGTACGACAGCTCCGACCTGAAGCCGGAAGCCATGCGCGCTCTGGACGTACACGCCAAGGACCTGAAAGGCAACGGCGCTCGCGTCGTTCTGGAAGGCCACACCGACGAGCGCGGTACCCGCGAGTACAACATGGCTCTGGGCGAGCGTCGCTCCAAGGCCGTTCAGCGCTACCTGGTGCTGCAGGGCGTTTCCCCGGCCCAACTGGAGCTGGTGTCCTACGGTGAAGAGCGTCCGGTTGCCACCGGCAGCGACGAGTCCTCCTGGGCTCAGAACCGCCGCGTCGAACTGCGCAAGTAATTCGCCATGCGTAAGTGCCCTCGTATCCTGACCTCTCTGCTTCTGGCCCTGCCGCTCGCGGCGGTGGCCGAGGTCCCTGTGGTGGATGGCGGCTCCGGTAGCAGCTATCCGCCCGCCGGCTATGGTACGAGCGGCGCCTACGCCGGGGGCGGGGCGCAAGCCCCGACCTCGGCGCAGGGCCAGCTGTTCATGCAACTGCAGCAGATGCAGGACGAGATCGCCCAGCTGCGCGGTCTGGTCGAAGAACAGCAGAACGAGATCCAGCGCCTGAAGCAGGAAAGCCTAGCGCGCTACCAGGATCTCGACAGCCGCCTGCAGGGCGGTGCCGCCGGTGCCCAGGCACCCGCACAGAATTCCCCGGCCGATGGCGCGATCAACGCCGCCGGCACACCCGCCGCTCCGGCTCAGCAGGCCCCGGCGGCCAGCAATGAACCGGCCGACCCGGCGAACGAAAAGCTCTATTACGACGCCGCCTTCGACCTGATCAAGGCCAAGGACTTTCCCAAGGCCAGCCAGGCCTTCGAGGGCTTCCTGCGCAAGTTCCCGCAGAGCCAGTACGCCGGCAACGCCCAGTACTGGCTGGGCGAGGTGAACCTGGCCCAGAACGACCTGCAGGGTGCCGGCAAGGCCTTCGCCCGGGTCGCGGCCAACTACCCGAACCACGCCAAGGTGCCGGATTCGCTGTTCAAGCTGGCCGACGTGGAGCGGCGCCTGGGTAACACCGACAAGGCGCGAGACATCCTCAAGCAGCTGATCGCCCAGTATCCTGGTTCCTCGGCGGCGCAGTTGGCGCAGCGCGACCTGCAGCGACTCTGATCGCTCGTCTCGTGCCCGAAAGCCCGCGCCTGTCGCGGGCTTTTTCATGGCTATGTCCCCGTTATGTGTTGGTGGCGCAATCCTGCTCTTGTGGAAGTGGCTGGGCGGTATTCCGATTGGCCGCGAAATTCGCGGATAAATCCGCTCCCACGAGGTGTGCAGCAACTAACGGGGACATAGCCCTTTTCATGACCGGCCTTTTGGCGGTCACGCGTAGGCCATCGGATGCACGACGTTAGCCATGTCTCCCGGGGCGTTTTTGTTTAGAATCGGCGCCCCGATTCACCCGCAACGGAGGCGGATGGCCTGTTTCGCCGTCACGCCCGGTGCTGATATGCAAGATACCCTGCGCATTACCGAGATTTTCCACTCGTTGCAGGGCGAGACGCGCACCAGTGGCCTGCCCACGGTGTTCGTGCGCCTGACCGGCTGCCCGCTGCGCTGCCAGTACTGCGACACCGCCTACGCTTTCAGCGGCGGCGAGATCATGAGCCTGTCCTCGATCATCGAGCAGGTGGCCGCCTACCGGCCTCGTTACGTCTGTGTCACCGGCGGCGAGCCGCTGGCGCAGCCCAACTGCATCCCGTTGCTGCGGCAGCTGTGCGACGCCGGCTACGAGGTTTCCCTGGAAACCAGCGGCGCGCTGGACATCTCGGCCACCGACACCCGCGTGAGTCGGGTGGTCGATCTGAAGACGCCCGGTTCGGCCGAGTCGGGGCGCAACCTCTACGCCAACATGGAGCGGCTCACCCGCAACGACCAGGTCAAGTTCGTGATCTGCTCCCGGGATGACTACGACTGGGCGGTGAGCAAGCTGATCGAGTACCGCCTGGAACAGCGAGTCGGTGAGGTGCTGTTCTCGCCCAGCCATGGGCAGGTGGACGCGCGCGAACTGGCCGACTGGATCGTTGCCGACAACCTTCCGGTGCGCTACCAGCTGCAGCTGCACAAGCTGCTGTGGCGCGACGAGCCGGGGCACTGAGGAGTGACGATATGACTGACAAGAAAGCCGTGGTGCTGCTCTCCGGCGGCCTCGACTCCGCCACTATCCTCGCTCAGGCCAGGGCCGAAGGCTTCGCCTGCTACAGCATGAGCTTCGACTACGGCCAGCGGCACAGGGCCGAGCTGCAGGCGGCCGAACGGGTGGCGCGCCAGCTGGGTGTGGTTGAGCACAAGGTGATCGGCCTGAATCTCAACGGCATCGGCGGCTCGGCCCTGACCGACAGTGACATCGCCGTGCCGGAGGCGCCCACCGAGGGTATCCCAGTGACCTACGTGCCTGCGCGCAACACGGTGTTCCTGTCACTGGCGCTGGGCTGGGCCGAAGTGCTCGGGGCCCATGACATCTTCATCGGCGTCAATGCGGTCGACTACTCCGGCTATCCCGATTGTCGCCCGGAGTTCATCGAGTCCTTCGAGCGCACGTCCAACCTGGCGACCCGCGAGGGCGTGGAGGGCAAGGGCTTCCGTATCCGCGCGCCGCTGCAGAACCTGACCAAGGCACAGATCATCGAGGCAGGCATGAGGCTAGGCGTGGACTACGGCCTGACCGTCTCGTGCTACCAGGCCGACGAAGACGGTCGCGCTTGCGGCAGATGCGACAGCTGCCGTCTGCGTGCGGCCGGGTTCAGCGCCGCAGAAGTGGCCGATCCGACGCGCTATCGCTAGGTTTTTTCCTGGAATGTGTTGATTTTCTGAATCAAATCAGTATCATGCGCTCCGCATTGGGTCGTTAGCTCAGTCGGTAGAGCAGTTGGCTTTTAACCAATTGGTCGTAGGTTCGAATCCTACACGACCCACCATCTTCCAGGCGCAGCCACAAGCCGCTGTGCCGCTCTCGAAGCCCACCATACGGTGGGCTTTTTTGTGGCCGGTAGGGTGCGCTGCGCGCACCATCTGCTCCGCATCCTGCGCGCACAAAGAAGAAAGGCTCCCGAGGGAGCCTTTCTGTCTGCATCACATGTTGGGGTAGTTCGGGCCGCCGGTGCCTTCCGGGGCCACCCAGGTGATGTTCTGCGACGGGTCCTTGATGTCGCAGGTCTTGCAGTGCACGCAGTTCTGCGCGTTGATCTGGAAGCGCTTCTCGCCGTCTTCCTGGGTCACCACCTCGTACACGCCGGCCGGGCAGTAGCGCTGCGCTGGTTCGTCGTACTTCGGCAGATTGACGCTGATCGGGATGCTGGCGTCGGCCAGCTTCAGGTGGCAGGGCTGCTCTTCCTCGTGGTTGGTGTTGGAGAGGAACACCGAGGACAGCTTGTCGAAGCTGAGCTTGCCGTCCGGCTTCGGATAGTCGATGCGCTTGGACTCGGCGGCGGTCTTCAGGCAGGCGTGGTCCGGCTTGTTGTCGTGCAGGGTGACCGGGATCTTGCCGCCGAAGATGTTCTGGTCGATGAAGTTGAAGGCGCCACCGGCCAGTGCGCCGAACTTGTGGATCGCCGCGCCGAAGTTGCGGCTGCGGAACAGTTCGTCGTACAGCCAGCTGGCCTTGAAACCGTCCACGTAGCCGTTGAGCAGGTCGCCGCCCTGGCCGTCGGCCAGCAGGGCGTCGGCCACTGCCTCGGCGGCCAGCATGCCGGATTTCATGGCAGTGTGGCTGCCCTTGATCTTGGCGAAGTTCAGGGTGCCGAGGTCGCAGCCGATCAGCGCACCACCCGGGAAGACCATCTTCGGCAGGGAGTTCAGGCCACCCTTGCAGATGGCGCGGGCGCCGTAGGAGACGCGCTTGCCGCCTTCCAGGTACTGGGCGATCACCGGATGGTGCTTGTAGCGCTGGAACTCGTCGAACGGCGACAGGAACGGGTTGGAGTAGGACAGGTCGATGATCAGGCCGACCACCACCTGGTTGTTCTCCAGGTGATAGAGGAAGGAGCCGCCCGGGTTCTCATCGTTCAGCGGCCAGCCTGCGGTGTGCACCACCAGGCCCTGCTCGTGCTTGGCCGGGTCGATGTCCCAGATTTCCTTGATGCCGATGCCGTAGTGCTGGGCGTCGGCTTCGCTGGCCAGGTCGTACTTCTTGATCAGCTGCTTGCCGATATGGCCACGGCAGCCTTCGGCAAACAGGGTGTATTTGGCGCGCAGTTCCATGCCCGGGGTGTAGTAACCCTCTTTCGGATGGCCTTCGCGATCCACACCGAGGTCGCCGGTGACGATGCCGCGTACCACGCCGTTCTCGTCGATCAGCGCTTCCTGGGCGGCGAAGCCCGGGTAGATCTCGACGCCCAGGGCTTCGGCCTGCTGAGCCAGCCAGCGGCACAGGTTGCCCAGGGAGATGATGTAGTTGCCTTCGTTGTGCATGGTCTTGGGCACAAAGAAGTTCGGTACCTTGGCGGCCTTTTCGGCGCTCTGCAGCAGGTAGATGTCGTCACGCTTCACTTCGGTGTTCAGCGGGGCGCCCAGTTCCTTCCAGTCGGGGAACAGTTCGTTCAGGGCGCGCGGTTCGAAGACCGCACCGGAGAGGATGTGGGCGCCGACTTCGGAACCCTTCTCGACCACGCAGACGCTGATCTCTTTGCCGGCGTCGGCGGCCTTCTGCTTCAATCGGCAGGCGGCGGAAAGGCCGGAGGGGCCGGCGCCGACGATGACGACGTCGAACTCCATAAATTCGCGTTCCACAGAGAATCTCCTACTCAAGGCTTCTTCGGTGTTGTTTTGATCTGCTTGGCTAGGCTTTCTCTGGCCTGCGCGCTGGGCATTATATATACAGCCCCTCGCTCGTCCAATACAAACGTTTGTTTGAATTTTGTCAAACCCTGATAGCGCAAGGGTTGGCGGTGGATGGATGGGCGGTTTTTCGTGTTGACCGAAAAAGGTGTTCCAGTCAAGATACGGGCGGTTTTGCGCTCGCCGTATGGGCTGACCGTCGGTTCCGGCCGACCTGCATCACTGGCCAGGCTTGCCTTGGCGACATTCTTATTCACCGGAGAGTAACGAGGAATCCATGAAGGTTCTTGTAGCTGTCAAACGAGTGGTCGACTACAACGTCAAGGTTCGCGTCAAGGCGGACAACTCCGGCGTCGACCTCGCCAACGTCAAGATGTCGATGAACCCCTTCTGCGAAATCGCCGTGGAAGAAGCCGTGCGCCTGAAGGAAAAGGGCGTTGCCAGCGAGATCGTGGTCGTCACCATCGGCCCGAACGCCGCTCAGGAGCAACTGCGCACCGCGCTGGCCCTGGGTGCCGACCGCTCCATCCTGGTCGAGACCAACGAAGAGCTGAACTCCCTGGCCGTGGCCAAACTGCTCAAGGCCGTGATCGACAAGGAGCAACCGCAACTGGTCATCCTCGGCAAGCAGGCCATCGACAGCGACAACAACCAGACCGGCCAGATGCTGGGCGCCCTGACCGGCTATGCCCAGGGCACCTTCGCCTCCAAGGTCGAAGTGGCTGGCGACAAGGTCAACGTCACCCGTGAAATCGATGGCGGTCTGCAGACCGTCGCCCTGGCCCTGCCGGCGATCGTCACCACCGACCTGCGCCTGAACGAGCCGCGCTACGCGTCGCTGCCGAACATCATGAAGGCCAAGAAGAAGCCGCTGGACGTGGTCACCCCGGACGCCCTGGGCGTTTCCACCGCTTCCACCGTCAAGACCCTGAAAGTCGAAGCGCCTGCTGCCCGGAGCGCCGGCATCAAGGTCAAGTCCGTGGCCGAACTGGTAGAGAAACTGAAGAACGAGGCGAAGGTAATCTAAATGGCTATCTTGGTTGTTGCTGAACACACTAACGCCGCTCTGGCCGCTGCCACTCTGAACACCGTTGCCGCCGCTCAAAAGATCGGTGGCGACATTCACGTGCTGGTCGCCGGTTCCAACGCCGGTGCCGCTGCCGAAGCCGCCGCCAAAATCGCTGGCGTGAGCAAGGTACTGGTTGCCGATAACGCTGCCTTCGCCAACCAGCTGCCGGAAAACGTCGCTCCGCTGGTTGCCGAGCTGGGCAAGGGCTACAGCCACATCCTGGCTGCCGCCACCAGCAATGGTAAGAACATCCTGCCGCGCGTTGCCGCCCAGCTGGATGTCGACCAGATCTCCGAGATCGTTTCCGTCGAGAGCGCCGATACCTTCAAGCGTCCGATCTATGCCGGTAACGCCATCGCTACCGTGCAGTCCTCGGCTGCCGTGAAAGTGATCACCGTGCGTGGCACCGGCTTCGACGCCGCTGCCGCCGAAGGCGGCTCCGCTGCCATCGAAGCCGTTGCCGCTGGCGGCGACGCTGGCAAGTCGTCCTTCGTCGGCGAAGAGCTGGCCAAGTCCGACCGTCCGGAGCTGACCGCTGCCAAGATCGTCGTTTCCGGCGGTCGTGGCATGCAGAACGGTGACAACTTCAAGCACCTGTACGCCCTGGCCGACAAGCTGGGCGCCGCCGTCGGTGCTTCGCGCGCCGCCGTCGATGCCGGCTTCGTGCCGAACGACATGCAGGTTGGCCAGACCGGCAAGATCGTCGCGCCGCAGCTGTACATCGCGGTCGGCATCTCCGGTGCCATCCAGCACCTGGCGGGCATGAAGGACTCCAAGGTCATCGTCGCCATCAACAAGGACGAGGAGGCGCCGATCTTCCAGGTGGCTGACTACGGCCTGGTGGCTGACCTGTTCGAAGCCGTACCGGAGCTCGAGAAGCTGGTCTGATCCCGCTTCCCGTTCCAGCAGGAAACCCGCTCATCGAGCGGGTTTCTTGTTTCTGGGCGCTTATAAGCTGTCGAGGAATGCCTGGTAGTGCTGTGCGGTTTCCTCGGGGCGCTCGATCATGGGGGCATGGCCGCAATCCTTCATCACGACCACGGTCGGCTTCTGCAAGAGTGGCTTCATCACCTCGATGCTGGAGACATCCAGCACCCGGTCCCGATCGCCCCATAGCACCAGGACGGGCACCTGGATCTTCGGCAGCTCCGGCTCAAGCGGTACATACTGTTCGCGGAGCTGGGTGAAGATCATGTCGTAGTGCGCTTGGTTTGCCATGGATTGCGCGGCGAAGTGGCGCTTCAGCGAATCGGGCAGCGGTGGCGGATTGACGAAGACGAAATCCATCAGCGTGCCGAAGTCCTCTGCCTTGCGCACCACAAGCGGGTTGGGCTGGCCGCGTTCGATCATCTGGAACATCTCGCTCATGCGGGGAGAGGTGATGCCGGCGTTGTCCAGCAGAGCGATGCTCGAGACCTGGTCCGGGTAGCGTGCCGCATAGAGCGCGGCGATATGCCCGCCCATGGAGTTGCCGATCAGGTGCGGCTTCTCGATGTTCAGCGCCGTGACGAAGGCGTGCAGCCGTTCCGTCTGGCTGGCGACGTCGTAACTGGCATCCGGTTTGCTGCTTTCTCCGAAACCGGGCAGGTCGAGGGCGATGACGCGATAGCGCTCGGTGAAGTGGCGGGCCATGCGTAGCCAGTTGTCGCGGTTGGCGCCGAACCCGTGGATCATGACCAGGGTGTCACCGTCTGTCGGCCCGCCTTCGTAGTAATGTAGGGTCAATCCGTCGACGGTCGCCGTCCGGGCGGAAAGGCCGGCCAGCTGTCGCTCGGCGAACTGTACGCTGGCGATCAGCAGGGAGGGGGAGAAGTAGAGTGCGCCGGCCGCACAGGCCAGCACGAGGACGATACCCAGTATGAGTTTTTTCATGGCGAATCCTTATCGCTAATTATTATTAGGACGTCGGCTACGCTAGCATGAAGAGAGCGGGCCTGGTAAAGACCCGACGTTGCCACGAATATCAGCGGTGTTGCCAATGCGAATGATGCTGTCATTGAAAGCCATCGGAGCGCTTGCCCTCGTCGCCCTGCCGGGAATGACCTGGGGGCTGGGCAAGTGCGAGCGCCTGGTGGCCACCGGCAATCCCGAGTATCCACCCTACCTGTGGCGCGATCCGCAGAGCCCACAGCACCTGATCGGGGCCAACGCCGACCTGTTGGCGTTGATCGGCGAGCAGCTGGGTGTGAAGATCGACATCATCTATACCGGCCCCTGGTCCCGCGCTCAGGACGAGGTGCGCACTGGTCGCGTCGACATGCTGGCGGGTGCCTTCCTCACACTGCCGCGCCTGGAGATCATGGACTACGTGCATCCGGCTTTCTTCAATACCCCCAGCGTGGTCTGGGTGCGCAAGGGCGAAGGTTTTCCCTACAGTGGCTGGGAGGACCTGCGCGGGCGCACCGGCGGCATCCTGGTGAACAACAGCTTCGGCCAGCAGTTCGACAGCTTCGCCAAGACCAATCTCGATCTGGAGCAGGTGCCGAGCCTGGTGCAGGCCTTCCAGAAGCTGCTGCTGGGGCGTACCGACTATGTCATCAACGAGCGCTACCCGGGCATGGCCCTGGCCGGCACCCAGGGCATGGTGGATAGCCTGGAGACGCTGGAGCCGCCGATTTCCAGCGAGGGCCTCTACCTGACCCTTTCCCATGATTCGGCCTGCAACGATCCCTGGTTGCGCGGACAGCTGGCGAAAAAAATGACAGAATTGACCGCCGCCGGCCTGCCGGAAACCCTTCTGCAGCGCAATCTCGAGCGTTGGAAGACCCAGCAGCTGCAGGCCGCCGACGTTCCCCCGCAAGTGCAGGAAAAATCCCAGTGAATCGACGTTTCACCCTTGCCCTGGCAGTGCTGGCGCTGGCCGGTTGCGCCAACGATCCCGCGCCGAACGAGCAGATGCGCCTGACCACCCAGGCGGTAGAGCAGGCACGCGCCGTGGGCGCCGACCAGGAAGTCGAAGAAATGCGCTTGGCCGAGCAGAAGCTGGCTCGCGCCGAGAAGAACATGGGCGAAGAGGATTACAAGCGCGCCAGGGTGTTCGCCGAGCAGGCGGAGCTCGATGCCCGGCTCGCCGAAGCCAAGGTGCTCAATCACAAGAGCCAGAAGCAGCTCGACGAGCTGAATGCGCGTATCGCTCGCCTGCGCAAGCAACTGGGGGAGCTGCCATGACCCTGAAGACCGCTCTGGGCAGTTGCCTGTTGCTGCCGCTGGCGCTGCTCGCCGGTTGTGCCAGCCAGGAGAGCCAGCAGGTGCTCGGCAAGGCCGAGGCCAGCTTCCAGAAAGTGAAGGAAGACCCGGACGTGTTGCGCAGCGCGCCCAAGGATGTGATCCGCGCCAGCGAGTCGCTGGCGCGCGCGGAGCGCCTGGCGAGCTACTGGGGCAGTGGTGATGACGTCGAGCATTACGCCTACCTGAGTCAGCGCTACAGCCAGATCGCCCGTGAACACGCCGATCTCAACCTCAACCAGGAGCGTCTGGCGAAGCTGGAGCTGGAGCGCGATCGCCTGCAGCTGGCATTGCGCGAGGCCAAGTTGCTCAGTGTCCAGCAAGGGCAGTTCCTGGGGGAGCAGATGGTCAGCCTGGCGGCCAGCGAAACCGATCGAGGGCTGGTGATGACGCTCGGTGACGTGCTGTTCGACGCCGGACGCAGCGAACTCAAGGCCTCGGCCAACCGCACCATCCTGAAGCTGGTGCAGTTCCTCCAGATCAACCCGCGGCGCACCATCCGCATCGAGGGCTACACCGACAATCGCGGCAAGTCGGCGGAGAATCTGGAGCTGTCTCGCACTCGGGCCCAGGCCGTGGCGGACCTTCTGGCCGACCTGGGTATCGATAGTGCGCGCATGGAGGTCAAGGGTTACGGCGAGGCCCACCCGTTGGCGGAAAACGCATCGGCCAAGGGGCGTGCGCAGAATCGCCGGGTGGAAATCCTGATTTCCGATGACAAGGGCGTGCTGGGGGCGGGGCGCTAGTTCCTGCCGTCGATTCCCTCGGGTGACTATAGGCCGGCTCGTATTGCGAGTCGGCCTTCTTCGTTGCGCCCAGAGGAAGGCTTTCGCGCTTTCTTGGAGAGCGAGGAGGCGAAGGGATGGAGGGGGAGGGTGCGCCGCTTCCGAGAAGGAGGGGCTTGGTCATTGGCCCCGAAAGCGGGCTCAATATGGTGCGGACGGAGAGACTCGAACTCTCACACCTTGCGGCGCCAGAACCTAAATCTGGTGTGTCTACCAATTTCACCACGTCCGCGTGGTCATGCTCGAAACGAAAACGCCAGGCACGTGGCCTGGCGTTCTCTGGAATATGGGGTGGACGATGGGAATCGAACCCACGACACCAGGAGCCACAATCCTGTGCTCTACCAACTGAGCTACGCCCACCATATTGCAGTTGCTTGTGCCTGATTCGCCAATGGCGCACCCGGCAGGACTCGAACCTGCGACCATCCGCTTAGAAGGCGGATGCTCTATCCAGCTGAGCTACGGGCGCTTAATCATCTGCGAACAGACTCTGAAGCTACAGCTCCAACCGTTTCCGGTCGTTGCCATCTTACCCAGCGTTTGGCTGTGCTCGACAAGCGGGGCGCATGTTATATAGCCAGCCTCTCATCGTCAACAAGGGAACGAAAAAATTCCTGCTGGATAAAGGGCTTACGAAAATGCCCGGAGCATGCGCCTTTGCCCTGCCGGTCGCCCATGCGAGAATGGGCGCCATTTTCTCCACCTTTCCCATGGTTAAGCGAGCGTCATGACCGCAAAACTGATCGACGGCAAAGCCATTGCCGCCAGCCTCCGCCAGGATATCGCCAAACGCGTCAACGAGCGCCGCCAGCAGGGGCTGCGCGCGCCCGGCCTGGCCGTGATCCTGGTCGGCAGCGATCCGGCGTCCCAAGTCTATGTGTCGCACAAGCGCAAGGATTGCGAGGAGGTCGGCTTCGTCTCCGTGGCCCATGACCTGTCCGCCAGCACCACCCAGGGCGAATTGCTCGGCCTGATCGACCAGCTCAACCGCGACAGCGCTATCGACGGCATCCTGGTCCAGCTGCCGCTGCCGGCCCATCTGGACGCATCGCAACTGCTCGAACGCATCAACCCGGACAAGGACGTGGACGGCTTCCACCCGTTCAACGTCGGCCGCCTGTCCCAGCGCATGCCGCTGCTGCGCCCGTGTACGCCGAAAGGCATCATGACGCTGCTGGAGAGCACCGGCGTGGACCTGCACGGCCAGCACGCCGTCGTGGTAGGCGCCTCCAACATCGTCGGCCGGCCCATGGCTCTCGAGCTGCTGCTCGCCGGCTGCACCGTGACCGTGACTCACCGCTTCACCCGCGACCTGCCAGGCCACGTGGCCCAGGCGGACATCGTGGTAGTGGCCGCCGGCAAGCCGGGCCTGGTCAAGGGCGAGTGGATCAAGGAAGGCGCCATCGTCATCGACGTGGGCATCAACCGCCAGGCCGACGGCAAGCTGGTGGGCGACGTGGAGTTCGACGTGGCCGCCGAGCGCGCCGGCTGGATCACTCCGGTGCCGGGCGGCGTCGGCCCCATGACCCGGGCCTGCCTGCTGGAGAACACCCTGTACGCGGCGGAGCACCTGCACGCCTGATCGCTATCCGGCGCCGATCCCTTCCGATGATCGGTCGGTATCCGCCGGGGACGTGCGTTGTCACAAGGGCAGGTACCTTGTTTCGAGAGTCCTGCCCATGCGCCGTCCGCTTCTTCTGATCGTGGCCCTGTTGCCCGGCATCTCCGCCTGGGCCCAGCCGCCCGGACTGCCCGGGACTTCCACGCCGCAGCCCTACGAGCGGCCGGAGGTGCGCAGCATCGAGCCTGCGCAACGCGACCGGCCGCCGCTGCTGGTCAATCCCCGGCCTCCCCGCGAGCCCTCGTCCGCTCCGCAGGTGCCGCAGGACAGGCCGCTGCCGCCCCTGGAAAGCGAGCGGCGCAGCCAGCAGCGGCATCCCGCCGAGTCCATCGACAAGCCCTGAGAATCGTCAGGCGGCCACCTGGCGTGGTCGCAGGAAGATCAGCGGCAGCGCGATCGACAGCGCGGCGGCGGTATTCAGGTAGGCATGCAGCCGCAGGCCGAAGTGGATGGAAATCGCACTGTCCAGCACGCACCAGACCAGCAGCGCGAGGAAAATCGTCGGCTTGATCTGCCGATGGCCATGCCGGCGATAGAGAAACACCAGTAGGCTGAACAGCACGCCCCAGCTCGCCACGGTCGGCCCGAACAGCCCCACCATGGTGCGCAGCAGGGCCTGGAACTCCTCCGTTGGCGGCACGGCGGCGACGCTGGCGTAGAGATAGTCGAAGTAGGAGCGGGTGACCGGCAGGTGGGCGGCGAAGGCGAGCGCCACGCCGAGGCCCGCGTGCCCGAGGCCGACCGCCATCAGCCAGCGATAGAGAAAGTTCTGCACGGGGCGCTCAGAGGTTCTTCAGCGCCGCTTCCAGCGCGCCCGAGCAGATCATGATGCCGGCGCCGTGGGACAGGCATTCGAACCGCTCCAGGTCCTCGCCCTTGCTGGCCATGCAGTTCTGCAGGGTCAGCGCCTTGTTGACATCGTCCAGCGCCTTCATGGCCTGCCCCAGCTGCTCCTGGGTGATCTTGCCGTCCTTTCGGCGCTCGCGGGCGATGTCCTTCAGGTTCGGTATGTCGACGGCGGTCCAGCGCATGGCTTCCCGGCACATCTCGCGCTGGGAGGTCGTCTGGTTGGAGGACGCCTCGCTCTGCTCGGTTTCCTGCGGCGCCACCGCCGGCTGCGCGCCGTCGCTGGAGTAGCCCTGGCGGATATTGACGGTCTCGACCGGCTTTTCCGGCGTCGGTGGCTGGCTGCCGAAATGCTTCTGGCCGTTCTCGTCGACCCAGGTGTAGATCTGGGCCTGGAGGGGCAGGGCGCAGCACAGCAGGAGCAGCGGGAGAAGTCGGCGGGCGGGCATGCCATCGGTCCTTGAATGGGAGGGGTGAAGCACGATAGTCAGGCGCCGGCCGCTTGCCAAGCACTGTCCACGTCCAGCACCTTGAGCAGGAAGGCGTACTCCAGCGCCACGTCGCGCAGCGCCTGGTAGCGGCCGCTCATGCCGCCATGGCCGGCGCCCAGGTCGGTCTTGAGTAGCAGCAGGTTGGCGTCGGTGCGGGTGGCGCGCAACTTCGCGACCCACTTGGCCGCTTCCCAGTACTGCACGCGGCTGTCGTTGTAGCCCGCCACGGCGAGGATCGCCGGGTAGTCCCGGGCCTGCACGTTCTCGTAGGGCGCGTAGCCCCTGATGCGCTCGTGAACCTCCGGCTGGTTGGGATCGCCCCATTCGTCGTACTCGGTCACGGTCAGCGGCAGGTCGGGGTTGAGCATGGTGTTGAGCATGTCGACGAAGGGCACTTCGGCGATGGCCGCGGCGAACAGCTCGGCGCGCTGGTTGAGCACCGCGCCGATCAGCAGGCCGCCGGCGCTGCCGCCGCTGATGGCGAGCTGCCTGGGCGTAGTCAGCCCGGCCTGGATCAGGTGCTCGGCGCAGGCGATGAAGTCGCCGAAGGTGTTCTGCTTGTGTTCCAGCTTGCCGTCGCGGTACCAGGCCTCGCCCAGCTCGCCGCCGCCGCGCACGTGGGCGATGGCGAAGGCGAAGCCGCGCTCCAGCAGGCTCAAGCGGGCATGGCTGAACCAGGGGTCGAGGCTTTCGCCGTAGGCGCCGTAGCCGTAGAGGTAGAGCGGCACGGGCCGGCTGGTGGCGAACACCTCCCGGCGCGCCACCAGGCTGATCGGCACCCGGGTGCCGTCGGCGGCAGTGGCCCACAGCCGACGGCTCTCGTAGGCGTCGGCGTCGAACGGGCCTTCCACCGGTGTCTGCTTGAGCACTTGCTGCTCGCCGCTGGCGAGGTTCAGCTGGCGCACCTGGGCGGGACGGTTGAGTGCCTCGTAGCGCAGGCGGATCGCCTCGCTGTGGAACTCCAGGCTGTCCTGCACGTGCAGGCTGTAGGCGGCGTCCGGCAGTTGCACGGGGTAGGGCGCGGTGGCGCGGGGGTGGACCTCGATGATCGGCAGGCCGCCCTCGCGCAGGCTGAGCACGAAGGCGTCGCGGTTGAGGGTCAGACCTTCGAGCATGCGCTGCGGGTCGTGGGCGATCAGCTCGCGCCAGTGCTCGCGGGTCGGCTGGTCTTCATCGGCGACGTACAGGGCGAAGTTGATGCCGGCCTGGTTGCTGCGCACGAACCAGGTCCAGCGGCCGTCCAGCAGGCCGTGGTCGACGTCGTATTCGTGGTCTTCCTGACGCGGCGCCAGGCAGCGGAACTCGCCATTGGGCGTGTCGGCGTCCAGCACCCAGGCTTCGCTGGTGGTCTTGCTGCCGAGGCCGAGAATGAGCTGGCGCTCGGAGCTGGAGCGGTAGCAGCTGAGGAAGAAGCGCCCGTCGGCCTCCTCGAACACCTGTTCGGCGCCTTCGTCGCTCAGGCGGTGACGATGCAGGCGCCAGGGCCGGTGGGTGTCGTCCAAGGTGACGAAGAACAGGGTCTGGCTGTCGTTGGCCCAGGTCATCTGGCCGTCGCAGTCGTCGAACGGCAGTTCGCGCAGCAGGCCCGTGTCCAGTTCCCTGACGAACAGCCGGTAGATCTCGTCGCCGCTGGTGTCGAGGCTGTAGCCGAGCAGGCGGTGGTCCGGGCTGATGGTGAAGGCGCCGAGCGACAGGTAGCCGTCGCCGGCCAGCGCGTTGGGGTCGAGCAGCAGCTGCTCGACGTTCTCGTCGACGGTCAGCGAGCCGTCGGCCGGGCGTGGGCAGCGGTAGTGGCGCGGGTATTCGTCGCCGGCGGTGGTGCGCTGGTAGTACAGCCAGGGGCCCCAAGGCACCGGCAGGGACAGGTCGGTCTCGCGGATGCGCCCCTTGATCTCCTGGAACAGGGTTTCGCGCAGTCCGGCCTGGTCGGCCAGCTGTGCCTCCAGGTAGGCGTTCTCGGCCTCGAGGTAGGCGAGCACCTCGGCGGTGTCGCGCTGTTCCAGCCAGCGGTAGGGGTCGGTGCCGGCTTCGCGGCGGGCGATGGGGGCGTCGGTCATGGTGGTTCTCGCTCGGGGCGACCGCAGGGAGGTCGGTGGCCGCAAAAGCCGTTATCATAAGCGCCCCTTTGCCGGCCAAGCCACGAAACACATGACCGAACAAGACTATCTGCTCGCCTGGGCCGTCTATGGCATCGCCGCGCTGGGCTGCCTGCTGGTGTGGTTCCGCATGACCGGCTGGATGTGGCGCTGGCTGCGCGAGCCGCTGCGCGTCGTGGTGGCCGTGCTGCTGCTGAGCCCGACCATCGTCGACCCGGCCAGGGAGCTGTTCGCGCCCGCCATCGCCGTCACCGCCATCGACCTGCTGTTCGAGGTGGGCAAGAACGCCTGGCGCGCGGTGGCCGACCTGGCCATCTACTGCCTGATCGCCCTCGGCGTGTGGCTGGTCTTCGCCGCCCTGCGCTGGCCGGTGGAGCGCTGGTGGGCGGGGCGCAAGGGGCCGCGCGCGGAGGCCGTGGAAGAAGACGAGCCGACCCTGCGCGAGCTGATGGAGCGCGAGGAGCAGCACGACACCGACACCCGCTTCGATGCCCGTGGCGACCGGCGCCTGCGCATCGAGCCGCGTCTCTAGTCGCCGCCGCGAGCGCGAAGAGCGGCAAACAGCCCTTTTCATGACGATACGCCGGGTTGCATGCCCTCCGGCTTGCGCTAGCATGGCCGCATGCCACGAGGAGAGCCCATGAGCTGCGTGTTCTGCGCCATCGCCGACGGTCATCTGCCGGCGCACGTCATCCACGAAGACGAACACTTTCTGGTGCTGCTGGACATCTTCCCGCTGCGCCCGTCCCACCTGCTGATCGTCGCCCGCGGCCACGCGCCGTTCCTGGCCGATCTGCCGGCGCCACCGCGCGAGGCGCTGCTGGCCCTGGCCGAGCGCATGGCCTGGGCGCTCTACCGCGAGCCCGGCGTGCTCGGCATCAACCTGCTGCTCAACGACGGCCCGGCCGCCAACCAGCACGTGCCGCACCTGCATCTGCACCTGATACCCCGCCGCAGCGGCGACCTGCCGGCGCTGTGCTGGCGCATCCTCACCCGTTTCCTCCCGCTCGGCCGCAAGCGCCTGGACGCGCGCCTGGCGCGCGAGGCGGAGCGGTTGCGCGGCGCATTGCTGGAGATCTGACGCATGTGCGAACTGCTCGGCATGAGCGCCAACGTACCCACCGACATCGTGTTCAGCTTCACCGGGCTGATGCAGCGGGGCGGCGGCACCGGCCCGCATCGCGACGGCTGGGGCATCGCCTTCTACGAGGGGCGCGGCCTGCGCCTGTTCCAGGACCCGACCGCCAGCGTCGGCTCGGAAGTCGCCAAGCTGGTACAGCGCTACCCGATCAAGAGCGAGACGGTGATCGGCCACATCCGCCAGGCCAATGTCGGCCGGGTGTGCCTGGCCAACACCCATCCCTTCGTCCGCGAGCTGTGGGGACGCAACTGGTGCTTCGCCCACAACGGCCAGCTGGTCGGCTTCGCGCCCCAGTTCGACTTCTACCGGCCGGTGGGCGACACCGACAGCGAGGCGGCCTTCTGCGACCTGCTCAACCGGGTGCGCGCTGCCTTCCCCGAGTCGGTGCCGGTGGAAGTGCTGCTGCCGGTGCTGATCCAGGCGGCTCAGGACTATCGTGGCAAGGGCGTGTTCAACTGCCTGCTCAGCGACGGCGACTGGCTGTTCTGCTTCTGCTCGACCAAGCTGGCGCAGATCACCCGCCGCGCGCCCTTCGGCCCGGCGCGGCTGAAGGATGCCGACCTGACCGTCGACTTCCAGGCGGAGACCACGCCGAACGACGTGGTGACGGTGATCGCCACCGAGCCGCTGACCGACAACGAGCGCTGGAACCTGTTCCAGCCGGGGCAATGGAGCCTGTGGCGGCGGGGCGAGCGGGTGGCTCACGGACAGATGGGGGATTGAGGATGTTCAGGAGTTACTTGCGGCTGCTGGTGTTCGCCTTCGGTCTGCTGGTCGGGGTACAGGTTCCGGGCTTCGTCGACGACTACGCCAAGCGCGTGGCCGCCCACCGCGCCGAGTCCGAGGAGAGCCTGCTGGGCTTCCGCGAGACCGCCGCGCGTTTCTTCAACGGCGACCTCAACGCCCTGGTCGCCCACTACCGCGCCAGCACCGACGAGGTGATGCGCAGCGACGCCAACAGCATCGGCCACCTGGTGTCGCGCTCCGAGCTGCTGGAGGCGGAGTGGCTGGCGATGCAGGGGCCCTGGTACGCACAGGTCTTGCACCTGGCGACCGGCGCCGACCAGGCGCTGCTGCAGGAAACCTACGAGTCCTACACCTACCAGGTGCTGCTGGCGCCCCACGCGATCGCCTGGGGGCTTGGTGTGGCCCTGGCGCTGGCCTGGCTGGTGGAGCTGCTGGCGCTGGGTATCGGCTGGACGCTCGGGGTCGGGCGCCGGCACAAGCCGATCGCCTATGAGAAGCGCCACTGGCGCTGATGCAGAAAGAAGGCCCCTTGCGGGGCCTTTTTATTGGCGATGTCCCCGTTACGTGTTGCAGACGCTGCAGCTGCCCTGCGAAAACGGCTTGCCTGGGAGCCGGTGGGCCACAGACCGTAATCCGCCAGCGAAATCGACCGCGGCACCGTCGGTGGGTTACGCCGGCAAGCGGCTAACTCCGCGGTCAAGCCCCTCTATCTGAATGCTGCAGCTGCCTGCCCCTGGATTCCCGCATACGCGGGAATGACGGCTCCGGAAGAAACTCCCCTCTGCCTCGTCATCCCCGCGCAGGCGGGGATCCAGAAGGGGCAGGGCACTACAACATCTCGCGGGGACATAGCCTTTCTTTTGGCTATGCCCCCGGTTACGTATTGGTGGCGCAATCCTGCTTTTCGTGGGAGCGGCTGGGCGGCACTCCGATTGGCCGCGACTTTCGCGGATAAATCCGCTCCCACAAGGTGTGCGACAACCAACGTGGGCATCTGATCGGGTCCGCCGTCGTAGGGTGCGCCGTGCGCACCAGCGGTGTCCGCGACATGGCCCCGGTGCGCACGGCGTGGGGTAGGGCGGGTGGAACCCGCGAGCGGGTTACGCGGGTTTCACCCGCCCTACCTTCAGGCCTGTTTGCCGTGGGCGGCGGCGGCCAGTTGGCTGGCGTCTACCCGCACGAAGACGGAGTCGCCCACGGCGGTCAGCAGGTCGCCCGCATAGATTTCGCAGATCACCCGGGTCTTGCGCCCCGGCTCGCCCTCGACCCGGGCGCGCAGCTGCAGCGGCACGCCCATGGGCGTCGGCTTGATGAACTTGATGCCGAGGTTGCCGGTGACGCACTCGACGCGCGGCAGGCTGCCGGGCTCGCGGCCTTCGGCGCGGTAGTGCCAGGCCATGGCGGTCCAGTTGGAATGGCAGTCCACCAGCATGGCGATCAGCCCGCCGTAGACCAGCTCCGGCCAGCCGCAGTGCATGGGGTCTGGCTGGTGTTCTGCCACCACGTGCACACCGTCTGCGTGCCAGCGGCTCTTGATGTGCAGGCCGTGGGGGTTGCGGCCGCCGCAGCCGTAGCAGACGCCGTCCGGCGCGGCGGCGTCCTGTAGGGAAAGGTCTTGCATGTTGGTTCGTTCCAGAAGAGACCGGCCAAGCCTAGCGGCTTTCGCCACGAAGCAGAACGGGCCGCATGGGCCCGTTCGTGTGTCACTTGGAGAGGAACCTCATTCCTTCCTCCAGTCCCCGCAGCGTCAGCGGGTGCATCTGGTCGTTGATCAGCTCGCGGACGATGTTGGTGGAGGCCGTGTAGTTCCAGGCGTCCTTGGGATAGGGGTTGATCCAGATGAGCTTCTTGTACTTCTCCATGAAGCGCTTCATCCAGACGTAGCCGGCTTCCTCGTTCCAGTGCTCGACGCTGCCGCCGGGCTGGGTGATCTCGTAGGGCGCCATGGCGGCGTCGCCGACGAAGATGATCTTCCAGTCCGGGCCGTACTTGTGCAGCAGGTCGAGGGTGGAGAAGCGCTCGCTGGTGCGGCGCAGGTTGTTCTTCCACACGCTCTCGTAGACGAAGTTGTGGAAGTAGAAATATTCGAGGTGCTTGAACTCGGTCTTGCAGGCCGAGAACAGTTCCTCGCACACCTTGACGTGGGCGTCCATCGAGCCGCCGATGTCGAACAGCAGCAACAGCTTCACCGTGTTGCGCCGCTCCGGGCGCATCTGGATGTTGAGCAGGCCGGCGTCCTTGGCGGTGTGGTCGATGGTGCCGGCCAGGTCGAATTCCTCGGCGGCGCCTTCGCGGGCGAACTTGCGCAGGCGGCGCAGGGCCACCTTGATGTTGCGGGTGCCCAGCTCGACCTGGTCGTCGAGGTTCTTGTACTCGCGCTGGTCCCACACCTTGGCGGCCTTGCCCTGGCGCTTGCCGGCGTCGCCGACGCGGATGCCCTCGGGGTTGTAGCCGCCGGAGCCGAATGGGCTGGTGCCGCCGGTGCCGATCCACTTGTTGCCGCCGGCGTGGCGTTCCTTCTGTTCCTCGAGGCGCTTCTTGAATTCCTCGATCAGCTTGTCCAGGCCGCCGAGGGACTGGATCTGCGCGCGTTCCTCGTCGGTCAGGTGGCGCTCGAACTCCTTGCGCAGCCAGTCTTCGGGGATCAGCGCCTCGATGTGTTCGTTGAGGTTTTCCAGGCCCTTGAAGTAGGCGCCGAAGGCCCGGTCGAACTTGTCGAAGTGGCGCTCGTCCTTCACCAGGATCGCCCGGGCGAGGTAGTAGAACTCGTCCATGTCGGCGAACACGACGTTGTGCTTGAGCGCGTTGATCAGGTCGAGCAGCTCGCGTACCGAGACCGGCACCTTGGCCGCGCGCATTTCGTTGAACAGGTTGAGCAGCATGGCTGCGGCCTCGTGTTATCGGTGGAGCCTCAGGAGCGGGACTCCTGGGGCAGGCCGTCGGCGATCTGGTACCAGTCGGCCTTGGATTCGGGAAAGATGTGCTTTTGCGGGATGACACCCAGAGGCGTGTCCAGCGTGCCCAGGGCGACGGACAGCCACTCCGGGTGCGGATGCTCGGCGAACCATTGCAGGGTCGCGCCACACTGCCGGCAGAAGGTCCGGCTCACGCCGGGCGAGGAGTGGTAGGTCGCCACCTGATCCTCGCCCGCGGTGAAGCGGAAGTGCTCGCGACGCACGTTGCCGTAGCTGCCGAACGCCGCGCCGTGCGCCTTGCGGCACATCGAGCAGTGGCAGTGGCTGGCGGACGCGATGGGCGCGTCGATCTCGTACTTCACCGCGCCGCACAGGCAGCTTCCGCGATGCATGCGTGGCCCCTCCTGCTGGTGGCCCGCCAGCGGCGGGCGTTACGGCCTCAGCGCGACGCGCGTCGGGCCATGAAGGCCAGGCGTTCGAGCAGCTGCACGTCCTGCTCGTTCTTGACCAGGGCGCCGGCCAGCGGCGGGATGGCCTTGGTCGGGTCGCGCTCGCGCAGCACGGCCTCGCCGATGTTGTCGGCCATCAGCAGCTTCAGCCAGTCGACCAGCTCGCTGGTGGAGGGCTTCTTCTTCAGGCCCGGCACCTTGCGCACGTCGAAGAATACGTCGAGCGCCTCGGCCACCAGCTCGCCGCTGACGTTCGGGTAGTGCACGTCGACGATGCGCTTGAGGGTCTCGCGGTCGGGGAAGGCGATGTAGTGGAAGAAGCAGCGGCGCAGGAAGGCGTCCGGCAGCTCCTTCTCGTTGTTCGAGGTGATGATGATGATCGGGCGCTGCTTGGCCTTGATCGTCTCGTCGGTCTCGTAGACGTAGAACTCCATCTTGTCGAGTTCCTGCAGCAGGTCGTTGGGGAACTCGATGTCAGCCTTGTCGATCTCGTCGATCAGCAGGATCACGCGCTCATCGGACTCGAACGCCTCCCACAGCTTGCCTTTCTTGATGTAGTTGCGCACGTCGTGGACCTTGTCCGAATCCAGCTGCGAGTCGCGCAGGCGGCTGACCGCGTCGTACTCGTACAGGCCCTGGTGCGCCTTGGTGGTGGACTTGATGTGCCAGGTGATCAGCTTGGCGCCGAAGGCCTGGGCCAGCTGCTCGGCGAGCATGGTCTTGCCGGTACCCGGTTCGCCCTTGACCAGCAGCGGGCGCTGCAGGGTGATGGCGGCGTTGACCGCGAGCTTCAGGTCGTCGGTGGCGACGTAGGACTGGGTGCCTTCGAACTTCATCTGGGAATCCTCGGACGGGCGCACGGCGGGCGCGGCCGGCTGGTTCGGTGTGTGATGTAAGGCCCGACTATAACGCGCGCCACGGTGAACTGTGAACGCAGACGCGCCATTCAGTCACTGAATGGCGGGTCAGGGCGTCGCCGGTTACGAATTTCTCGAAATGACAAGCATGCTTTACATCCACGATCGACAGATGTTAAGTTTGCTTTACATCAACCGGAGAGTCCCATCCATGAACATCGCTGCCCGTCGCTACGTCATTTCCTGTTCCTCGCTGATGCTGGTGTATGCCGCGCTGGTCGCCCTGATCAGCTGGGGCGTGGACCTGCAACAACTGCCCTACGCCCTGCGGGTGATCGCCGCCGCGTCGCCGGCGATACCGCTGCTGGCCTCGCTCTACGTATTCGACCGCTATATGCGCAGCGAGCCGGACGAGTTCCTGCGCTTCCTGATGTCGCGCGCCGCGCTGCTGGCCGGTGGCGCGGTGGTCGGCCTGCTCACCGCCTGGGGCTTTCTCGAGCAGTACGCCGGCTGGCCGCGCTTCCCGCTGATCCTGGCGTTCCCCACCTTCTGGGCCGCCTATGCCTTCACCTCCACCCTGGTCCGCTGGCGCTACGCCTGAGGAGAGCCGCCATGCACAATCGCCTGAAGGAGCTGCGGGCCGAGCGGGGCTGGAGCCAGTCGGAGCTGGCCCAGCGGCTGGAGGTGTCGCGGCAGAGCGTCAACGCCATCGAGACCGGCAAGTACGACCCGAGCCTGCCGCTGGCCTTCCGCATCGGCCGGGTGTTCGGGTTGCCCATCGAGGCCATCTTCAGCGACGAGGTCACGAGCTAGGCGGCGCGTTTTCGTAGCGCGCGTTGAAGGCCTGGATGAAGCCGTTGCGCAGGATCGAGAGGAAGGCCTGGAAGGGGCTGACGTTCTGGTCGCGGACGCTGCCGGACAGCTCCACCCGGGTGGCGAACTGGTTCTTCTGCTGGTTTTTCAGCACCGTTTCGCTGCCGCCGACCAGGGCTTCCCAGATCGAGCGGAAGAAGCCCTTGTCCTGGTCCTGCACGTCCTGTCGCCAGTTGAACACGTCGACGTCGCGCAGCAGCGGCTTGATGTAGCCGTCGAGCTGGCCGTTCTCGGCGCTGGCCTCGATCACCACGTCGCCGTTGCCGGCGTTGAAGTCGAACTTGCCGTAGGCGGAGGAGAAGTCGTTGAGCCGGCGCAGTTCGATGTCGGTGGCGCGCACACGGAATTCGAAGTCCTGGAAGTTCTCGAACGGGTCGAACACCGCCGTCGCCTCCAGCGGGGCGTGGTCGAGCAGCAGGGCCTTGCCCTCGAAGCGGGCCACCCGCTCGCCGCGTTCGTCGGCGACGTTGGTCAGGTTGTACAGGCTGGCGTTGACGTCGCTGGCGTACATGTTCACCGGCGGATCCGAGGTGAAGTTGCGGAAGCTGATGCGGCCGTTCACCACGCGGATTTCGTCGAGGGTGATCGGCAGCAGTTTCTCCAGCTGCTCGCGCCAGTCCACGCCGGCACCGGTCTGGCTGTCGTCGCCGCTCTCGCCGCCGTCGACGAAGTTCAGCTGCGGGCTCTCGAAGATCACCCGGGCCACCACGCCGTGGTCGTACCAGAGCGCGTGCCAGCTCACCGACAGGTCGATGGAGGGCGCGTCGAGCAGCGGCACCGGCACGTCGCCGTCGGCCTTGGCGATCACCAGGCCGTCGATGCGGTAGGCGCCGCGCCACCAGGCCAGGTCCACGTCGGCGATCTGCCCGCGGTACTCGCCCATGTCCGCCAGCTTGGCGTTGAGGTAGTCGCGGATGAAGATGGGCAGGGTCAGGTGCAGGACCAGCAGCACGGCGACCAGGCCGAGGACGATGTAGAGGGGCAGGCTGTAGCGGCGTTTCATCGGTGGCATCCGTCGCAGCAGGTGTTTCCGGTGGACCGCCGAGCGAGACGCGGAGTTCGACCGGCGTGCGCTGGACGATCTCTCTTGCCAGGCTTAGGCTGTTTGCCCTCGGTTATCGAAAGGACAACGACCATGAGCCGCATCTACACCGACAACGCCCAGTCCATCGGCAACACGCCGCTGGTGCAGATCAACCGCCTGGGGCCCAAGGGTGTCACCATCCTGGCGAAGATCGAGGGTCGCAACCCCGGCTACTCGGTCAAGTGCCGCATCGGCGCCAACATGATCTGGGACGCCGAGTCGCGCGGCGTGCTCAAGCCGGGCATGACCCTGGTCGAACCGACCTCCGGCAACACCGGCATCGGCCTGGCCTTCGTCGCCGCCGCCCGCGGCTACAAGCTGATCCTGACCATGCCCGCCTCCATGAGCCTGGAGCGGCGCAAGGTGCTCAAGGCCCTCGGCGCCGAGCTGGTGCTGACCGAGCCGGCCAAGGGCATGAAGGGCGCCATCGAGAAGGCCGCCGAGATCGCCGCGTCCGATCCCGCCAAGTGCTTCCAGCCGCAGCAGTTCGACAACCCGGCCAACCCGGCCATCCACGAGAAGACCACCGGGCCGGAGATCTGGAATGACACCGACGGCGCGGTCGACGTGCTGGTGGCCGGCGTCGGCACCGGCGGCACCATCACCGGCGTGTCGCGCTACATCAAGCAGCAGCGCCACAAGCCGATCCTGTCGGTGGCGGTCGAGCCGATCGCCTCGCCGGTGATCAGCCAGACCCTGGCCGGCGAGGAGGTCAAGCCGAGCCCGCACAAGATCCAGGGCATCGGCGCCGGCTTCGTGCCGAAGAACCTCGATCTGTCGGTGGTCGACCGCGTCGAGCAGGTGGGCGACGACGAGTCCAAGGCCATGGCCCTGCGCCTGATGCAGGAAGAGGGCATCCTCTGCGGCATCTCCTGCGGCGCCGCCATGGTCGCCGCCGTGCGCCTGGCCGAGAGGCCGGAGATGCAGGGCAAGACCATCGTGGTGATCCTGCCGGACTCCGGCGAGCGCTACCTGTCGAGCATGCTGTTCAGCGACCTGTTCACCGAGCAGGAACTGCAGCAGTAACGCCCTGACGCGCGGCGGCTCATATCCGGGTCGCCGCGTCGTTGTCGTAGCGGTTGGCGATGTAGCTCACGCCGTGGCGGATCAGCGGTGGCGCCTCGCCGCTGTGCAGCAGGCCGACCGCGTCGACGATCGCCTGGTCGGCCAGCGTCATGCGGTCGAGCATGCGCAGGTGCTGCAGCCAGCTCTCCACCACCAGCGTCTCCTGCCAGATTTCCTGGTCGGCCGCGTCGCGGAACAGCGACCAGCGCTGCGCCCCGTTGCGCAGGCGCAGTCGACGCAGCTCCTGCATGGCGCGCACGAAGTCGCGGGTGCGCTCGGCGGGGATGCGGTACTCGATGGTCACCAGCACCGCGCCCCGGTCCGGGTCGAAGGCGAAGGCCGGCATGCCGGGCAAGGTGCTCTGCGCGCGGCGCATGCTGCCCACCTCCAGCTCCGGCAGGCGCGAGTGGTAGAGCAGGAAGGCGCAGGCCACCATCAGGCAGCCCGCCGCCAGCAGCGCGCCCTGCGGCCCCATGTTCTCGGCCAGGTGGCCCCAGAGAAACGAACCCAGCGCCAGGCCGCCGTACAGCGCCGTCTGGTACAGCGCCAGGGCGCGCGCCTTGACCCAGTCCGGCACCAGTATCTGCACCGAGGAATTGTAGGTGGCGACCGCGGCGATCCAGCAGGCGCCGCCGATCAGCAGGGCGGGGAAGATCAGCCACAGGTTGTCCAGCGCGCCGAGCGCCAGCATCACCAGGCCCATGGTGAAGCCCGCCAGGCTGATCAGCCGGCTGCGCCCCCAGGCCCGCGCACCACGGTTGACCAGCAGGCTGCCGAGGATCGCCCCGACGCCGAGGGCGCCGAGCATGTAGCCGTACACCGTGGCGCCGCCATCCGGGTTGCGGTGCGCCAGCACCGGCAGCAGCGCCCACACGGCGCTGGCGGAGAGGCCGAAGGAGAAGGAGCGCAGCATCACCAGGCGGGTGACGCTGGAGTGCTGGGTGAAGCGCAGCGCCGCCACCACGCCCTGGGCCAGGTGCTCCGGCGGCAAGGTGCGCACCGGCACGGCGCGGCGCCAGGCCCAGATCGCCCAGATCAGGCCGACGTAGCACAGGCAGTTGAACAGGAAGATCCAGGGCGCGCCCACCAGGCTCAGCATCAGGCCGCCCAGGGCCGGGCCGGCGGCGCGGGCGACGTTGAAGTTGACGCTGTTGAGCAGCACGGCGTTGCCGACCATGCCGCCCGGCACCTGCTCACTCACCGCCGCCTGCCAGGCCGGCACGGTGATCGAGCCGCCGATGGAAATCCACAGGATCGAGACGATCAGCAGGATCGGGTCGAGGTAGCCGAGGAAGGCGATCACGCTGAGGAAGATGGCGCCGCTCATCTCGAAGGCCAGGCCGGCGAGCATGATCTTGCGCCGGTCGTGGTTGTCGGCCATCACCCCGGAGACGATCGACAGCAGCACCAGGGGCAGGGTGGCGGCGACCTGGATCATCGCCACCAGCAGCGGGCCGGCGTGTGCCTCGGTGACTACCCAGGCGGCGGCTACCGACTGCGCCCAGGTGCCCAGGTTGGCGAACAGGTTGGCGACCCAGATGATGCGGAAGGCGCGGATCGTGAAGGGGCTGAGCAGGTGGTGGTGCTTGTCTGCCTCGGGCTCCCGGGGCAGGTCGTTCTTCGGCGAGACGGACTGCAGCATGCGAGTTTCCTTGCGTGGCCGGCCGCCGCCCGGGCGGCCCTGCATCGTCTCTGAGTGTAGAAGCCCGCCTGGGTTCAGGCCCGCGCCGCCACGCTGGCGCGCTCAGGGTGCACCACCAGCCACAGGGCCACGCCGATCAGCGCGCAGCCCGGCAGGTAGGCCCAGCTCAGCGGCTCGCCGAGCAGCAGGGCGCCCCACAGCACGCCGAACGGCGGGATCAGGAAGGTGGTGGTGGACGCCTTGATTGGCCCGACGTCAGCCAGCAGGCGGAAGTACAGGACATAGGCGAAGGCGGTGCAGACCAGCCCCAGCGCGGCCAGCGACAGCCACACCTCGGGTCCGCCCCAGCTGGCCGGCGGCTGCCAGGCCAGGCTGCCGGCGAACAGCGGCAGCTGGAACAGGCTGGCACCGAGCAGGCTGGCGAAGGCGGTCAGGCGGTTGTCCAGGCCGCCCTGCTGGCCGATCCAGCTGCGGGTGAGGAAGCCGGCGAAGCCGTAGCAGGTGGTGGCCACCAGGCACGCAGCGGCGCCCAGCAGCAGCGGCAGGTCGAAGTCCACCGGGCCGGTGCGGGTCAGCACCGCCACGCCGAACAGGCCGAGGGCGACGCCGGCGGCCTTGCTCGCGGTCATTGCCTCGCTGAAGAACAGCGCGCCGATCAGCACGCCCATCAGCGGCGTGGTGGCATTGAAGATCGAGGAATAGCCGGCCGGCAGCACCAGCGCCGCCAGGCAGTACATCACCGAGGGCAGGCCGGCGTTGATCACCCCCAGGGCCAGGCAGGCGCGGAACTTGCCGCGGAAGTCCCACGCCGGGCGCAGCACCAGCAGGATCGCCAGCAGCCCCAGCGCGCCGAGGCTGGCGCGGAAGAAGGCGGTGGGCAGGCTGCCGAGCACCGGCACGGCGATGCGCATGAACAGGAAGCTGGCGCCCCAGATGGCGGCGAGCAGCAGCAGGCGGAACAGGTCGGCGGGTCGCATCGCGGGCTCCTGGCGGGAGCGCCCAGATTACGCGGCTCCCCGCCGCGCGCAATCCGCAGCTGACTTTCAAATCGCCGGTACAGTGGTCGCTGGGGTCAATCGCGCCGAGCGCCTGGGTCATTGAGGCACGGGGAGGGCTGGCCTAACCTGCGGCGACACCCTTCGCGAATGCCCGCTGCGTCTCCAGCGCCGGGCGTTTCATCACCGGATCGGGAACGCCGAACATGAAAGGCCCGCTGTCTTCGCTGAAAGTCCTCGATTTCTCCACCCTGCTGCCGGGGCCGTTCGCCTCGCTGCTGCTGGCGGACATGGGCGCCGAGGTGCTGCGCATCGAGTCGCCCAGCCGTACCGATCTGGTGCGGGTGCTGCCGCCCCACGTCGATGGCGTGTCCACCAGCCACGCCTACCTCAACCGCAACAAGCGCTGCCTGGCCCTGGACCTGAAGCAGCCCGAGGCGCTGGAAGTGGTGCGGCGCCTGGTGCGTGAGTACGACATCGTGCTGGAGCAGTTCCGCCCGGGGGTGATGGACAAGCTGGGCCTCGGCTATGAGGCGCTGAAGGAAATCAACCCAGGGCTGATCTACGTTTCCATCACCGGCTACGGCCAGACCGGCCCCTACAAGGACCGCGCCGGCCACGACCTCAACTACCTGGCCCTGAGCGGCCTGGCCAGCTACACCGGGCGCCGCGACAGCGGCCCGCTGCCCCTCGGTGTGCAGGTGGCGGACATCGCCGGCGGCTCGCTGCACGGGGTGATCGGCCTGCTCGCGGCGGTGATCGCCCGCCAGGGCAGTGGCCAGGGCCAGCGCGTTGACATCAGCATGACCGACTGCGCCTTCAGCCTGCACGCCATGGCCGGTGCCGGCTTTCTCGCCGGCGGGGTGGAGCCGGACATGGAGAACCAGGTGCTCAACGGCGGCAGCTTCTACGACTACTACCGCACCCGCGATGGCCGCTGGCTGTCGGTGGGCAGCCTGGAGCCGCAGTTCATGCAGCGCTTTTGCGCCACCCTCGGCCGCCCGGAACTGGCCGCCCTGGGGTTGTCGGCGAAGGATCAGGACAGGCTCAAGCGCGAGATCGCCATCGAGGTGGAGAAGCACGACCTGGCCGAGTGGCGGCAGCGCTTCGCCGAGGTGGACGCCTGTGTCGAGCCGGTGCTGAGCCTGGCCGAGGCGGTGGAGCATCCCCAGCTCGCGGCGCGCGGCGTGGTCACCGAGGTGCCGCGCGAAGGCCGGCCGGCGCAGCGGCAGATCGCCTGCCCGATCCGTTTCTCCGAGGGCCTGGAGCCGCCCCGCCACATCGGCGCGGCGGTCGGCGCGCACAACGACGAGGTGCTGCGCGAACTGGGCTACGACGAGGAAGAGATTGCCCGGCTCAAGGCCGGCAAGGTGCTCGGATAGGGGACTCGTAGGGCGGGTGAAACCCGCGCCCAGGCCAGCGCCATGTGCGGGTTTCACCCGCCCTACGGCTACTCGACCCGCTGCTCGCCGCTGAACACCAGGGTCGCCCGGCAGCGCCGGCAGAAGTAGCTGCGGCCCTTGCGCACCAGGTTGTGGCGCTGGGTGGAGAAGGGGAATTCGCCGTCCGGGCACTGGCACAGGTAGAGATAGCGGGTGACCTTGCGCCGACCCACGTCGTAGGTGTGGCAGCGCTCCGGCGGCAGCTCGTAGACGCCGCGCATGATCAGCTGCCATTCCTCGCCGTGGGGCTGGATGCGCGCGCCGAACATCTGGTGCGCCACCAGATGGGCCACCTCGTGGGCCACGGTCTGCTTCAGGAAATGCTCGCGGTTCTCCGCGTACAGCTTCGGATTGAAGCGCAGCAGGTTGTCGTGGAGGTGGGCGACGCCGGCCTTCTGGCCACGCAGCCGGAAGCTGACCTCGGGGCGGGGGAAGGCACGTTTGAAGAAATCCTCGGCCAGCTGGTAGCAGGCTTCGACGCGGGCATGGAGCAATTCGGGCATGGGGCGATTATGCCGTATCGCCCCATGCCGCCCAACCCGCCGCCGGTCGCGTCAGTCCCGGCCGTGCTGCTGCTCGTGGACCGACGGGCGCTCTTCCACGGTCGGGTAGGTCTGGTCCGCCGCAGTGCGCTCATAGACCGGGTTGGTGTAGTAGTGCCAGTGCAGGATGGCCGAGACCAGCAGGGTCACCACCGCCAGCACGGCCACTGCCCACACCGCCCCGGCGTAGACCATGCCCTGCTGCTGGCGGATGCGCATGAAGGTGGGCAGGCCGACGAACAGCAGGAAGGTCGAATAGGCGCAGGCCAGGCCCAGGGCGATCACCGCCAGCCAGCGGCTCGGGTAGACCGCCGCCAGGCCGGCGAGGAAGAACGGCGTGGCGGTGTAGGCGGCGAAGCCGATGCACTGGTTGAGCGTGGGCCGGGTGTCGAAGGTGCGCGACATCCAGCGCACGAAGCCGCCCATGATCAAGGTGCCGAACAGTGCGGTGAAGTAGACGCTGACGGACAGCAGCAGGGCGCTGCGCTCGTCCAGCCGCACCCGCTCGTCGCCGGCCAGGCTCCAGCCCATTTCGGTGGTGCCGATGAACAGGCTGACGGCGGGGATCAGGGCGAGCAGCAGCAGGTGGCCGAGGTAGTGGCTGCTGTGTCGTTCCTCTTCCTGGCGGATCTCGCGCCAGGCGGCGTCCGGGTGGGTGAACAGGGTGACGAAATGCGGAGTCATGGTCGGTGCTCCCTTCTGGGCTACTCAAAGCCTTAGAGCCTCGCCATGGCCGTTGGGGTTCAACTTTCCTGCGCGCATGAAAAAGGCCGCCCGTGGGCGGCCTCGTTCGAACGGTCGTCGATCAGTTGATGTAGACGGGGCCCACGCCGAAGCCCCAGAGGATGACCGAGCAGGCGATCATCGCCACCAGCACCACCAGGCCCACCGCCAGGACGGAGCTGGAGAACATGAAGCCCTCGTCCTGGGGGATGCCCATGAAGGTCGGGATGCCGGAGTAGAGCAGGTAGACCGTGTAGCAGACCGCTATCGTGCCGATCAGCATGCCCAGCCACAGGCTCGGGTACAGCGCGGCGACGCCGCCGATGAACAGCGGGGTGGCGGTGTAGGCGGCGAACACGACGCACTGGGTGAACGTGGGAGTGGCGTCGTAGGTGCGCGCCATCCAGTGGATGAAGGCGCCCATCACGGCGACGCCGACGAGCATGGCGAGGTAGGACATCACGGTCATCTGCAGGGCACTGGTGGCCGTCAGCTTGACCGCCTCGCCGCTGCCGATGCGCCAGCCGACCTCCGTGGTACCGAAATAGGCGCAGAGCGCGGGTATGGCAGCGAGAATCAGAACGTGGGTCAGGTACATGTGGCTGATGCTTTCTTCCTCGCCACGGATTTCCTGCCACTCCTGGTCGGGATGGGTGAAGAGCCCCCAAACATGGTGGATCATGCAGACACCTCCTCTTTTTATTGTCGATCGCACTGGGCGTAGGGCCCGGTGCGCATGGCCAGCGGCACCGGGTGCAGGCCGATTCGGCTGCGACCGTATGCCGCAGTATAGGGGAAGGCTGGAGGCCGCATGAACCGTGGCTTTAGAGCGAATCGCTCTCTCGGGTTCAGCCGTAATAGCGTTGCAGTATTTCCATCGCCAGGTTGATCGACTGCAGGCGTCCGGTGCTGCCGCCCCGGTCGGGGTGGTGCAGGCTCACCAGCTGGCGGTAGCGCTGCTTGATCACGGCGAGATCGAGCGGCTGGTCGACGTTCAGCTCGAACAGCTCCAGCGCCGCGCGCTTCTCGTCGCCGCCCTGCATGCGCGTCCAGAAGCTGGACAGCAGCTTCTCTACATCGCGCTCGGTGGTGTCGCGCAGGTGCTGCATATCGAGGTAGTAGTCGCGCAGCGGGTCGTGCCGGGCCAGCTCCGCGCTGCCCGGCTGCCAGGGCTGCAGCTGCACGCACAGCGGGCCGATCTCCAGGTGCGCCTCCTGGCGGCCCCAGAGGCGATCGCGCAGCAGGTACAGGGCGTTGAACAGCAGGAAGTGGATGCGGAACAGCACCAGCTTGTCGGCCAGGCCGAGGTTGGGGATGTGGGTGGAGTGGCGGGCCTTGAGCTGCTGGATCAGCTGGAACTCGCTGACGCCGGCGGGCGCGTCGCGCAGCAGTTCGTGCAGCTGGTCGGGCAGGTCGAGGGCGGGGTCGAGGTCGTTGTTCATCGGCCGAGCCTAACACGGGCTGCCGTCGGCGGCCTTTGTGCGTAAAATGGCCAGCTTTTCGCCTTCGTCCCCGGATTCGCCAGCACCATGCCCAGCACCCTCTCGGTCAACCAGAACAAACTGCAGAAGCGCCTGCGCCGCCAGGTCGGCGAGGCCATCGCCGACTTCAACATGATCGAGGACGGCGACAAAGTGATGGTCTGCCTGTCCGGCGGCAAGGACAGCTACACCCTGCTCGACATCCTGCTGTACCTGCAGAAGGTGGCGCCGATCCGGTTCGAGATCGTCGCGGTGAACATGGACCAGAAGCAGCCCGGCTTTCCCGAGCACGTGCTGCCGGCCTACCTGGAGTCCATCGGCGTGCAGTACCACATCATCGAGAAGGACACCTACTCGGTGGTAAAGGAGAAGATCCCGGAGGGCAAGACCACCTGCTCGCTGTGCTCGCGCCTGCGCCGCGGCACCCTGTACACCTACGCCGACGAGATCGGCGCGACCAAGATGGCTCTCGGTCACCACCGCGACGACATCCTCGAGACCTTCTTCCTCAACATGTTCTACGGCGGCACGCTCAAGGCCATGCCGCCCAAGCTGCTGTCCGACGACGGCCGCAACGTGGTGATCCGCCCGCTGGCCTACTGCAACGAGAGGGACATCGAGGCCTACTCGGTGCTCAAGGAGTTCCCGATCATCCCGTGCAATCTGTGCGGCTCCCAGGAGAACCTGCAGCGCCAGGTGGTCAAGGAAATGCTCAACGAGTGGGAGCGCAAGAGCCCGGGCCGCACCGAGATCATGTTCCGCGCCCTGCAGAACGTGGTGCCCTCGCAACTGGCCGACCGCAACCTGTTCGACTTCCAGAGCCTGAAGATCGACGACAGCGCCACGCCGCGCTTCCTCGACGTGATGAGTCTCTGATCCCGGTGCGCATGGCGCACCCTACATACGCATCCGTAGGGTGCGCCATGCGCACCGTCCCGGAAGATCCAACGTAGGGCGGGTGAAACCCGCGCAATTCACCACGCGGGTTGCACCCGCCCTACGCGCGCATGATCAGCTCCGGCACCGCGCGCTCCTCGACGAAGCGCTCGCGCACCAGGCGCTTCACCTCGTCCGCATCGCGTATCCGGTACCACTCGCCCGGCGGGTAGACGCTCAGGGTTGGCCCCTGGTCGCAGGGGAACTGGCACTGGGTGCGGGTGATGTGCACGCCGTCTTCGGTTTCCAGCCGGCCCGCCGCCTTCAGCTCCTCGCGCAGCAGTTTCCACAGCGGCAGGGCGCCGCGACGGGTGCAGCGCGGGCCGCTGCACAGCAGCACGCGATAGCGGTGCGGCGGGATGCACGACCAGCTGTGGCGCTCCGGCAGTTGCGGCACCTCCACGCAGCCCAGGTGCCGCTCCGGCTTCACGATCAGTTCGGCCAGCGCCGCCACGTCCTCGGCATTGCCGGCGCAGACGAATACGTCGCTCGCATACTCACCGGCCAATGCCTGCAGCTCGCCGCGCAGCCAGTCCAGATGCGGGCTGCCGCCGAGCGGGTCGAGGTCGACCAGCAGCAGCGGCAGCTCGCCGGCTGCCAGACACTGCCGTACTTGCGCCCACAGCGGCTCGTAGCCGGCGTCGGTATCGAACAGGTCGTCCAGCACGGCGGCGCCGAAGCGCTCGGCCAACTGATGGCGGATCAGCTCGGCGAAGCTGCCGCTATCGAGGTCGGGTCCGGCGAACAGCACGCGGGCGTAGTTTTCGGTCTTCATGAGGTCTCTCGGAGCAGGGGCCGCAGCGCCTGCCACAGGTCTTCGGGATCGGCGAAGCTGCGCTCCACCTCGGGCAGTTCGGGGCGCGCCAGCAGCAATACCGGCAGGCCGCACTCGCGGGCCACCTGCAGCTTGGCCTCGGTGGCCGCGCCGCCGCTGTTCTTGCTCACCAGCGCGTCGAAACCCTCGGCGGCGAACAGCGCGCGCTCGTCGTCCAGCGCGAAGGGGCCGCGGGCGGCGATGCAGCGGGCGCGCGGGTGCTCGGGCTGGGCATCGAGCAGGCGCAGGGTCCAGAACTGCCCCGCGGGTATTTCGTCGAGGTGGGCCAGCGGTTCGCGGCCCAGGGTGAAGAAGGGCTTGCGGAAGGGCGCCAGGGCCCGGACCAGAGCGGCCCAGTCGGCTACCTCGCGCCAGTCGTCGCCGGGGCCGGGTCGCCAGCCGGGGCGGCGTAGGGCCCAGCAGGGCACCCCGGCCAGGCACGCGGCAGTGGCGGCGTTGGCGCTGATCCGCGCCGCATAGGGATGGGTGACATCCAGCAGCAGGTCGAAGCCCTCGCCACGGATGAAGCCGGCCAGCCCCTCGGCGCCGCCAAAGCCGCCCACCCGCACCCGGCAGCCTAGGTCTTCCGGCACCTTGCCCAGCCCGGCCAGGCTGTACAGGTGCTCCGGCCCCAGGCGACGGGCCAGGCGCAGGGCGTCGCCGACGCCGCCGAGCAGCAGCACGCGGGTCACGGCTTGTGTACTTCCAGCAGGGTGATCGGCAGGGCGCTGCGCCAGGTGTCGAAGCCGCCCAGGGGCCGGGCCTGGGCCACGCTCAGGCGGATCAGTTCGCCACCGTGCCGTTCGCGGAAGGCCACAAGCGCGGCCTCGCTCTGCAGGGTCACGGCATTGGCGACCAGCCGGCCGCCGGGCTGGAGCGCCTGCCAGCATTGCTCCAGCACGCCGGGCACGGTCACGCCACCGCCGATGAAGATGGCGTCGGGCCGCTCCAGCCCTTCCAGCGCCTCCGGTACATGGCCGGCCAGCAGTTGCAGCTGCGGTACGCCGAGCGCGTCGCGGTTGTGCGCGATCAGCCCCTGGCGCCCTTCGTCCGCCTCGATGGCGATGGCCCGGCAGCTCGGGTGGCTGTGCAGCCACTCGATGCCGATCGAGCCGCAGCCGGCGCCCACGTCCCACAGCAGCTCGCCGGGGCGCGGCGCCAGGCGTGCCAGGGTGACGGCGCGTACGTCGCGCTTGGTCAGCTGGCCGTCGTGGCGGTAGGCCTCGTCGGGCAGGCCGACTGTCAGCGGCAACGGCCGGGTGCCGGCATCGGCGCGGCACTCGACGGCGAGCAGGTTGAGCGCGGCGGCTTGCTCCAGGCTCCATCCCTCGGCCAGGCCGTCGACGCGCCGCTCCAGCGGGCCGCCCAGGTGCTCCAGTACGCTCAGGCGGCTGGCGCCGAAGCCGCGTTCGCGCAGCAGGGCGGCGATGGCGGCGGGGCTGACGCCGTCGTTGCACAGGATCAGCAGGCGCCGGCCCGGGTGCAGGTGCGCGGCGATGGCGGCCAGCGGCCGCGCCACCACCGACAGCAGGGTCGTGTCCTGCAGCGGCCAGCCCAGCCGGGCGGCGGCCAGGGAACAGGAGGAGGGCGCCGGCAGCACCCGCATCTCGCCCTCGTCCAACTGCCGCGCCAGGCTGGCGCCGACGCCGAACAGCATGGGATCGCCGCTGGCCAGCACGCAGGTCGGTGTGCCGCGCCGCTGCAGCACCGGCGCCAGGCCGAAGGGGCTCGGCCAGGCCTCGCGCGGGGCGCGGATGCACGGGGGCAGCAGCTCCAGCTGGCGCGGGGCACCGACGATGCGCTCCGCCGCCAGCAGGGCGCGCCGTGCCGCCTTGCCCAGGCCGGCGTAGCCGTCCTCGCCTATGCCCACCACCGTCAGCCAGGCCGTCATGTGTGTCTCCTCGATGCCTTGCGGGGCGACGCGCGGGGCTTGGCCCGGCGTCGTGAAAAGCGGGCATAATAGCGCCTTCGTCGGTGCCCGGCCCCTCGGGGGTACGTGGGCCTAAGAGGGAACACGGTCGAGCCGTGGCTGCCCCCGCAACTGTAAGCAGCGAGTCGCTCCACACAGGCGCCACTGAGCAATCGGGAAGGCCGTGGGGCGACGAGGACCTGCCAGCCAGGAGACCTGCCGACGACGCTGTCGCGAGTGCCAACATCGGGCGGGGTGTACCGATGCCAAGGAGCCTTCCGGTTCCGCTGGTTCGGTCGCCGCGTCGTTCGTAGCCGGTGACCGCTTGCAGCCCGAATCTTCCCCTGTCGCCTTCGTGCCAAGGCCCTCCGCCTGTCCGGGCCTGTGGCGCATCGTGCCCGCGCGCGACGGTGGCATCTGTCGGGTCAAGCTGCCCGGCGGGCGGCTGACCGGCGAGCAGGCGCGCGCCGTGGCCGAGGTCGCGCGGCGTTGCGCCGGCGGCGTGCTGGAGCTGACCAACCGCAGCAACCTGCAGATTCGCGGTGTGCGCGAGGCCTGCCACGAACAGCTGGTGCGGCGCCTGCTCGACGCCGGCCTCGGCCCGCGCCACGCGGCGGCCGACGATGTGCGCAACCTGCTGATCAGCCCCGCCGCCGGCCGCGACCCGGCCGCCCACCTGGACACCCGGCCCCTGGCCGAACGACTGCTGGCGCTGCTGCAGGACACCCCCGCCTTCCACGGCCTGTCCGCCAAGTTCGCCCTGCAGCTGGACGGCGGCGAGGCCCTGGCCATGCTCGACCACCCCCACGACCTCTGGCTCGGCGCCTTGCCCGGCGGCACGCGGATGGCCTTCGGCCTGGCGGGGTGTCCGCGCCGTGGCGCGCTGGGCGTGGTCGAGCTGGAGCGGGTGCCGGCGCTGGTGGAGGCGCTGCTGAACCTGTTCCTCGAACTGGCCGGCGAGCGCACGCGCATGCGCCAGCTGCTGGCGGACATGCCGGTGGCAGACTTCCTCGCTCGCCTGCCGTTCGCCCTGCAAGACCCGCCGCCGACCTTCGCCCCCGTGGCGATGGACGGCGCGCCGCTGGGCATCCATGCCCAGGCCCAGCCAAACCGCGCGATGCTGCTGGCCGGCGCGCCGCTGGGGCGCCTGCACGCCGACCAGTTGCAGGCACTGGCCGACCTGACCGGAGCCGAGGGCAGCGACGAGCTGCGCCTGACGCCCTGGCAGGGCGTGCTGCTGCCGGATGTGGTGGTCGAGCGCCAGGCTGCCGTGGCCCGGGCCATGGCCGATATCGGCCTGGTGCTGGACGCCCGCGCGCCGCTGGCCCGCCTGCTCGCCTGCAGCGGCACCGCCGGCTGCGCCAGGGCCGAGGCGGACACCAAGGCCGACGCCCTGCGCCTGGCCGCGCGGCTGGGGGCGGACGGCCCGGCCCAGATGCACCTGTGCGGCTGCCCGCGCAGCTGCGCCGCCGCCCATGTTGCGCCCTACACCCTGCTGGCCCGCTCCGGCGGGCGCTATGACCTCTATCGACGCGAGCGGGACCAGGCCGGATTCGGCCGACTGCTGGCGTCGTCCCTCGACATCGACCAGGCCGGCGAACGCCTGGCCACAGGAACACCCGAATGATCGATTACATCCGCGACGGTCAGGAGATCTATCGCCAGTCCTTCGCCACCATCCGCGCCGAGGCCGACCTGAGCGCCATCCCGGCCGATCTGGAAAAGCTTGCCGTGCGCCTGATCCACGCCTGCGGCATGGTCGACGTGGTGCAGGACCTGCGCTTCTCGACCGGCGCCGGCGCGGCCGGTCGCGCGGCCCTGGCCGCCGGCGCGCCGATCCTCTGCGACGCGCGCATGGTGGCCGAGGGCATCACCCGCGCGCGCCTGCCGGCTGCCAACCCGGTGATCTGCACCCTCAATGAAGCGGATGTGCCGCAACGGGCCCGCGAGCTGGGCAACACCCGCTCGGCGGTGGCCCTGGAGCATTGGCGCGAGCATCTGCAGGGCAGCGTGGTGGTGATCGGCAACGCGCCGACCGCGCTGTTCTACCTGCTGGAAATGCTCGACGCCGGCGCGCCGAAGCCGGCGCTGATCCTCGGCATGCCGGTGGGCTTCATCGGCGCCGCCGAATCCAAGGACTTGCTCGCCGCCGACAGCCGCGGCGTGCCCTACGTGATCGTGCGTGGCCGCCGTGGGGGCAGCGCCATGGCCGCCGCCGCGGTCAACGCCCTGGCCTCGGAGGTGGAGTGATGCGTAAGGGACGTCTGCTCGGCCTCGGCGTCGGCCCCGGCGACCCGGAGCTGATCACCCTCAAGGCCCTGCGCCTGCTGCAGTCGGCGCCGGTGGTGGGCTACTTCGTGGCCAAGGCCAAGGCGAGCAAGGGTCTGGGCGGCAACGCCTTCGGCATCATCGAGCGGCACCTGACCGAGGCGCAGCGGCGCCTGCCGCTGGTCTACCCGGTGACCACCGAGAAGCTCGAACCGCCGCTCTCCTACGAGGATGTGATCGCCGACTTCTACGACACCTGCGCCGCGCAGATCGCCCTGGAGCTGGACGCCGGCCGCGACGTGGCGGTGATCTGCGAGGGCGACCCGTTCTTCTACGGCTCCTACATGTACCTGCACGACCGCCTGGCCGAGCGCTACGAGGTGGAGGTGGTGCCCGGCGTGTGCTCCATGCTCGGCTGCGCCTCGGTACTGGGCACGCCGCTGGTGTACCGCAACCAGTCGCTCAGCGTGCTCTCCGGCGTGCTGCCGGAGGAGGAACTGGAGCAGCGCCTGCGCAATGCCGAGGCCGCCGTGGTGATGAAGCTCGGGCGCAACTTCGACAAGGTGCGCCGCGTGCTGCAACGTCTCGGCCTGGCCGAGCGCGCCCACTACGTGGAGCGCGCCACCATGGACAACCAGCACATCGTGCCGCTGGATGAGGTGGACCCGCTGGCCTCGCCCTATTTCTCCATGATCCTGGTGCCGGGGGAGAAGTGGCGTGGCTGAGTCGACCACCGGTGGGAGCGGCCTTGGCCGCGATGACGGCGAGTGTGGAGCGATCGCGGCCGAGGCCGCTTCCACGGGCATTAGTCCCGCCATCGTCATCCTCGGCGCATCGGCGCTGGCCACCGCGCGCCGGGTGCGCGAGCGCTACCCCAGGGCGCGTATCCATGGGCTGAGCGGGCGGGTGGCAGAAGTCGACCAGATCTACCGCGAATTCGCCGAACACCTGCGCGGCCTGTACCGCGCCGGCACGCCGATCATCGCCCTGTGCGCCGCCGGCATCGTCATCCGCAGCCTGGCGCCGGTGCTGGCGGAGAAGGGCGCCGAGCCGCCGGTGCTGGCCCTGGCCGAGGACGGCAGCGCCGTGGTGCCGCTGCTCGGCGGCCTGGACGGGGTCAACCGCCTGGCCCGCGAACTGGGCGACTGGCTGGCGGTGGCGCCGGCCATCACCACCAGCGGCGAGCTGCGCTTCGGCACCTGCCTGCTCGACCCGCCGCCCGGCTACGTCCTGGCTGACCTGGAGCGGGGCAAGCGGCTGGTCAGCGACCTGCTCGGCGGTGCGCGCCTGCGCGTCGAGGGCGAGGCGCCCTGGTTGGCGCGGGCCGACCTGCCGCTGCATCCCGAGGGCGAGCGCTGCGTGCGCGTCGACGTGTCCGCCGCGGGCGATGACGATGCGCTGCTGATCCATCCGCGCCGGCTGCTGGCGCGCTGCACCGGAGGCGACGACGATCTCGCGCGGCGCTTGCGCGAGGCGCTGGCCGCAGCCGGCCTGGCCGAGGCGGCGCTGGCCGCGCTGCTGGTCGAGGGCGAAGGGCGCGCGCTGCCGCAGGCCGAGCAGGCCGCCCGGGAGCTGAGCGTGCCGCTGCGCTTCATCGAGTCGGACACGGCATTGCCGCAGGCCTGCCACGAGGCACCGGGGCTGAGCCTGCACCTGGCCGACAGCCCGCAAGCCGCTGCCGCTATCGGCCGACCACGCGGCCGGCTCAGCGTGATCGGCATCGGCCCGGGCTGCGCCGAGCTGATGGCGCCGGCCGTGCGCCAGGCACTGGACGCGGCCGAGGAAGTGCTCGGCTACGAGACCTACGTGACCATGGCCGGACCCTACCGCGCCGACCAGTGCCTGCACGCCAGCGACAACCGAGAGGAACTGCAGCGCGCCGCCCATGCCTTCGAGCTGGCGGCCGGGGGACGGCGGGTGGTGATGGTGTCCTCCGGCGACCCCGGCGTGTTCGCCATGGCCGCCGCGGTGATGGAGGCGCTGGAGGGCTCGGTCGATCCGTGCTGGCAGGGCGTGGAGCTGGAGGTGCTGCCCGGCATCTCCGCCGCCCTGGCCACCGCCGCCAGGGCCGGCGCGCCGCTGGGCCACGACTTCTGCCTGATCTCCCTGTCCGACAACCTCAAGCCCTGGGCGGTGATCGAACGGCGCCTGCAGCACGCGGCGGCGGCCGACCTGGCGATGGCCTTCTACAACCCGATCTCCCGGGCACGCCCCTGGCAGCTCGGCCGCGCCCTCGACCTGCTGCGCCAGCACCGCGAACCGCAGACCCTGGTGGTGCTCGGCCGCGATATCGGCCGCCCGGCCGAGGCTCTGCGCGTGCTCACCCTGGGCGAGCTGACCCCGGAGCAGGTGGACATGCGCACCCTGGTGATCGTTGGCTCCAGCCAGACCCGGCGCTTCCCGCGCCAGGGCGGCGGCGAGTGGGTCTACACGCCGAGGTGGTACCCGGCAACGTAGGGTGCGTGGGGCCGCCCAGGCTGTGCGCACCGACGTTTTTTCCGAGGTGGTCCCACCCAGGAGCGCCGGGAGCGGCCTCAGTTGCGGAATTCGATCTGCAGCTCGGCGCCTTCCACGGAGTCCCAGTAGTCGTCGCCCCGGTCGTTGGTGATCAGGCGGCCGTTCAACTGGTAGGGGCCGGGCTTGGTCGGCTTTTCCATGAACATCGGCGGCAATACCGGCTTGGGCGGCTCGACGGGTTCGCCCGGCTCCAGCCCCTGAACCAGTTCCTCAGGCAGGTGCAGGTCGAGCTTCACCGGCGGCAGCGGCACCTTGACGGCAG
Source organism: Pseudomonas sp. GD03875 (assembly GCF_029840585.1). Taxonomy (NCBI): domain Bacteria; kingdom Pseudomonadati; phylum Pseudomonadota; class Gammaproteobacteria; order Pseudomonadales; family Pseudomonadaceae; genus Pseudomonas; species Pseudomonas sp. GD03875. The sequence continues at coordinate 42,483 of NZ_JAOCCV010000005.1, read as the reverse complement.
GGGACACGGCCGACTTGGCGGCGGGCTTGGGCGCCGGCTTGGTGGGTTTGGGCGGCGCGGGCGCCGGTTTGGGCGCAGGTTTTTCCTCCGCCTTCTTCGCGGCGGGCGGTGGCGGAGTCGGCGCGCTTTTCTCGGGCCGGGCTTCGGCCTGTTTCCGAGGCGCCTCGGACGGAGGCTTGGGCGGCTCGTCGCAGGCCGCCAGCAGGCCGAGGGCCAGGAGCAGGGGGAGTGCGTGGAAAACTTTCATGGCGGACAGGTTTTCATGTCGATGCCCCATGCTCGCGCTTGAAGTGCGCCGTGGCAAGACCGTCGGATTACGCCATATTGCACCGCAGCGGCCATGCCGGGACATGGCCGCTGCGGATCAGCGCTCGTCTTTGAGCAGGCGTTCGAGCTCGGTGTCTAGGTCCTGGCGCGGGTACTCCTGCCGCAGCTCGGCGAGCAACCGGTCGGCCTGTTCGCGCTGGCCTTCCTCGCGCAGGCGCAGCACCTGGCGCAGGCGCTCTTCCAGCGGCGGGGGCTCTTCGGCCAGTGCCTGTGTGCTCGCTCCAGAGTGCGATCGTGCTTCGGCCTGTGCCGCCTCTACCTGTGCTTTGGCAATGGCCTGCGCCTTGGTCTTGGCCTCTAGGCGCGCCTCGGTGCCGGGCTTCGCCGGCTTGGCCGCATCGGCCATCGGCGCCGGTGCCATCGGTCGGGGCGCGGCAGCCGGCGGCGAGATCGGGAGGGCGGTGTCCGACTCGGCAAGTGCCCGCTCGGCCGGTGCCGGTTCGGCCTGGACGTACTCGCGTGCGCGGCTGTGCCGCTGCGCCTCCATGGCCGGTGCCACCTCGCGCAGGACCGGCGCCGGGGCGCTGGCCGCTGCCGGTGCGGGGGCGTCGTAGGCCTGCGGCAGGCGGTCCCGGGTGTTCAGGGCCAGGTTGAGGCCGATGCCGAACACCGCCAGGCCCGCCACCGCCATGGACCAGCGGGTGCGGCTGCCGGCGCCGAACAGCCAGGCGTGCAGGCGTTGCGCCGTGCTCGGCTTCGACTGGGCCAGTGCCTCGCGGGCGGCGGCGATGATCCGCGCGTCCATGGCGGCCGAGGGCTCGCCCTGGGCGTGCTGGCGAAAATGCTCCAGCAGCTGCCGTTCCTGCTGCAGTTCGCTGTCGTGTTGGCTCATGCGGATACCTCCTCGGCCGAAACCGGATCGGCCAGCAGCCGACGTAACTTGTTCAGCGCGTAGCGCAGGCGGCTCTTCACGGTTTCCGCCGGCGTCCGGGTGAGTTCGGCGATCTGGTGCAGTTCGAGGTCGCCGTGGGCGCGCAGCAGGAACACCTCGCGCTGTTCCTCGGGCAGGTCGGCCAGCGCCGCCTGCAGGCGTTCCTGATCGCGGCTCAGCACCAGCTGCTGCTCCGGGCCGGGGCCCGGGTCGGCACTGGCGTGGCGCGTCTCGTCGTACTCATCGAGCTTTCCCTGATGACGCCCGCTCTTGCGCCAGTGGTCGATCAGGCGGTTGCGCGCGATCTGGTACAGCCAGGTCTTGAACAGCACCGCCTCGCGCTGTTCGCTGGCGCTGCGGATCAGGCTCATCCAGGTGTCTTGGAACACCTCCTCGGCCAGCGCGTGGTCGCCGCACAGGCCGAGCAGGAAGCGGAACAGGCCGAGGCGGTGGCGCTCGTAGAGCGTGGCGAAGGCCGCCGCGTCGCCGTTGCGATAACGCCGCAGCAGCGCGGCGTCATCGTCTTGCAGTGGGAGGTTCAATTAGTCGGCCCTGACTTGAACGGTTTGTGGAGTTTGCAGGCTCTGGGCCAATTCGACCAGTTGCACGAACTCGCCGCGCAGGCCGAACGGGTCATCGCCCCGGGCGCCGCGGGCCAGCGTGGCGCTGTCGGCCAGGGAGAAGGCGCCGGTGTACTGGCCGCCGCGCAGCTGCTGGGCGAAGGCCGCCACCGCCGCGGCGAAGCGCAGGTCGTCGCTGGCCTGGGCGATGGGGGTCGCCTTGCCCTTGACGATGGACCGCTCCATCAGCTTGCTGGCGCCGCCCTCCGGTGCCTTATAGCGCAGGCGCAGCCAGGCGATCTCGCCGGGTTTGTCCTGGTCGCCGGCGGCGCGGGCATAGCGCAGCGGTTCCAGCCAGCCCTTGGCGCCTACCGGCACTACCTCGTACAGCGCGGTGACCGTGTGCCCGGCGCCGATCTCGCCGGCGTCGACCTTGTCGTTGGCGAAGTCCTCGCGCTTCAGGGCACGGTTCTCGTAGCCCAGCAGGCGGTACTCGCTGACCTCGGCCGGGTTGAACTCGACCTGGATCTTCACGTCCTTGGCCACCACCGCCAGGGTCGAGCTGAGCTGGTCGACCAGCACCTTGCGCGCCTCGCGCAGGTTGTCGATGTAGGCGTAGTTGCCGTCGCCGGCGTCGGCCAGCTGTTCCATCAGCTGCTCGTTGTAGTTGCCCGCGCCGAAGCCCAGGGTGGTCAGCGACACGCCGGTCTTGCGCTTGTCGGCGGCCAGTTGCTTGAGCGTCTCGAAGTCGCTGATACCGACGTTGAAGTCGCCATCGGTGGCCAGCAGGATACGGTTGATGCCGTCCTTCAGCAGGCCTTTCTGCGCCTCCTGGTAGGCCAGCTGGATGCCGGATTCGCCGGCGGTGGAGCCACCTGCGCTGAGCCGGTCGATTGCGGCGCGGATCTTCGCCTTCTCGCTGCCGGCGGTGGATTCCAGCACCACGCTGGAGGTGCCGGCGTAGGTGACCAGGGCCACCCGGTCCTGCGGGCGCAGCTGGTCGACCAGCAGCTTGAGAGTGGCCTGGACCATCGGCAGGCCTTCGCGGCGGTCCATGGAGCCGGAGACGTCGACCAGGAACACCAGGTTGGCCGGCGGCAGCTCGGCGACGCTCAGGTCGGCGGCCTTGATCGCCACCCGCAGCAGGCGGGTCTCGGGGTTCCAGGGCGTGGTCGCCAGTTCGGTGGCGACGCTGAACGGCACGTCGCCCTCGGGCTTGGGATAGGCATAGGGGAAGTAGTTGACCAGCTCCTCCAGGCGCACCGCGTCCCTGGGCGGCAGGCTGCCGTCGTTGAGGAAGCGGCGCACGTTGGCGTAGGCGCCGGTGTCCACGTCGATGCTGAAGGTCGACACCGGCTGTTCGGCCACGGCCTGCACCGGATTGGCCTCGATCTTCTGGTATTGCTCGCGGTGGGCGTCCCGGTAGCCGAAGCCGGCGCCATCGCTCATCGGCGCCGGGGCGATCATCGGCGCGGCATAGGGCATGGCCTTGCGCACTTCCCGGGCCCTGGCAGCGGCCGGGGCGGCCTGCTCCTGCAGCCGTTCGTGGGTGGCGACGGGTTCGGCGGCCTGGGGTACGGCCTGGGGGGCGACCACGCTGGGCGTGGCCTCGTCGTGGGAGGCGCTGCAGGCGGCCAGCGCCAGGGCCAGGGTGGCGCCGAAGCCGGCGAGCAGGGGTTGCGGGGCGATGCGGGACATGGCGGGGTCTCCTCGGGCGAACAGTCCATTCGCCCGGGTAGACGTAGCCGCCGGCGACTTCGGGTTAGCAGGTCTTTGAAAAGGCCATGTACCCGTTACGTGTTGCAGACGCTACAGCCGCCCTGCGGAAGCGGCCTGCCTGGGAGCCGGTAGGGTGGTTGGGTCGCAGGCCATAACCCATCAGCGCGCCCACCAGCCTCTCTATCTGAACACTGCAGCTGCCTGCCCCTGGATTCCCGCATGCGCGGGAATGACGGTTCCGGAAGAAACTCCGCCCACCTCGTCATCCCCGCGCAGGCGGGGACCCAGAAGAGCTCAGGGCACTACAGCATCTAACGTGGACATAGCCTTTGAAAAACTACCTGCGTTGCTGGCAATACAGCCTGCCTCGCCTGCAGCCCGTCAAGCGCCCTGGCTTTCCGCGCAGAGCTGGCGAACCAGCATGCCCAGGGTCATCATCGCCCGTTCGGATTCGCGGTTCCACGGGATGCCGCAGGTCAGCCGCAGGCAGTTGTTGAACTGCTCGGTGTTACTGAAGATCAGCCCCGGCGCGATGCTAATGCCCTGCTGCAGCGCCCGCACGTGCAGCTCCTGGGCGCTGACCTTGCCGGGCAGGCTGACCCAGAGGATGAAGCCGCCGTGCGGCCGGGTCATCTGTGTGCCTTCCGGGAAGTGCTGCTGCACCGCCAGCTGGTAGGCGGTCATGTTCTTGCGGTACTCCTGGCGGATGTGCCGCAGGTGGCGGTCGTAGCCGCCGTTCTCCAGATAGGCGGCCACACCCATCTGGGTCACGCTGCAGGCCGAGTGGGTGCTGAAGGTCTGCAGGCGCTCCACTTCTTCCTGGTAGCGACCGGCGATGATCCAGCCGATGCGCACGCCCGGCGACAGGGTCTTGGAGAAGCTGGAGCAGTACACCACCTGGTCGTCGCGATCATGGGCCTTGAGCGCTTTGCTGCGCCCCGGCTCGAACAGCAGCTCGCCGTAGATGTCGTCCTCGATCACCCGGATGCCGTGGTCGGCGGTCAGGCGCAGCAGCTGCTTCTGGCGGTCCTCGGGGATGCTGCCGCCGAGCGGGTTGGACAGGCGCGCGGTAAGCACCAGCGCCTTGATCGGCCACTGGTTGGCGGCCAGCTGCAGTGCTTCCAGGCTGAGACCGATGGTCGGGTCGCTGGGAATCTCGATGACCTTGAGGCCGAGCACTTCCGCCAGTTGCAGCAGGCCGTAGTAGGTCGGCGACTCGGCGGCGATCAGGTCGCCGGGCTGGGTCAGCACGCGCAGGGCCATGTGGATGGCGTCCACGCAGCCGTGGGTGATCACCACCTCGGAAGGGTCCACCGCCACGCCGGCATCGCGCATGCGGATCGCCACCTGGCGGCGCAGCGGCTCGTAGCCGGGGCTGAACATGTAGCTGAAGGCGCGCGGACTCTGGAAGCGGGTGACCTTGGCCAGTTGCTGGTGCAGCGAGCGCACCGGCAGGTAGTCCACGTGCGGCACGGCCGCGCCGAGCGGAAACACGCCGTCCTGGCGCGAATCGTTGAGCACCTGGCTGATGATGCTGCTGCGGGTGACCATGGCGGGGCGCTCGACCCGCGCGATGTCCGGCGTCGAGGCGGTGAGACCGGCGCTCTGGTGCACGTAGAAGCCGGACTGCGGACGAGCGCGGATCAGACCCATATCTTCAAGATTGGCGTAGGCCTGCAGCACGGTGGCATGGCTGACGCTGAGCTGGGAGCTCATCTTGCGCACCGACGGCACCCGCTCGCCGGGCTGGTAGACGCCACGGCGGATATCCTCGGCCAGCAACTGGGCGATGCGCTGATAGAGCAACAAGCTGGTCATTACAAGGTTCCTTACGCGACTGAACCGTAACAGTAGCCAAATTCCGGACGACCGGATCGGTACAGTGAAACAATATGCCGACGGTACAGTTGCGTCTGTTACGGAGCAGATACGGTCGACCGGCGCCGACCGGGTGATTGGGGAATGGGACTGCGGGAGGGCGGGGGCGTTCCGTGACGCGGGAGGACCGGGGGCGGGCGCCCCCGGCGGGTGCAGCGGGTCAGTCGACGAACAGGTCGGTCATCAGCTTGCTGGACGGGTCGAAGCGGTACTGCTCGAAGTCCTCCTGGCCCTGCTCGCGGAGGATTTCCTCGTCCAGCAGCAGGCGGCCGCTGATGCTGCGCTCGCTGCTCGCGAGGATGGCGCAGGCGGCGTCGGCCATGATCGCCGGCAGGCGCGCGGCCTTCATCACCGCCGGGCCGCCGGCCTCGTACTCGATGGCGGCGGTGGCGATCACCGTCTTCGGCCACAGCGAGTTGACGCTGATGCCGTACTTGCGGAATTCCTCGTGCATGCCCAGCGTCAGCATGCTCATGCCGTACTTGGTGGTGGTGTACGGGCTGTAGCTGGAGAACCACTGGGGCGCGAGGTTGAGCGGCGGCGACAGGCTGAGGATGTGCCCGTGGCTCTGCTTGAGGTAGGGCAGGGCGGCCTGGCTGCAGACCATCACCGCGCGGGTGTTGATCTGGAACATCAGGTCGTAGCGCTTCGGCTCCAGCTGCTCGACGCCGACCAGGCGGATCGCCCCGGCGTTGTTGACCACGGCGTCGATGCCGCCGAAGTGGGCCGCGGCCTGGGCCATGGCGGCCTTCACCGCGCCCTCGTCACGCACGTCCAGCTGCAGGGCCAGGGCCTTGCCGCCGGCCTCTTCGACTTCCGCCGCCACCGTGTGGATGGTGCCGGGCAGCTTGGGATGGGGCTCGGCGCTCTTCGCCGCGATGACGATGTTGGCGCCCTGGGCGGCGGCCTTGAGGGCGATCTCGCGGCCGATGCCGCGGCTGGCGCCGGTGATGAACAGGGTCTTGCCTTGCAGGGACATGGGCATTTTCCTTGGCTCGTTTGAAATCGTGTGAGAGCGGCCTTGGCCGCGATGCCTGACTGCGACCTGCATCGCGGCCAAGGCCGCTCCCACCGGGGTGTCACGCTTCGGTCGCTTCGACCTCCACCAGCAACTGGCGGCTCTTCACCTGGTCGCCCTGGCTGACCTGGACGCGGCGGATCACGCCGTCCATGCCGGCCTTGAGCGGGTGCTCCATCTTCATCGCTTCCAGCACCACCAGCAGCTGGCCCTTGCTGACCTGCTCGCCCTCGGCCACCAGCACCTCGACGATGGCGCCGTCCATCGGCGCCTTGATCGTGCCGGTGCCGGCGGCATTCTGCCCGCCGGCCGGGGCATGGGTGACGTCGGCGAATTCCAGGTTGCCGCCACGGCCGTACAGCCAGACCCGCTCGCCGTCCCGGTGGTAGGCCAGGCGGCGGCGCACGCCGTCCAGTTCCAGGGTGGCCCAGCGGCCGTCGGCGGCCAGCAGGCGCAGCTCGACGGACTGCTCGCCGACCTGCGCGCGCAGCCGCGGCTGGGCGCCGACCTCCAGCACCTGCAGCTCCACCGCGTGCTTGTGCTCGCCCTGCTTGAGGACGAAGCGCCAGGGCGCGCCGCCGCTGTTGCGCCAGCCGGACAGGCCCGGCTGGTGGGCACGGGCGTCGGCACTGGCCTGGTAGAGCAGGACGCAGGCGGCGGCCAGTTCGGGCGCGGCCGGGGCCTGCGGGCTCAGGCTCGGGTCGTCGGCGAAGTGCTCGGCGATGAAGGCGGTGGTGGCGTTGCCGGCCGCGAATTCCGGGTGAGCCAACAGGTTGGCGAGGAAGCGCTGGTTGCCGTTGACGCCCAGCAGCACGCAGTCCTCCACGGCGCGCACCAGCTTGCGCCGGGCCTCGTCGCGGGTGGCGCCATAGGCGATCACCTTGGCCAGCATCGGGTCGTAGAAGGGCGTCACGGCCTGGCCCTCGACCAGGCCGTGGTCGACGCGGATGCCATCCAGCAGGGCCGGCTCCCAGCGCAGCACGTCGCCGGTTTGGGGCAGGAAGCCGTTGGCCGAGTCCTCGGCGTACAGGCGCACCTCGATGGCGTGGCCTTCCAGGCGGATGTCCTCCTGCCCGAGCGGCAGCGGCTGGCCTTCGGCGACGCGAATCTGCCAGGCCACCAGGTCCTGGCCGGTGATCAGCTCGGTGACCGGGTGCTCCACCTGCAGGCGGGTGTTCATCTCCAGGAAGTAGAAGGCACCGGAGCCGTCCAGCAGGAACTCCACGGTGCCGGCGCCGACGTACTCGACCCGCGCCGCCGCCTTGACCGCCGCCTCGCCCATGGCCCGGCGCAGCTCGGGCGTCATCACCGGGCAGGGCGCTTCCTCCACCACCTTCTGGTGGCGGCGCTGCACCGAGCAGTCGCGCTCGCCGAGGTAGACGATGTTGCCGTGGCGGTCGCCGAACACCTGGATTTCCACATGGCGCGGCTGGATCACCGCCTTTTCCAGGATCAGCTCGCCGGAGCCGAAGGCGTTCTGCGCCTCGGAGCGGGCAGTGCGAATCTGCGCGGCCAGTTCGGAAGCGTCCTGCACCAGGCGCATGCCGCGGCCGCCGCCGCCGGCGCTGGCCTTGATCATCAGCGGGTAGCCGATGCGCTCGGCCTCGCGGGCCAGGGTCTCGTCGTCCTGGGCCGCGCCCTCGTAGCCGGGGATGCAGGGCACGCCGGCCTCGAGCATGGCGATCTTCGACAGGCGCTTGCTGCCCATCAGGTGGATGGCTTCCACGGTCGGGCCGATGAAGACGATGCCGGCCGCCTCGCACGCGCGGGCGAACTCGGCGTTCTCGGAGAGGAAGCCGTAGCCGGGGTGGATGGCGTCGGCGCCGGTCTTGCGCGCCGCTTCGAGGATGGCGTCGATCACCAGGTAGGACTGGTTGACCTGGGCCGGGCCGATGCACACCGCCTCGTCGGCCAGTTGCACGTGGCGCGCGCCGGCGTCGGCCTCGGAATACACCGCCACGGTGCGGTAGCCGAGGTTCTGCGCGGTGCGCATCACCCGGCAGGCGATCTCGCCACGGTTGGCGATCAGGATCTTGTTGAATGCAGCCATGTTGTTGTTCTACTCCTGCCGGTCAAACCGCATCGGTCTGCGTAAGGTGGATCGCGCTTTATCGATCCACCGGGCGGTGTTCTGGTGGATGTAGCAAGCGATATCCACCCTACGAGCTGTTCCCCTCTCCCTCTGGGAGAGGGGCCAGGGGTGAGGGTGTTTCAGGCTGCTCCGAGCCGCCTGCGGTCCCCTCGCCCCAGCCCTCTCCCGGAGGGAGAGGGCGTTGATCTCACTCAGCCCACTTGGGCTTGCGCTTCTGCACGAAGGCCATGGTGCCTTCCACGCCTTCCTCGCCCAGCACCGCCTCGGCGAACAGGCCGGCGGCGTGGTCGAGCAGGTTGCCGAGCACTTCATGCTCGGTGGCCAGCAGCAGCGCCTTGGTCGCCGCGTTGGCCCCTGGCGCGCACTGGCGTACCTGCCGCAGGCATTCGGCGAGGCGGTCGACCACGGCCTGGTCATCGGCCTCGCTGAAATGCACCAGGCCCAGGCGCAGGGCCTCGGCGCCGTCGAAGCGGGCGGCGGTGAGGGCCAGGCGGCGGGTCTGGGTCAGGCCGATGCGCTTGACTACGAAGGGCGCAATCTGCGCTGGCAGGATGCCCAGGCTGGTTTCCGGCAGGCCGAATTTCGCTTGGCTGTGGGCGATGGCGATATCGGAGACGCAGGCCAGGCCGAAGCCGCCGCCGAGCACCGCGCCTTCCAGCACGGCGACCAGCACCTGGGGCGCGGCCTGGGCTTCTTCCAGCAGGCTACCGAAGGCGCGGTTCAGTTCGCGGTAGGCGTCGCTACCTTTCGCTCTGGCTCCGGCCATGTCCTTGACGTCGCCACCGGCGCAGAAGTGGCCGCCGGCGCCGCGCAGCACCAGGGCGCGCACGCTCTGGTCAGTGCGCACTGAGCGCAGCACGGTGCGCAGTTCCTCGACCATCGCCAGGCTCATGGCGTTGCGGCTGTCCGGACGATTGAGGGTAACGTAGAGCACGCCGTCGGCCGGCTCCAGCAGCAGGGTTTCCGTGTTTGGTAGAGACATCGCCATCGCTCCGTTGAGGTAGGGCGGGTGGAACCCGCGTCGTGATCGGCGCGGGTTTCACCCGCCCTACGGCCTCAGCCCTTTTTCTTGCCGGGCAGAATGCCCATCAGCTTGCAGATGATGCCGAGCATGATCTCGTCGGCGCCGCCGCCGATGCTGACCAGGCGCACGTCGCGGTAGGCGCGCGACACCGGGTTGTCCCACATAAAGCCCATGCCGCCCCAGTACTGCAGGCAGGCATCGCTGACCTCGCGGCCCAGGCGCCCGGCCTTGAGCTTGGCCATGGAGGCCAGCTTGGTCACGTCCTTGCCGTTCACGTACAGCTCGGTGGCCTGGTAGACCAGCGCGCGCAGGGCCTCTACCTCGCTCTGCAGCTCGGCCATGCGGAAGTGGATGACCTGGTTGTCGATCAGCGCCTGGCCGAAGGTCTTGCGCTCCTTGCAGTAGGCGATGGTGCTGTCGATGCAGTGCTCCAGGCCCTTGATCATGTTGGCCGCGCCGAACATGCGTTCCTCCTGGAACTGCAGCATCTGCATCATGAAGCCCGCGCCTTCGGCGCCGATGCGGTTGCGCTGGGGCACGCGCACGTTGTCGAAGAACACCTGGGCGGTCTCCGAGCTGCGCATGCCGAGCTTGTCCAGGTGCGGGCTGACGCTGATGCCCGGGCTGTTCATCGGCACCACGATCAGCGACTTGTTGACGTGGGGCTTGTCGTCGCTGGTGTTGGCCAGCAGGCAGATGAAGTCGGCCGACGGCGAGTTGGTGATCCACATCTTGCTGCCGTTGATGATGTAGTCGTCGCCGTCCTTGCGCGCGCTGGTCTTCAGCCCGGCCACGTCGGAGCCGGCACCGACCTCGGAGACGCCGATGCAGCCGACCATCTCGCCGGCGATGGCCGGGCGGAGGAATTCCTCGCGCAGTTCGTCGGAGCCGAAGCGCGCCAGCGCCGGGGTACACATGTCGGTCTGCACGCCGATGGACATGGGGATGCCGCCGCAGTGGATGGTGCCGAATTCCTCGGCGGCGACGATCGAGTAGCTGTAGTCCAGGCCCATGCCGCCGAACTTCTCCGGCTTGGAGATGCCCAGCAGGCCGAGGTCGCCGGCCTTCTTGAAGATGTCGTGGATGGGGAAGCGACCGTCCTTCTCCCACTGGTCGACGTGGGGGTTGATCTCGTGCTCGACGAAGTTGCGCACGGTGCGGCGGAGTTCTTCGTGTTCCTGGGTGAAGATCATCTTGTTGTTCTCCTCGTTCTAACTCCCTCTCCCTTTGGGAGAGGGCTGGGGTGAGGGTGGAAGGGGCCAATCCCTCACCCTGACCCTCTCCCGGAGGGAGAGGGAAGTGTTGTAGGGCGGGTGAAACCCGCGCCGGGGGCACGCGGGTTGCACCCGCCCTACGGTCAGAAGCGGGCCACGCCGAAGCTGCTGGGTTTGAGCGGCCGCATTTGCGCCTCGGCGCAGATGTCCAGCAGCAGGCCGAGCAGGGCGCGGGTGTCGCGTGGGTCGATCAGGCCGTCGTCCCACAGGCTGGCGGTGCCGTACAGCGCGGTGGACTGGCTGTCGAGCTTCTGCGCGGTGGCCATTTCCAGCATGTCGAGCATCTTCGGGTCGGCCTCCTTGCCTTCCTTGCGGTGTTTCTCCTCGGTGACGATGCGCAGCACCTTGCCGGCCTGGGCGCCGCCCATCACCGCGGTGCGACTGTTGGGCCAGGCGAAGATGAAGCGCGGGTCGAGGCCGCGGCCGCACATGGCATAGTTGCCCGCGCCGTAGGAACCGCCGACCACGATGGTCAGCTTGGGCACGGTGGCGTTGGCCACCGCCTGGATCATCTTCGAGCCGTGCTTGATCACACCCAGTTGCTCGGACTCGGTGCCGACCATGAAGCCGGTGGTGTTGTGCAGGAACAGGATCGGCGTGTTGCTCTGCTCGCACAGCTGGATGAACTGGGCGGCCTTGGCCGCGCCCCTCGGAGTGATCGGCCCGTTGTTGCCGATTAGGCCGCAGGGCTGGCCCTCGATCTGCAGGTGGCCGCAGACGGTCTGGCTGTCGAACTCATGCTTGAAGTCGAGGAACTCCGAGCCGTCGGCGATGCGGGCTACGATCTCGCGCACGTCGTAGGGTTTCTTGGCGTCCGCCGGGACCACGCCGAGCAGCTCGTGGGCCGGGTACAGCGGCTCGCGCCAGGTGCGCTGCTCGCGCACCGGCAGCTGGGCGTTCCACGGCAGCATGCCGAGGATTTCGCGGGCCAGGCGTACGCCGTCGGCGTCGTTCTCGGCCAGGTACTCGGCGGTGCCGGCGACCTGGGCGTGCATCTCGGCGCCGCCCAGCTCCTCGTCGGTGGCGATCTCCCCGGTGGCAGCCTTGAGCAGCGGCGGGCCGGCGAGGAACATCTTGGCCTTGCCACGCACCACCACCACGTAGTCGGACAGGCCTGGTTGATAGGCCCCGCCGGCGGTGCTGGAGCCGTGTACCACGGTGATCTGCGGGATGCCCGCGGCAGACAGGCGCGCCTGGTTGGCGAAGGCGCGGGCGCCCTCGACGAAGATGTCGGCGGCGTAGGTCAGGTTGGCGCCGCCGCTCTCGGCCAGGGTGATCACGGGCAACCGGTTCTCGGCGGCGATCTGCTGCAGGCGCAGGGACTTGCGCAGGCCGGTGGGGGAGATGGTGCCGCCCTTGATCGCACTGTTGCTGGCGCTGACCAGGCAGCGCACCCCGGCCACGTAGCCGATGCCGGCGATGATGCCGCCGCCGGCCTGGGTGCCGTCCTTGTCGTCGTGCAGCTTGTAGCCGGCCAGGGAGCAGAGTTCGAGGAACGGGCTGCCCGGGTCGAGCAGCAGGTTGAGGCGCTCGCGCGGCAGCAGTTGGCCGCGCTTGTCGAACTTGGCCTTGGCCTCCGCCGCCTTGTCCAGCACCTTCTGCTCGACTTCGCGGAAGCTGGCGATGGCCGCCAGCATGGCCTCGCGGTTCTGCACGAAGGCGTCGCCGTGGACGTCGATTTCCGATTGGATCGCCGGCATCGCTTACTCCTTGAACACGTCGGGCACGTAGGCCCGGTGGAAGCCGTTGTAGGACTCGCTGGTCTTGGCCTTGCCCAGCGTCCAGGCGCGGGTGCCCTGGCTGGCGGCGCCGTCGATGCGGATGGTGTTGCCGCTGATGAAATTGGCCCCCGGCGACAACAGGAAGACGATGGCCGCCGCCACTTCCGACTCGGTGCCGATGCGCTGCAGCGGCACGTGGTCCTTGAGGTTGCGGATCATGTTCTTCATCGACTCGGGGTAGGTGTCCATACCGCTGGAGGCGATCCAGCCCGGTGCCACGGCATTGACCCTTACGCCGGCGTGGCCCCACTCGTAGGCGGCGGTCTTGGTGAAGTTCTCCATGCCCGCGCGCGCCGCGCCGGAGTGGCCCATGCCGGGCATGCCGCCCCACATGTCGGCGAGCATGTTGACGATGCTGCCGCCGTGCTTGCCCATGCACTGGGTGAAGACTTCGCGGGCCACCAGGAAGCCGCCGACCAGGTTGGTGCGCACCACGGTCTCGAAGCCTTTCTGGTTGATCGAGACGAGCGGGGCGGGGAACTGGCCGCCGGCGTTGTTGACCAGATGATGGATGCGCCCGCGCTCGGCCAGCACGCCGGCGACCATGGCCTTCACCGCCTCTTCCTCGCGGATGTCGCAGGCGGCGAAGCTGACGCTGCCACCGTCCTCGGCGATCTCGCCGGCGGTCTTCTCCAGCTTCTCCGGCTTGCGCCCGACCAGCACCACGTGGGCGCCCAGGTGGGCCAGCTCGTGGACCACGCAGCGGCCGATACCGCTGCCGCCGCCGGTGACCAGGATGGTCTGGCCGGCGAACAGGCCGGGTTTGAAGACTGAGTCGTATGCCATTGTCGTTATCCTTGTCGGTCTTTGTAGGAGCGGCCTTGGCCGCGATGCCTGCGTGCAGGCTCGATCGCGGCCGAGACCGCTCCCACAGGGGTTGCCGCTAAAGCCGATCGGCCAGGGCCTTGGGCACCGGCACCGGGAATTCCAGCAACTGCTGGGCGAAGGCCTTGCCCTGCGGGTCGATGCGCAGGCTGGCCACGCCGCCGCCGCCCAGGGCGTTCTCCAGCAGGAAGTTGAGGCTGTGGCTGCCCGGCAGGTACCAGCGCTCGACGCGGCCGACCTGTGGGTCGAGCACGTGGCTCATCCAGTCCACCACCGCCTCCTTGCCCAGCGCCTCGGCGATCCACGGCAGGTACTCGGGCCTTCTCGCCATCACGCCGATGTTGCTGTGGTTGCCCTTGTCGCCGGAGCGGGCCACGGCCAGCCTGACCAGCGGCACGCTGGTGTCGGCCTGGCCGGTGGTGGCGGGCAACGGAGCCTCGTCGGCGATGCGGGCTGGGTCGAATACATCGACCTCGGGCAGGGCGACCGGGATGTGCTCGCCGTCCAGCTCCACTTCCAGGGCGCAGGCGTCCTTGTCCACCAGGAAGCTGAACAGGCGGATCACCGGGTACACCGTGGGACGGCCGCCGACGATGCCGGTCAGGCCCGGCGCCATGCCGGTGGCGGCCTGGGCGATCTCGCGGGAGAACAGCACCAGCGCTTCCTTCTTGGCGTGGCGCACGGCGAGCTTGATCACCACCTCGCGGGTGTCCTTCCGCTGGGCGTGCGGGCCGTAGGTGGCCTCGGCGCCGAGCAGTTCGATGCTCACTTCGCGGTAGGGGCCCCAGCCGCGTTCGGCGAAGATTTCCTCGGTCTTGCGGATGATCGCCTGGCTGACCCGCTCGGCCTTGGCCACGGCATCGATGCCGGCGATCAGGCAGCTGGCGGTGCAGCGGAAACCGTCCGGATGGGTGGCGCTGACCTTGTATTGGCCGGTGGGCGGCAGGCCGCGGGCGCCCTTCAGCTCGACGCGGTTGGCGCCGACCTGGGTCAGCTGCACCTGGGTGAAGTCGCAGACCACGTCCGGCAGCAGGTAGGCGCGCGGGTCGCCGATCTCGTAGAGCATCTGCTCGCCCACCGACAGCACGCTGACCAGGCCGCCGCTGCCCTCGGGCTTGCCGACCACGAAGCTGGCGTCGGCGGCGACTTCCACCACCGGGAAGCCGATGTGCTCGTAGTCCGGCACGTCTCGCCAGTCGGTGAAGTTGCCGCCGGTGCACTGGGCGCCGCATTCGATGATATGGCCGGCCAACGCGGCCTGGGCCAGCTTGTCGTAATCGTTCCAGGCCCAACCGAATTCGTGGACCAGTGCCGCGCTGACCACCGCGCTGTCGACCACGCGGCCGGTGACGACGATATCGGCGCCGGCCTCCAGCGCCGCGACGATGCCCGGCGCGCCCAGGTAGGCGTTGACTGACACGCACATGGGCGGCAGCGGGGCACCGCTGAACATCTCCACGGTGCCGGCCTTGGCCAGCTCGCCCAGCCTGGGTTGCAGGTTGTCGCCGTGCAGCACGGCGATCTTCAGCTGCACGCCGGCCTTGTCGCAGGCGGCGGCCAGGGCGGCGGCGCAGGCCGCCGGGTTGACCCCGCCGGCGTTGCTGATGACGCGGATCCTTTTCGCGGCGATCTCGCCCAGCAGCGGCGCCAGCACCTCGACGAAGTCGGTGGCGTAGCCCTCGTCCGGCTTCTTCATCTTCGCCCCGGCCATGATCGACATGGTGATCTCGGCCAGATAGTCGAACACTAGGTAATCCAGTTCGGCGCCGCGCACCAGCTGGGCGGCGGCGGTGGAGGTGTCGCCCCAGAAGGCGGAGGCGCAGCCTATGCGTACGGTCTTGTTCATTGTCGTGAGTCCGCGCGGATGCCAGATGCTTCGCACACTACCAAGCAAGCGCTTGGTTGAAAAGCCTCCGCGTGCTTCTTTTTGCCCAAGCGCTTGCTCGGGAGGCCGCCAGGTCGCGTACAATCGCGGCGCAAGCGAGCGGCGAGTGGGGACGCGATGAGTCTGGACGAACGGAAAGCCCGAGAAGTGATGCAGAAGCTGGTGGCCGATGGTGGGCTGACCGACCCGGAGAGCGCCCGCGGCAAGCTGCTGCAGACCGCCGCCCACCTGTTCCGCAGCAAGGGCTACGAGCGCACCACGGTGCGCGACCTGGCCGGCGCCGTGGGCATCCAGTCCGGCAGCATCTTCCACCACTTCAAGAGCAAGGACGAAATCCTCAAGGCGGTGATGGAGGAGACCATCCTCTACAACACCGCACTGATGCGCGCCGCCCTGAGCGAGGCCAGCGGCCCGCGCGAGCGGGCGCTGGCGCTGATCCGCTGCGAGCTGCAGTCGATCATGGGCGGCACCGGCGAGGCCATGGGCGTGCTGGTGTACGAGTGGCGCTCGCTGTCCGAGGAGAGCCAGGCCTACATCCTCAGCCTGCGCGACACCTACGAGCAGATCTGGCTCGAGGTGCTCGGCGAGGCCCGCGCCGCCGGCCATTTCAAGGCCGATCCGTTCGTGCTGCGGCGCTTCCTCACGGGCGCGCTGAGCTGGACCACCACCTGGTTCCGCCCGGACGGCAAGATGAGCCTGGACCAGCTGGCCGAGGAAGCCCTGAATCTGGTGCTCAAGGAAGACTGACGGATAGGCTAAGCTGCTACCAGCACTGGCCCTGGTCGGTCGCGGCTGCAGGGAGGAGCCGGACACCTGGCTTCCTTCATCGAGGTAATCGCGTTGCGTGCGCTTTCCCGCCTGCTGCTGATGGTCCTGGTCTGTTGTGCCCCCCTGGTGGGTGCCGAGCAGCGCGTGCGCGTCGGCGCCTACCACTTCCCGCCCTACATCGCCAAGCCGGAGAGCGCGGCGCCCGAAGGCATGGTGCCCGAGCTGCTGGCGGCGCTGAACGCGGCCCAGGACGACTACCGTTTCGAACTGGTGCCGACCTCGGTGACCCGGCGCTACCGCGACTTCGTCCACGCCCGCTACGACCTGATCCTGTTCGAATCGCCGGACTGGGGCTGGCAGGACATCTCGCTGGACAAGCTCGATCTGCATATCGCCGACGCCGAGGTCTACGTGGCGCGCAAGGAGGAGGGCCGCGACCAGCGCTTCTTCGACCGCCTGGGCGGCAAGCGCATGGCCCTGTACAACGGCTATCACTACGGTTTCGCCGGCTACAACGCCGATCAGGACTACCTGACCCGCCAGTTCAACGCCGTACTCACCTATTCCCACGACAGCAACCTGCTGATGCTGCTGCACGGCCGTGTCGACCTCAGCGTGGTGGCCCGTTCCTATCTGCGCATCTACCAGCAGGAACACCCGCAGCAGGGCGAGCGGCTGCTGGCCTCGGAGCGCGCCGACCAGATCTACCACCACCACGCCCTGCTGCGCCCGCAGGGGCCGATCGACGCGAAGCGGCTGGACGCGCTGCTCCAGCGGCTGCGCGACAGCGGCCGGCTGGACGACCTGACCCGGCGCTACCACCTGCTGAGTGCAGCGGAGGCGGCCGGCTGGCGCGCCGATCCGATCCCCCACTAAGCGTTTACGCCGTCATGGCACTAGGCTAGTCTTCGATCAGCTTAGTTGCCTGTGAGGTCAACATGGATCGGCGTCGACAGGGATTGCTTGGCGCTTCGCTGATGCTGCTGGTGGCGTTGTCGAGCCCGGCCGTGGAGGCGGCGGAGGACATTCTGGTGGCCGCCGTGCACTTCCCTCCCTACGTGGTCAAGCCCGAGTCCGACCCGAACAGCGGCCTGCTCGGCGAACTGGTCGGCGCGCTCAACAAGGTGCAGAGCGAGCATCGCTTCGTCCCCCGCGCCACCTCGCTCAACCGCCGCTTCGACGACTTCCTCCAGGGGCGCATCCACCTGGCCATCTTCGAGAACCCCGACTGGAACTGGCAGGGCGTGCCCGGTACCCGCATCGACCTGGGTCTGGAAGACGCCGAGGTGCTGGTGGCCCGCGCCGAACCGGGGCGTGACCAGCACTACTTCGACAAGCTGATGGACAAGCGCATGGCGCTGTTCAACGGCTACCACTACGGCTTCGCCGGCTTCAACAACGATCCCAAGTGGCTGGAGAAGAATTTCAACGCGGTGCTCACCTACTCCCACGAGAGCAACCTCAAGCTGGTGCTGCGCGGGCGCGCCGACATCGCGCCGATCACCCGTTCCTGGCTGGGCGCGCGCCTGCGCGAGCAACCCCGGCTGCGCGAGGAGCTGCTGGTGTCGGACTGGGAGGACCAGCGCTACCGCCACTACGCGATCCTCCATCCGAGGGCGCCGATCAGCGCCGGGGAGTTCCGCGCCATCCTGCAGAAGCTGCGCCAGAGCGGCGAACTGGAGCGCATCTTCGCGCCCTACGGCATCGAGGTCAGCCAGACCGCAGCGGGTAGCTCAGCAGAAGCAGATGGAGCAGATTGACCGTGCCGTGCAGCGCCACGGCCGGCCATAGCCGACCGCTGAAGTGGAAGGCCAGGCCGTAGCCCAGGCCGGCCACCGTCGCGACCAGGGCGAACAGCGGGCTGAAGGGCACGTGCGCGGCGCCGAACAGCAGGGCGGTCAGCCCGATGCCGGCCAGGGCGCCGAGGCGCGCCACCAGCGCCGGCTGCAACCAGGCGCGAAACAGCAGCTCCTCGGCCAGTACCGCCACGCCCAGGTTGACCACCAGCCAGAGCCACAGCTGCGGCGGCCATTTCGGCTGCCAGCCGACCAGGCCGAGGGCCAGCGCCAGCAACGGCACCGCCAGCAGGGTGGCGAGCCCGGCGAACAGAGCCAGACGTGGGCGTACAGCCGGGCGCGGCGGCTGGCCCAGCCACCAGGCCAGCAGGGTCAGGCCCAGCAGCAGTTTGTCCCAGGACAGGTGCAGGGCGTAGGGCGGGGCGTCCGCGCTCAGGGCTTGGGCGGGCCACAACGGCGTCGGCTGGAAGCCGGGCAGCAGGTGGGCAGCCAGGGCCACGCCGCCGATCAGCCCGCCGCTCCACCACACGCCGCGTGGCAGCAGGCGTTCGCCGAACAGCACCCAGGCGATATAGCTGGTGCCCAGCGCCAGGCCCGCGGGCTCGACGAAGCCGAGCGCTAGGCCCATGCCGAGCGCCAGCACGGGCAGGAGCAGACGCAGGTGCAGCGGTGGCATACGACGTCCTTGTCGGCTGGGGTCAGCGGTCTTCCGCTTCCTTGGCGTCCATTTCCGCGTTGCGCTCGTGAATGCGCTTGAGCTGTTCCTCGGTCAGGGGCAGCTTGCGCGCGCTGTCGCGCAGCAACAGCAGACTGCCGACGATGGAGCCGAGGGCCAGGACGATGATCAACCAGGCATACCAGGGCATGGCCTTCTCCTCGAGGGGTGATGCTCCACCATAACGCCCGCTGTCACATGCCGGCAACCTGGCGTTGCTTGAATGCGTTGCGTCTGGCGCTTCGCTGAAGGGGCGGCCGGGCACATGCGTGCGAGGCATGCGGCCCTGCGGCCGACGGCATTCGCGCCATGCGGGGCCAGGCCGTCGCCCGGGCACGCCTGGCCATTCTCGGAACAAGGGGGGACCCATTCATGGACATCACCGTGACCGAAGCCGCCAACCACGGCTGGATCGTCAAGCTGGGCGCCTGCGACGTGCCCTTTCGCTGCCAGGGGGACGCGACCCGCTTCGTCGAGCGCCTGCAACAGCGCCTCGCGGCACCTCACCAGTTGCCCCAGCCGCATGGTCATCTTCCTGTCACACCAGAGGCGCAACATCGGGTCTGAACAGGTGCTGCTTTCCGGCTAACCTCTCCTGCCGCGATCTCCGCGGCATTTTTTGCCTGCGGAAAGGGGGAGTGGTGTTTCTAGAGTAATTGCTCTAGATTCGCCGCAGCCACGCAGGAGAAAACCATGGTCGACGCCTTGCAGTTCGCCGACGGCAAGTTCCATTGCCCCATCACCCTCTATGCCGCCGGCGCGGACGCCGGCCACACGCTGATCGTGCTGCCGGCGCTGGGCGTCACCGCGCGCAAGTACGAGCGCCTGGCCCAGGGGCTGGTCGCGGCGGGGCACAACGTGCTGGTAGCCGACTGGCCGGGCCAGGGCGAGAGCCGCCCACGGCCCGGCTGGCGCTTCGACTACGGCTACCGCCAACTGGTAGACGAGCTGCTGCCCAAGCTGCTCGACCTGGCCAAGCGGCATTTCCCCCAGGCCAAGCCGGCGCTGCTCGGCCATAGTTTGGGCGGGCACATCGCCACGCTGCATGCCGCGGCCAACCCGGACAGCCCGGTGCCGGTGGTGGGCGTGGCCTGCGGCAACATCCACTACCGCCACTGGGAGGGCCGGGGCCGGCTGCTCACGCCCAGCGTGGCGCTGCTGTTCGGGGCGATCGTCTCGGTGCTCGGCTACCTGCCGGGGCGGCGCCTCGGCTTCGGTGGCCATGAGGTCCGCTCGCTGATGCGCGACTGGGGCCGGGTGGCCTTCAGCGGCAACTACGACCACCTCGGCCTGCCCCTGGCGCCGGCGCAGCGCAACCGGGTGGACTCGCTGTATATCCAGATCGAGGGCGACCATTTCGCCCCACCGGCCTCCACCCTGGGGCTGGCCGCGCTGATCCAGCCGCAGCCGAGCATCGAACGGCTGCCCTCGCCACGGCCGCCGGAGGAGAACCCGCACAGCGCCTGGCTGAAGGCGCCGCAGAGCGTGGTCGAGCACGTCGACGCCTGGCTGCGCCGGCACGAGTCCGGCGCGGCCGGCTGAAGCCGGTGCCCATGGCGCACCCTACGGTGCGCACCGAACTCAGGCGGCAGGACGCTGCTGGCGCTGGTAGAGGAATTCCAGCACGGCGCTGCGGTACTCGTGGTAGCGCGCGTCGTGGGCCAGGGCCAGGCGGTCGCGCGGGCGCTCCAGTTCGACGCTAAGAATTTCGCCGATGGTCGCCGCCGGGCCGTTGGTCATCATCACGATGCGGTCGGACAGCAGCACCGCCTCGTCCACGTCGTGGGTCACCATCACCACCGTGCTGTGGGTCTGGCCGACGATGCGCAGCAGCTCGTCCTGCAGGTGGGCGCGGGTCAGCGCATCCAGCGCGCCGAACGGTTCGTCCATCAGCAGCACCTTGGGCTCCATGGCCAGAGCGCGGGCGATGCCGACGCGCTGCTTCATGCCGCCGGAGATTTCGCTGGGGTGCTTGTGGCTGGCGTGGCTCAGGCCGACCATCTGCAGCGCCCGGGTGGTGCGTTCCTTCAGCTCGGCCTTGCCCGCCTTGCCACCGAACACCCTTTCCACCGCCAGGTGGACGTTGCCGAAGCAGGTCATCCATGGCAGCAGGCTGTGGTTCTGGAACACCACGGCGCGTTCCGGGCCGGGACCGTCGATCTCGCGGCCGTTGCAGATCAGCCCGCCCGAGCTGGCCTCCAGCAGGCCGGCGATCAGGTTGAGCACGGTGGACTTGCCGCAGCCGGAGTGGCCGATCAGTGAGACGAACTCGCCCTTGGCAATGCTCAGGTTGACGCCTTCGAGCGCCTGGAAGCGGCCCTTCTTGGTATCGAAGTGTTTGCTGACGCCGGTCAGCTCGACGAACTTGTCCATGACGGTCTCCTTAGCTCGCATAGTCGAAGCGCTTGGCCAGCAGGAGCAGGGCCTGCTCCAGGGCCAGGCCGACCAGGCCGACGATGATGATGGCGATGAGGATGTGCTCGACGTTGAGGTTGTTCCACTCGTCCCACACCCAGAAGCCCAGGCCGGTGCCGCCGGTGAGCATCTCCGCGGCGACGATCACCAGCCAGGCCACGCCGATGGCCAGGCGGATGCCGGTCATCAGGTGTGGCAGCACCGCAGGGAACAGGATGCGCGTGAGCACCTTGAACTCCGACAGCTTGAGCACGCGGGCCACGTTCAGGTAGTCCTGCGGCACGCTGGCCACGCCGGCGGCGGTGTTGAGGATGATCGGCCAGATCGAGCTGATGAAGATCACCCAGATCGACGCCGGCCCCGCGGCCTCGAACACCAGCAGGCCGATCGGCAGCCAGGCCAGCGGCGACACCGGGCGCAGCAGGCTGATGATCGGCGAGAGCATGCCGGCGAGGAAGGCGAAGCGGCCGATGGCGAAGCCCAGCGGGATGCCGATCAGCGCCGCCAGGCCGAAGCCGACGCCGACCCGGCCAAGGGAGTGGAGGATGTTCCAGCCGATGCCCATGTCGTTGGGGCCGTTGTCGTAGAACGGGTCGGCGAACAGCGCGACGGCCGAGTGCCAGGTCGACAGCGGTCCCGGCAGGCCCTCGCTGCGAGCGGCGATCAGTGCCCAGACGCCGATGAACAGGGCGATGCCGAGCAGCGGCGGAATCACGGCCCTGGCCAGGTTGGCGAGCGCTTCGGTACCCGGGAGGCGGCGTGCGGCCACGCCGGGCGCGACCTGCAGAGGGGTTTTCAAGGGTGCGTTCATGAGTGCCTCCTGATTCAGGCCTTGATCGCGAAGGATGCGGCGTAGGCGGCGGGCTCGGAGCCGTCCCAGACCTTGCCGTCGAGCAGCGTGCTGGCGCGCAGCGTGCTGGCCGGCAATGGAATGCCGAGGGCGCTGGCTGCCTCGCCGTAGAGCTTGGTCTGGTTGATCCCGGCGGCCACGGCGGCGTAGTCCGGGTCGTCCTTGATCAGGCCCCAGCGTTTGAATTGGGTGAGGAACCACATGCCGTCGGAGTGATAGGGGAAGTTGACGCTGCCGTCCTTGCAGAAGGCCATGGCGTGCGGGTCTTCCCAGCTTTTGCCGAGGCCGTCCTCGTAGTGGCCGAGGAAGCGTTGCTCGATCACCTCGACCGGCGCGTTGACATAGGCCTTGCCGGAAATCAGCTTGGCGGTGGCCTTCTTGTTCTCCGCACTGGCCTCGATGAAGCGGCTGGCGTCGAGGATGGCCATGACCAGCGCGCGGGCGGTGTTGGGGTTCTGCTCGACGAACTCGCGGGTGCAGCCCAGCACCTTCTCCGGGTGGTCGGCCCAGATCTGCTGGGTGGTGGTGGCGGTGAAGCCGATCTTGTCGAAGATCGCCCGCGCGCCCCAGGGCTCGCCGACGCAGAAGCCGTCCATGTTGCCGACGCGCATGTTGGCGACCATCTGCGGCGGCGGCACGGTGATGGTCTTGACGTCGGTGAAGGGGTTGATGCCGTGGCTGGCCAGCCAGTAGTACAGCCACATGGCGTGGGTGCCGGTGGGGAAGGTCTGGGCGAAGGTCAGCGGCTTGCCGCCTTTCCTGATGTGCGCGGCGAGCTGCTCGCCGTTGGTCACACCGGCCTCCCTGAGCTGCTTGGAGAGGGTGATGGCCTGGCCGTTCTGGTTCAGCCCCATGAGCACGGCCATGTCCTTCTGCGGGCCGGCCACGCCGAGCTGGGTGCTGTACATCATGCCGCACAGCACGTGGGAGGCATCCAGTTCGCCGGTGCCCAGCTTGTCGCGCACGCCGGCCCAGGAGGCTTCCTTGCTCGGGGTTATGGTCAGGCCGTACTTGCCGGCGAAGCCCTGGGTGGCAGCGACCACCACCGAGGCGCAGTCGGTCAGCGGAATGAAGCCGACCTTCAGCGCCGCCTTCTCCGGGGCGTCGGAGCCGGCGGCGTAGGCGACGCTACGCAGGAAGCCGGGGGCGGACAGGCCGAGGGCGGCGATGCCGCCGATGGCGATGGACTGCTTGAGGAAATGACGGCGGTTGCTGTCGGCCGGCTTGTTCGAATCACGCTCACTCATGGGGTAAGTCCTTGCATGGGCAAATAAAAACGGCGTACGCCAGAGTTCCCGATGGGGGAGGGAACCCTGACGGACGCCGTTGTCCGTGATCCGCGGCTCACCGCCGTTGGTGTGCTGCGCTGGAATCTGCGGGGAGTTTTGCAAGCGGCTTGCCAGGTTTGCGTCGGTCGTGCCGACTTCCGTGCGGCAGAGGTCGATTCAGGCGGCTGGAGGCTTGCGAATCAGTGACTTGGCCATGAGGCGAGACCGCAAGCCTGTGTGCGCAATACGCTGGCCGGGTGAGAGGGATGCACCGTGCGGGGGCCGGGACCGCACGGGCGTGAGCGCTTTTGGTTCGGCGCGGGGCTGTTCAGATGCGCTGGCGCTGGGCTTCCTCTACGTACTCCTTGAGCCAGCGCAGCACCTCCACCGCCTCCCAGCGGCCGGGGTCGAACAGCGCGTAGGCCTGGCCCTGGTAGCCGACCACATCGATCTGCCGGTGGTAGCCGGCGCGCTGCAGCAGCGCCTCGATCTCGGCGAAGCAGGTGTTGAAATGCACTCGCTTGAACGGCGTCTTGCTGCCGGTGACCAGGCCTTCCAGGCGCAGCTCGTCCACCGTGGCGCGGATGCTCTCGAGCGGCATCTGATTCACTTTGTTCTTCAGCTGCAGTACGTCCAGCATGGTCGGTCTCCTTGGGTTCTCCGGCCGCACAAGAGTAAACGAAAAATACTGTACAAATAAACACTACTGGATAATAGTACAGCTCGACTGCCGTCGGATTCACCGGAACAGGAGCTGCCTATATGCACCACAAGCTGATGACAATTCTGCTGTTGGCGTTGCTGGCGGGCTGCGCCCAGCCCCAGTTGGAACAGCCCAAGGCCAATGGCGCCTACCTGGTGATCGAGGGGGCGGAGGCCTGGGCCGTGCTGGTGCGCGACGGCAAGCGGGTGGAGGAGGCCGGCAGGGTGCTCGACGTGGTCAGGCTGCCGGGGCAGGAATCCAGCATCTCCGCCAGCTACGTGATCGACACGCCCAACTGCGGGCGCCTGCAGTGGCTGACCGAGCGCGGTGGCGAGGAAGGCGAGGTGACCCGCCTGGCACACGGCGGCGGAGAGGCCCGGGAGCGCCCCGGCTGCACCATTGCCAGCGACCTGTCCCGGGCCTGGACGGCGTTGGACTATTCGGGCTGATGGAAAAAGGCCCCGGCGGATGCCGGGGCCTTTTTCGTTCAGCCATGTCTCGATAGCGTGTTGGTGGCGCAAGCCTGCTCTGGTTAGGGGCGGGTTATCCGTGGATTTCGCGGCCAAGGCCGCTCCCACAGGTGTGTCCCTTGAGTGACTGAAAGAGCCAACGTCGTGTTCACGCCGATTCGGGCTTGGCCTTGGTGCCTTGTCTGGGCTTGGCGTCGGGCGCCTCGATCAGGCCGTCGGCGCGGAACATCGCCTTGATGCCGCGGATGGCCTGGCGGGTGCGGTCCTGGTTCTCGATCAGGGCGAAGCGCACGTGGTCGTCGCCGTAGTCGCCGAAGCCCAGGCCCGGCGAGACGCAGACCTTGGCCTCCAGCAGCAGCTTCTTGGCGAACTCCAGCGAGCCCAGGTGGGCGTAGGGCTCGGGAATCCTGGCCCAGATGTACATGGAGGCCTTGGGCTTCTCCACCATCCAGCCGGCCTCGTGCAGGCCCTTGACCAGAATGTTGCGGCGCTCGCGGTATTGCTCGGCGATGTCGCGCACGCATTGCTGGTCGCCTTCCAGGGCGGCGATGGCCGCCACCTGCAGCGGGGTGAAGGTGCCGTAGTCGTGGTAGCTCTTGATCCGCGCCAGGGCCGCGACCAGCTCCGGGTTGCCGACCATGAAGCCGATGCGCCAGCCGGCCATGTTGTAGCTCTTGGACAGGGTGAAGAACTCCACCGCGATGTCCTTGGCGCCTTCCACCTGCATGATCGACGGAGCCTTCCAGCCGTCGTAGACGATGTCCGCGTAGGCCAGGTCGTGCACCACCAGCACGTCGTACTGCTTGGCCAGCGCCACCACCCGCTCGAAGAAGTCCAGCTCCACGCACTGGGCGGTGGGGTTGGAGGGGAAGCCGAGGATCATCATCTTCGGCTTGGGAATGGCCTCGCGGATGGCCCGCTCCAGCTCGGCGAAGAAATCCACGCCTGGCACCAGGGGCACCGAGCGGACCTGGGCGCCGGCGATCACCGCGCCGTAGATGTGAATGGGGTAGCTGGGGTTGGGCACCAGCACGGTGTCGCCGTGGTCCAGGGTGGCCAGCATCAGGTGCGCCAGGCCTTCCTTGGAGCCGATGGTGACGATGGCCTCGCTTTCCGGATCGATCTCCACGTCATAGCGGTCCTTGTACCAGCGCGAGATGGCGCGGCGCAGGCGCGGGATGCCGCGGGAGGTGGAGTAGCCGTGGGTATCTTCGCGCTGGGCGACCTGCACCAGCTTCTCGACGATGTGCGGCGGGGTGGCGCCGTCCGGATTGCCCATGCTGAAGTCGATGATGTCCTCGCCACGGCGGCGGGCGGCCATCTTCAGTTCGGCGGTTATGTTGAAGACGTAGGGGGGGAGACGATCGATGCGCGCAAAGCGGCGCTTGGCATTGTCAGCCATGCTTTCCTCGGAGTACGTAAGCGCCCGGAACCGTCCGAGCGACGCCGGCCACATGCGTGTGGCCTGGCGGCGAAGATAAGCGCCCGCGCGGGCGGCTGTCCAGTGCAGTTGGCGCGGCGATGGGCGGTACAGTGCGCCGCCCGGGCCATGCCGGGAGAGGTCACTCCCCGAGCATGTCGTGCATCGCGATGATCTGCTCGGCCACCTGGATCAGCTTCTGCTGGCGGCTCATGGCCTGGCGGCGCATCAGGGTGTAGGCCTCCTCCTCGTTGCAGCTCTTCATCTTCATCAGCAGGCCCTTGGCCAGTTCGACGCGCTTGCGCTCGGCCAGCTGGGCCTCGCGTGCCTGCAGCTGGGCGCGCAGGGCCTGGTCGCTCTCGAAGCGGGCCATGGCCACGTCGAGGATCGGCTGCAGGCGCTCGGCCTGGATGCCCTCGACGATGTAGGCGCTGACGCCGGACTGGATGGCCTGGCGCATCACCTGCGGGTCGTGCTCGTCGGTGAACATGACGATCGGCCGCGGCTGGTCCCGACTCACCAGCACCACCTGTTCCATCACGTCGCGGCCTGGCGACTCGGTGTCGATCAGCACCACGTCAGGGCGTACCGCTTCGACCCGCTCGGGCAGGTCGATGGTCAGCCCGGACTCGTCGATTACCTCGAAGCCGGCCTCGACCAGGGCGTTCTTCAGGCGGCCGACCTTCTTCGGCGTATCGTTGATCAGGAGTATGCGTAGCATCGTGCGTCTCCCGGTCCGTTACAGAGCGATGGCGGCGGCGCCGTCGGCGCGCGCGTGGATGGCGAACGAGCGGGCGTAGCCGGCGGGTTCGCTGCCGTCCCAGACGCTGCCGTCGAGCAGGGTGGAACTGCGCATCTCGCTGACCGGCACGGCGACGCCCAGCGCCTCGGCGGCGGCGCGGTAGATGTCCAGCCGGTGGATGCGACGGGCGATGCCGAGGTAGTCCGGGTCGTCCCGCAGCAGGCCCCAGCGGCGGAACTGGGTGAGGAACCACATGCCGTCGGACAGCCAGGGCATGTTCACCTCGCCGTCGGCGAAGAAGCGCAGCGGGTGTGCGTCCAGCCAGGCGTGGCCGAGGCCGTCCTCGTACTGGCCGAGGAAGCGCGGCTGGATGGCCGAGAGCGGGGCGTCGACATACTCGGCGCTGCTGATCAACTGGGCAGTGCCGCGGCGGTTTTCCTCGCTCTCGTCGATGAAGCGGCTGGCCTCCAGCACGGCCATGGTCAGCGCGCGGGCGGTGTTGGGGTACTGCTCGGCGAATTCGCGGGTCACGGCCAGTACCTTCTCCGGGTGGTCGGCCCAGATGTCCTGGCTGGTAGCCAGGGTGAAGCCCTGGTCTTCCTCCACGGCCAGGGCGCCCCACGGGCCGCCGGCGCAGAAGCCGTCGATGCGCCCGGCGCGCAGGTGGGCGACCATCTGCGAGGGCGGAACCACCACGGTGTTGACGTCTTCCAGCGGGTGGATGCCGTGGGCGGCCAGCCAGTAGTACAGCCACATGGCGTGGGTGCCGGTGGGGAAGGTCTGGGCGAAGGTGAGGCGTGCACCACCTTGGTGCACGCGCGCGGCGAGTGCCTCGGCGCTGGTCACGCCGGCCTGCTTGAGCGGCTGGGACAGGTTGAGCGCCTGGCCGTTCTGGCACAGGCCCATGAGGATGGCCATCTCGGTGGCCGCGCCGCCGAGGCCCAGGTGGATGCCGTAGACCTGGCCATAGAGGGCCTGGGCGGCGTCCAGCTCGCCGCTCAGCAGGCGGTCGCGCAGGCCGGCCCAAGAGGCCTGGCGCTGCAGGTTGAGGGTCAGCCCGTAGGGCTGGGCGAAGCCCTGGGTCGCTGCCACGATCAGCGACGCGGAGTCAGTGAGGGCCATGAAGCCCAGGTTCAGTTCGCTCTTTTCCGGGGCATCGCTGCCCGCGACCCAGGCCAGGGCGTCGCTACGGATATTGCCGCTGTCGTTCATCGAGATGTTCCGCCGTAGAGCAAAAAAAGGCGTCGCTCCGGGCCGCCGCAGGGGCGGTGGCCGGAAACGACGCCATTGTCTGGAACTGCTCCGCCGTTGGAGCGAGTCCTGCTGGACAGGCTCAAGCAAGCCATGTGCCAGCGCTACGGTTGGAACCGTGCCGCAGGGTTCAGCGTTCGATGATCTGCTTGATCTGGGTCTGCGGGATCTGCTGCTTGCGGCCCTCGGTGTCCTCGAACTCGATCATGCCGGTGTCCTCGTCCAGCTCGGGCTTGCCGTCGCTGGTGAGCATCTGGCCATCGGTGGTGAGGATGAGGTGTTCGCTAGCGCAGCCGGTGAGGGCGAGGAAGAACAGCAGGGTGGCTATCCGGTGCTTCATGAGGTGCTCCTGGGTGGTGGGATTCACCTCAAGTATTTCCGCGCCGCTGCGTTTGGCAAGGCGGCGCGGCAATACGTCCTTAGCGTTCGATGATCTGCTTCACCGAAGTCTGCGGAATCTGCTGCTCGTTGCCCTCGGCGTCCTCGTAGGTGATCAGGCCGGTGTCCTCGTCGATCTTCGGCTTGTCCTGAGCACTGAGCATCTGGCCGTCGGTGGTGGCGATGATGTAGTCGGTGGAGCAGCCGGCGAGGCCGATCGCGCAGAGCAGGGCGAGAATCCAGGGTTTCATGGTGAACTCCTTATGAATGGGGCGCCCGCGAGGGGCTTCAGAGCTTCGGACCACGGCTCTCCCGGTTTCGCTCCATAAAAATATGCGGGCCGGTCCGGCTCCAAAGAAGGCTATGTCCCCGTTAGATGTTGTAGTGCCCTGACCCCTGTTGGATCCCCGCCTACGCGGGGATGACGAGGTAGGGGTGGAGTTGCTTCTGAAACCGTCATTCCCGCGCAGGCGGGAATCCAGGGACAGGCAGCTGCAGCATTCAGATAAAGAGAGGCTTGACCGCGTAGTACGTAACGTGGACATGGCTGAGAGAAGGCTCTGTCCGCGTGAGTTGTTGCACACCTTGTGGGAGCGGATTTATCCGCGAATTTCGCGGCCAATCGGAAGGTCGCCCAGCCGCTTCCACGAAAGCAGGATTGCGCCACCAACACGTCATGCGGACATAGCACAAAAAAGAAAGCCCCGCATGAGCGGGGCTTTCTGTTCACCGGGTGAGGCTTAGGCTTGAACGACCGGGATCTTGGCGTTCGCGGCCGCTTCCTTGTACTCGGCGATCTGGTCGAAGCTCAGGTAGCGATAGATGTCGGCAGCCATGCTGTCGATGTTCTTCGCGTACTCCATGTACTCCTCGACGGTCGGCAGCTTGCCGATGATCGAGGCGACCGCCGCCAGTTCGGCGGAGGCCAGGTACACGTTGGTCGCGTCGCCCAGACGGTTGGGGAAGTTACGGGTGGAGGTGGAGACCACGGTGGAACCGGTCTGCACGCGTGCCTGGTTGCCCATGCACAGGGAGCAGCCCGGCATTTCCATGCGGGCGCCGGCCTTGCCGTAGATGCCGTAGTAGCCTTCCTCGGTCAGCTGGTGCTGGTCCATCTTGGTCGGCGGGGCCAACCACAGACGGGTCGGAATGCCGCCCTTGACCTTGTCCAGCAGCTTGCCGGCGGCGCGGAAGTGGCCGATGTTGGTCATGCAGGAACCGATGAAGACTTCGTCGATCTTCTCGCCGGCCACGGTGGACAGCAGGCGGGCGTCGTCCGGGTCGTTCGGCGCGCACAGGACCGGCTCCTTCACGTCGGCCAGATCGATCTCGATCACGGCGGCGTATTCGGCGTCGGCATCGGCGGCCAGCAGTTGCGGGTTGGCCAGCCAGGCTTCCATGGCCTGGGCGCGACGCTCCAGGGTGCGGGCATCGCCGTAGCCTTCGCCGATCATCCAGCGCAGCATGGTGATGTTCGACTTCAGGTACTCGGCGATGGCGCTTTCCGGCAGCTTGATGGTGCAACCGGCGGCGGAGCGCTCGGCGGAGGCGTCGGACAGCTCGAACGCCTGCTCGACGGTCAGCTCGTCCAGACCTTCGATCTCGAGGATGCGGCCGGAGAAGATGTTCTTCTTGCCCTTCTTCTCGACGGTCAGCAGACCGGCCTGGATGGCGTAGTAGGGGATGGCATGGACCAGGTCACGCAGGGTGATGCCCGGTTGCAGCTTGCCCTTGAAGCGCACCAGAACGGATTCCGGCATGTCCAGCGGCATCACGCCGGTGGCGGCGGCGAAGGCCACCAGGCCGGAACCGGCCGGGAAGGAGATACCCATCGGGAAGCGGGTGTGCGAGTCGCCACCGGTGCCGACGGTGTCAGGCAGCAGCATGCGGTTCAGCCAGCTGTGGATGATGCCGTCGCCCGGACGCAGGGACACGCCGCTGCGGTTCATGATGAAGTCCGGCAGGGTGTGGTGGGTGGTGACGTCGATCGGCTTCGGATAGGCGGCGGTGTGGCAGAAGGACTGCATCACCAGGTCGGCGGAGAAGCCCAGGCAGGCCAGGTCCTTCAGCTCGTCGCGGGTCATCGGGCCGGTGGTGTCCTGGGAACCGACGGTGGTCATCTTCGGCTCGCAGTAGGTGCCCGGGCGCACGCCCTGGCCTTCCTGCAGGCCGCAGGCGCGACCGACCATCTTCTGCGCCAGGGTGAAGCCCTTGCCGCTGTCGGCCGGGGCGACCGGCTTCTTGAACAGGGTGGACGGGGCCAGGCCCAGCTCGGCGCGGGCCTTCTCGGTCAGGCCACGGCCGACGATCAGCGGGATACGGCCGCCGGCGCGGACTTCGTCCAGCAGCACGTCGGTCTTCAGCTGGAAGCTGGTGACCAGCTCGTCGCTGCCGTGGCGGCGCACTTCGCCCTTGTACGGGTAGACGTCGATGGCGTCGCCCATGGCCAGGTTGGTGCAGTCGAATTCGATCGGCAGGGCGCCGGCGTCTTCCATGGTGTTGTAGAAGATCGGGGCGATCTTGGTGCCGAAGCAGAAACCACCGGCGCGCTTGTTCGGCACGTAGGGGATGTCATCGCCGAAGAACCACAGTACCGAGTTGGTGGCGGACTTGCGGGAGGAACCGGTACCGACCACGTCACCGACGTAGGCGACCGGGAAGCCCTTGGCCTTCAGCGCTTCCATCTGCTTGATCGGGCCGACGGAGCCCGGCTGGTCCGGGTTGATGCCGTCACGGGCCATCTTCAGCATGGCCAGGGCGTGCAGCGGGATGTCCGGGCGGGACCAGGCGTCCGGCGCCGGCGACAGGTCGTCGGTGTTGGTTTCGCCGGTGACCTTGAACACGGTCAGGGTGACTTTTTCCGGAACGGCGGGGCGGTTGACGAACCACTCGCCATCTGCCCAGGACTGCATCACGGCCTTGGCGTTGGCGTTGCCGGCCTTGGCGCGCTCGGCCACGTCGTGGAAGGCGTCGAACATCAGCAGGGTGTGCTTCAGCTGCTCGGCGGCGACTTCGGCCAGCTCGGCGCTGTCCAGCAGTTCGACCAGGGTGGCGATGTTGTAGCCGCCCTGCATGGTGCCCAGCAGTTCGACGGCGCGTTGCTTGCTGATCAGCGGGGAGCTGGCTTCGCCCTTGGCCACGGCGGACAGGAAGCCGGCCTTGACGTAGGCGGCTTCGTCCACGCCCGGCGGAACACGGTTGGTGATCAGATCAACGAGGAAGGCTTCTTCGCCGGCCGGCGGGTTCTTCAGCAGCTCGACCAGGCCTGCGGTTTGCTCGGCGTTCAGCGGCTGGGGAACGATCCCTTGGGCGGCACGCTCTTCTACGTGTTTGCGATAGGCTTCAAGCACAGTTATTACCCTCATCAGTGGTCGCGGCGGCCCGCAACGCTTATCCAGAAAACCGCCACGCATCGCGCCGCTGCGCTTTTTGGGCGCACTGGCCGGTGAGTCGACGGCTTCAACAAGAAGCTGTTTTCAAAGTTTTACGCCGCAGGACGCGAGAGGGGATGAGGGCGGCGCAGGTTTCGGCGAACCTGCGCCAGACGCGTTCCTGGCGGATCGACTGTGCTCGTGACGCTTTGAAAACAGCTTCCGACGGACATCGGTGCCTAAAAAGGCGGTGCAATTCTACTGGAACGGGCGGCCAAAGTTAAGCGAAACGCCGATCCAATCGGGGTTTTAGACTACCTGTCATCGTCTGGCTGGCAAGTCGACGAAGGTCTGGTCGGTCATGATGACCCTGCCGGGGGTAGCCGCTATCATGGGGCGCCTGTTTCACAGCGCCGTCCTGCCCCGCATGTCCAACCAACGAATCAAGACGCCCTGCGTCGGCCTCTGCTCCACCGTCTACGGCGACCTGGTGTGCCGCGGCTGCAAGCGCTTCCATCACGAGGTGGTGAACTGGAACGCCTACAACGACGACGAGAAGCGCGCCGTGTGGAAGCGCCTCGAGGTGCTGCTGGTGCAGGTGATGCAGGGCAAGGTGGAGATCTTCGACCCGTCGCTGCTGCGCGCGCAGCTGGAGCAGCGCCAGGTGCGCTTCGTGCCCGAGCAGTCCGAATACTGCTGGGCCTACCAGTTGATCGCCCGCGCCTCGCGCCTGATCAGCCGGCTGGAGGCCTACGGCCTGGTGCTGCTGCCCGAGTTCCGCGACTGGGAGCTGCCGGCCCTGCGCGAGGCCATCGACCGCGAATTCTTCCTGCTCTCCGAGGCGCACTACGAGTGCTACATCGCGCCGCGCTTCCTGCGCGAAGGCATGGAAGTGCGCGTCTGAGCGAAGGCTTCGCCGCGCTGCCATGCCATGGGGCGGCCTGCCGCGCCTGGGGCGCAAAATCGCTCCATTTTGGTGCGCAGCGCTTCGCTTGGATTAGCAACTCGTTGATCTGAAAGCATAATTTTTCATGGCACGGGCCTTGCGATGGCACTCCCTGTCCGGGTGACAAGGAGTACGGCATGGCCCGCACCTTCTACGATGAGATGTACGACGCGAGTGGCACGGTCCGCCCGCACTACCGGGAATTCGCCCGCTGGCTGGCGGACACCCCCGACGAGCTCCTGGCCCAGCGCCGGCGGGAAGCCGACCTGCTGTTCCACCGCGCAGGCATCACCTTCACGCTCTACGGCGACGAGCAGGGCACCGAGCGTCTGATCCCCTTCGACACCATTCCGCGCAGCATCCCCGCCAGCGAATGGCGCATCGTCGAGGCTGGCTGCATCCAGCGGGTCAAGGCGCTGAATATGTTCCTCGCCGACCTCTACCACGAGCAGCGCATCCTCAAGGCCGGCATCGTCCCGGCCGAGCAGGTGCTGGCCAACGAGGGCTACCAGCTGGCCATGCAGGGCCTCGACCTGCACCGCGACCTCTACGCCCACATCGCCGGCGTCGATCTGGTGCGCGACGGCGACGGCAGCTTTTACGTGCTGGAGGACAACCTGCGCACGCCCAGCGGCGTCAGCTACATGCTGGAAGACCGCAAGATGATGATGCGCCTGTTCCCCGAGCTGTTCTCGATGCAGCGGGTGGCGCCCATCGACCACTACCCGAGTCTGCTGCTGGACACCCTGAAAAGCTCCAGCCCGATCGACAACCCCAGCGTGGTGGTGCTCACCCCGGGGCGCTTCAACAGCGCCTACTTCGAGCACGCCTTCCTCGCCCGCGAGATGGGTGTGGAGCTGGTGGAGGGCGCCGACCTGTTCGTCCGCGACGACAAGGTGTTCATGCGCACCACCGCCGGCCCGCAGCCGGTGGACGTGATCTACCGGCGCCTGGACGACGCCTTCCTCGACCCGCTGGCCTTCAACCCGGACTCCATGCTCGGCGTGCCCGGCCTGCTGGCCGCCTACCGCAGCGGCAACGTGGTGCTGGCCAACGCGGTCGGCACCGGGGTGGCGGACGACAAGTCGATCTATCCCTACGTCGGCGAAATGATCCGCTTCTACCTGGACGAGGAGCCGATCCTCAAGAACGTGCCCACCTGGCAGTGCCGCAAGCCCGAGGAACTGTCCCACGTGCTGGCCAACCTCTCCGAACTGGTGGTCAAGGAAACCCAGGG
The DNA here is from genome assembly GCF_029840585.1 of Pseudomonas sp. GD03875. Classification (NCBI taxonomy): domain Bacteria; kingdom Pseudomonadati; phylum Pseudomonadota; class Gammaproteobacteria; order Pseudomonadales; family Pseudomonadaceae; genus Pseudomonas; species Pseudomonas sp. GD03875. Next base: position 8,899 of record NZ_JAOCCV010000005.1, on the reverse strand, counting down.
CTCCGGCGGCTACGGCATGCTGGTCGGCCCGGCCGCCACCCAGGCCGAGATCGAGGCCTTCCGCGAACGCCTCAAGGCCCGGCCCGAGGCCTACATCGCCCAGCCGACGCTGTGCCTGTCGACCTGCCCGACCTTCGTCGAGAGCGGCGTCGCCCCGCGCCACATCGACCTGCGCCCGTTCGTCCTGTCAGGCCGCGAGACCCGCCTGGTGCCCGGCGGCCTGACCCGCGTGGCCCTGCGCGAGGGCTCGCTGGTGGTCAACTCGTCCCAGGGCGGCGGCACCAAGGACACCTGGGTGGTGGAGGACTGACCATGCTGAGCAGAACCGCCTCCGACCTCTACTGGATGTCGCGCTACCTGGAGCGCGCCGAGAACCTCGCGCGCATGCTCGACGTCAGCTACTCGCTGTCGCTGATGCCCCAGGACGGCCGTGGCGACGGCCTCGACGAACTGGCCCTGCCGCTGCTGATCACCGGCACCCTGGACGACTACCTGGAGCGCCACGGCCAGCTGCACGCCGAGCGCATGCTGCACTTCTTCGCCCTCGACGCGGACAACCCGGCGAGTATCTACTGCTGCCTGCAGGGCGCGCGCAGCAACGCCCACGCCGTGCGCGGGCGGATCACCGCTGACATGTGGGAGAACATCAACGCCACCTGGCTGGAGATGCGCGGCATCGCCGCCGAGGGCCTGGGCCGCTACGGCATCAGCCGCTTCTGCGAGTGGGTCAAGGAGCGTTCCCACCTGTTCCGCGGCGCCACCTTCGGCACCATCATGCGTGGCGAGGCCTACCGCTTCATCCGCCTGGGCACCTTCATCGAGCGCGCCGACAACACCCTGCGCCTGCTCGACGCCCGCTACGAGATGCTCGGCGAGGCCGCCGACGAAGTCAGCGACACCTCGGCCCGCGGCTACTACGAGTGGAGCGCGCTGCTGCGTGCGCTGTCCTCCTTCGAGGCCTTCACCGAGATCTACCGCGGCTCGCCGCGCACTCACAAGATCGCCGAACTGCTGCTGCTGCGCCCCGAAGTGCCGCGTTCCCTGCGCGCCTGCATGGAGGAACTCAACCTGATGCTCGCCGGCCTGCCTGGCGAGAACGGTCGCCCGGCCCAGCGCCTGGCCGCCGAGCTGGACGCGCGCCTGCGCTACACCAGCGTCGGCGAGGTTCTCGACGAGGGCCTGCACACCTGGCTCACCGATTTCATCCTGCTCGTCCGTCAGTTGGGCAGCGCCATCCACACGTCCTATCTGGAGGTCGTATGAGACTCTCGATCCGCCACGACACCACCTACAACTACGACGACCAGGTGCGCGCAAGCATCCAGTACCTGCGCCTGACCCCGCAGGAGAGCGCCCGCCAGCGGGTGATCAGCTGGCAGCTCGACCTGCCGCGCCCGGTACGCGCCCAGCGCGACCCCTACGGCAACATCCTCCACGTGCTGACCCTGGACGAGCCCCACGAGGCCCTGGTGATCGGCGCCCGTGGCCAGGTGGAGATCGATGAGCGTTGCGAATCCGAGCGTGACGCCCGCTCGGCCCTGCCGTACCTGCGCAGCACGCGCCTGACCCAGGCCGACGATGCCCTGCGTGAATTCGCCCAGGCCAGCAGCGCCGGGCGCCGCGACCGCGACGGCCTGGTCGACCTGATGCACGGCCTGCACCAGCAGATGCCCTACAAGCCGGGCGCCACCCGGGTGGACAGCACCGCCGCCGAAGCCTTCGCCGGCCGCGCCGGGGTCTGCCAGGACCACACCCACGCCTTCCTGGCCTGCGCTCGCAGCCTGGGCGTGCCCTCGCGCTACGTCTCCGGCTACCTGTATACCGAGGACAGCGAGCACCTGGCCAGCCACGCCTGGGCCGAGGCCTGGCTGGGCGACGCCTGGTACAGCTTCGACGTGACCAACCAGCTGTCCCGGCCGGAGCGCCACCTCAAGCTGGCGGTGGGGCTGGACTACCTGGACGCCTGCCCGGTGCGCGGCATGCGTCGTGGCGGCGGTGGCGAGCAGATGCACGCGCGGGTGAACGTGGCCTCGCTGATGCAGGTGCAGCAGCAACAGTGACGTGGGGCCGCCGCTGAGCGCGGCGGAATTCCGGGACGGCCCGACGGCGGGTCCCGAAGTTGTTTGCCCGGACAGCTTTCGATCCAGTAGATTGTTTTGTTTCGAATTCTGTCCGGAACCTCCCCTTGTCCGCCGAAACATCCGTCTACCGCCAGCCGGGCTTCCTGCCTTTTCTCACCAGCCGCGTGCTGGCCATGTTCGCCGTGCAGATCCTGGCGGTGGTGGTGGCCTGGCAGGTCTACGACCTGACCCGCGACCCCATGAGCCTGGCCTATGTCGGCCTGGCCCAGTTCATCCCGATGCTGCTCCTGCTGCTGCCGGCCGGGGACCTGATCGACCGTTTCGACCGCAAGTGGATTCTCGGCCTGAGTTGGGCGGTGGAAGCTGTCTGTGCCGGGGTGCTGCTGTGGCTGTCCGTGGTGCACGGGCCGATCCAGGCGTTCTACAGTGTGCTGGTGGCCTACGGTTGCGCCCGCGCCTTCACCGGGCCGGCGCTGTCCAGCCTGCTGCCGCAGATCGTGCCGCGCGAGCGGCTGGCGGCGGCCATCGCGGCCAACAGCATGATCGTGCGCGCCTCGACCATCTCCGGCCCGGTGCTGGGCGGCGGCCTCTATGCCCTGGGCGGCGGCGAGCTGACCTATGCCGTGTGCCTGGCGTTCTTCGCCGCCGGCGTGCTGATGCTGTCCATGGTCAAGGTGCGCTACCGGGAAGAGGCCAAGCCGCTGGAGGCGACCGCCTGGAAGCGCTTCACGGCGGGCATCCACTTCATCCGTTCGCGGCCGATCATCCTCGGCACCATCTCCCTGGACCTGTTCGCGGTCCTGCTCGGCGGGGTGGTGGCGCTGTTGCCGATGTACGCCCAGGAAGTGCTGGACGTGGGGCCGACCGGCCTCGGCATCCTGCGCAGTGCCATGGCCATCGGTGAAGTGCTGGTCGGCTTCTACCTCAGCCTGCGGCCGTTCAACCGCCACGTGGGCATGAGCATGTTCGTCGCGGTGGCGGTGTTCGGCGTGGCCAACCTGGTGTTTTCGCTGTCCAGCCTGTTCTGGCTGTCGTTCGCCGCGCTGATGGTGGCTGGCGGCGCGGACATGGTGAGCATGTACATTCGCTCCTCGCTGATCCAGTTCTCCACCCCGGACTCCATGCGCGGCCGGGTCAACGCCGTGAACATGCTGTTCATCGGTTCTTCCAACGAACTCGGCGAGTTCCGCGCCGGCAGCAGCGCTGCCTGGTTCGGCGTGGTGCCGGCGGCGGTGCTGGGCAGCCTGTGCACCCTCGGCGTGGTGGGCGGCTGGATGTGGGGCTTCCGCAGCCTGCGCCGGGTCGACCGCTTCGAGGATGCGGCACCCGATGCCAGGCCCCGGGGCTGATCAGGCCTGGCCGTGCCAGGGCACCAGCCGGCGCTGCAGGGCACGCAGGCCCAACTCCAGGGCGAAGGCGATGATGGCGATCAGCAGGATGCCGAGGATCACCACGTCGGTGACCAGGAACTGCGCCGCCGACTGGACCATGAAGCCGAGGCCGCGCTGGGCGGCGATCAGCTCGGCGGCCACCAGGGTCGACCAGCCCACGCCGAGGCCGATACGCACGCCGGTGAGGATGTCCGCCAGGGCGCTGGGCAGGATCACGTGGCGCACCAGCTGGGCCGGGGTCGCACCGAGGGCCTGGGCCGCCCTGATCTTGGCCGGGTCGACGCTGCGCACGCCGGTGGACGTGGCGATGACGATGGGCGCGAAGATCGCCAGGTAGATCAGCAGCACCTTGGACAGCTCGCCGATGCCGCACCAGATGACGATCAGCGGCAGGTAGGCGAGCGGCGGGATCGGCCGGTAGAACTCGATCAGCGGATCGACCAGGCCCCGCACCACGCGGCTGCGGCCGATGGCGATGCCCAGCGGGATGGCGGTGAGCACCGCGGCCAGCAGGGCCAGGCCGATGCGCCCGAGGCTCGCGCCCAGGTGCTGCCACAGGCTGGCGTCCAGGTAGCCTTCGGTGACCAGCTTCCAACCGCGCGCCAGAACTGTCTGCGGGCTGGGCAGGAACAGCGGCTCGATCAGCCCGGCGGCGGTCACCGCCCACCAGGTCCAGAGCAGGCTGCCGGTGCTCAGCAGGCCGAGGGCCAGCAGGCTCAGCCGGCGTGGCGCGCGCGCCGCCTTCTGCTCGGCCTCGCTCTTGGCGTAGACCAACTCGTAGCTGCTCATGCGCGCCTCCTCTGGCGTTCGGCGAAGACCTGGGCGAGCACGTGCTCGCGGGTGGCGATGAAATGCGGGTCGGACTTGATGGCGCGGGCGCTCTCGCCGGCGGCATAGCGCTTGCCGAAGTCCAGGCTCAGGCGCTCGGCGATGCGCCCGGGGTTGGGCGCCAGCAGCACCAGATCGGTGGCGAGGAACACCGCTTCCTCGATGTCGTGGGTGATCAGCAGCACCGGCTTGGCGGTGCGCCGCCAGACCTGCAGCAGCAGCTCCTGCATCTGTTCGCGGGTGAAGGCGTCCAGTGCGCCGAACGGCTCGTCCATCAGCAGCAGGCGCGGTTCGGCGGCCAGGGCGCGGGCCAGGCCGACGCGCTGTTTCTGCCCGCCGGACAGTTCCCAGATGCGGCGCTGCTCGAAGCCAGCCAGGTCGACCAGGGCCAGCAGCTCGCGGGCACGTGCCTCGCGTTCGGCGCGCGGCACGCCGGCCAGGCGCAGGCCGAAGGCGACGTTGTCCTGCACGTTCTGCCAGGGCAGCAGGGCATCGTCCTGGAACACCACGCCGCGCTCGGCGGAAGGACCGGTGACGGGTACGCCGTCGAGGCTGATGTGGCCGCTGCTGGGCGCGGTGAAGCCGGCGATCAGGTTGAGCAGGCTGGTCTTGCCGCTGCCGGAGGGGCCCAGGGCCACCAGCAACTGGTCCGGGCCGAGGGTCAGGGAGATGTCGTGCAGTACCGGTTCGGCCGCGCCGGGGTACTGTGCGCCGATGCGTTCCAGTTCGAGTAGGGCCATGTCGTGTTTCCCTATGGTGGGTGCATCCGGCGACGGCGTCCCTGCCGCCGCCGAACCTCGCCCGCAGGCGAGGGCCCGATGCTCAGTTGTAGACTGTTCGCGGTTTCGCCCGCCCTGCGCGAAGTAGGGCGGGTGAAACCCGCGACAACAGTCTTCAGTTGGTGACGTACTGGTTGCTGACGTAGGGCGCGTAGTCCGGCAGCACGGCGTCGACCTTGCCCTGTTCCTTGAGGAACGTGGCGGTGTCGGTGATGGCCCGAGTGGTCGGCGCGCCGAGGGCGTTGGCCTGGTCGGCGGCCAGGGGGAACACGTTGCCCTGCAGCAGCGGGATGTCCTCGGCCTTGGCGCCGGACAGCTTCACCACCTTGGCGATGTTGTCCTTGTCGGCCAGCCAGGCCTGCGGGTCCTTGCGGTAGTCGGCGTAGGCGTCGAGGGTGACCTTGGCGAAGGCGCGGACCACTTCCGGGTGCTTCTCGGCGAAATCCTTGCGCACGATCCAGGCGTCGAAGGTCGGTGCGCCCAGTTCGCCCAGCTCGCCGGAGGTGATCAGCACCTTGCCGTTCTCCTTGGCCACGCCCAGGGCCGGGTCCCAGACGTAGGTGGCGTCGATGTCGCCGCGCTTCCAGGCGGAGATGATCGCCGGCGGCGCCAGGTTGAGGATCTGCACCTTGGCCGGGTCGATGTTCCAGTGCTTGAGCGCGGCCAGCAGGCTGTAGTGGCCGGTGGAGACGAAGGGCACGGCGATCTTCTTGCCGACCAGGTCCTCGGGCTTGCCGATGCCGCTACCTTCGCGGGCGACCAGGGCCTCGGCTGCGCCGATCTGGGTGGCGATCAGGAAGGTCTGCACCGGCAGCTGGCGGGTGGCGGCGGCGGCCAGTGGGCTGGAGCCGACGTAGCCGATCTGCACGTCGCCGGAGGCCACGGCGGTGATCACTTCCGCACCGCCGTCGAATTTGCGCCAGTCGATCTCGGATTTGCTGGCCTTTTCATAGGCGCCGTCGGCCTGGGCGACCTTGGCCGGGTCGACGGTGGTCTGGTAGGCGACGGTGAAGTCGGCGGCCTGCGCGGTCAGGCCCAGGCTGGAAATCGTCAGCACCGCCAGCAGGCGGCGGGCGAAGGGGATGCTCATGGAATGCTCCTCGTACGGGCCGCGCACCGTTCCACGAGGAAGGTCGGCCACAGGACAGATGTCGTTGTTCTTCGAGAGTCCGGTGGTCCGGTGGAGCAAAGCTAATTGATAAAAATGGAATAGATAAATATTTTTTTAGACTATTTTTATATCAATAAGCGGTGAGCGAAACGCTCAGTCCTGTTCGGTCTGTTCCAGCAGTATCTGCCGCGTCGAGCGCAGCAGCCGCTCGGCCAGCTCCGGGTCGGCAATGCTGCGCGACAGTACCAGGGCGCCGACCATGGTCGAGAGGATGAAGGCGCTCCGCGCCTCCGCGTCCTCGCCCGGGAAACTGGCGGCGATCGACGCCAGGCGGTCGCGCACGATCTCGTCGGTGATCGGACTGGGCTGCCCGCGCTGGCCCAGCTCGGCGGACATGGTGGGCAACGGGCAGCCGCTGCCCGGTGACTTGCAGTGGGCGGAGGATAGGTAGCGCCGGATCAGGCCTTGCAGGGGATTGGGTTCCTCGGCGAGATTCTCGAGGCCCTCCTTGAGCTGGTCGGCGCTCCGCTGCAGGGCCTGCTCGATCAGATCGTCCTTGGACTTGAAGTGCGCGTAGAAGCCGCCGTGGGTCAGGCCCAGCGCCTTCATCAGTGGCTGCAGGCCGGTCGCCAGCACGCCGTCGCGGCGAAAGCGCAGGGCGGCCTCGTCGACGATGCGTTGGTGGGTCTTGGCTTTGTGATCTTCCGAATAGCGCATGAGGATCGGTCCCGAGCGAAGAAATGCCAGCTGTCATGTTAACCCGTGCGGGCGCGCTGGCGAGTCGCGCCCGCATTCCCTCCTTTATATGGCTTCGAGCAGGGTGGCCACGCCCTGGCCGCCGGCGATGCACTGGGTGGCGATGGCGTAGCGGCCACCGGTGCGCTTGAGCAACGCGGCGGCTTTGCCGGTGATGCGTGCGCCGGTAGCGCCCAGTGGATGGCCCAGGGCGAGGGCGCCGCCATCCAGGTTGACCCGGGCCATGTCCAGGCCCAGCTCGTTCACGCAGGCGATGGACTGGCTGGCGAAGGCTTCGTTGATTTCCACCAGATCAATGTCGGCGATGCTCAGGCCGGCCCGTTGCAACACCTTGCGGGTCGCAACCACCGGCCCCATGCCCATGATCTCCGGCGCGCAGCCGCCGACGGCGACGGCCTTGATGCGCGCGAGCATCTCCAGACCATGGTTGCGGGCGAACGCCTCGGTGCATACCAGCACGGCGGCGGCGCCATCGGTCAACGGGGAGGAGGTGGCGGCGGTGACGCTGCCGCCGAACGCCGGCTTGAGCTGGGCGAGCGCCTCCGGGTTGGTGCCGGGGCGGATGCAACCGTCCTCGGTGATCACGCCGTCCGGTGTCTCGATGGCCAGGAGCTCGTCGCCGAAATGGCCGAGTTCCCGTGCGCGCACTGCCTTGGCGTGGGACTCGACGGCCATGGCTTCCTGCTCCTCGCGGCTGATCGAGTAGCGCCTGGCCACTTCCTCGGCGGTATGCCCCATGGCCATGTAGACCTGCGGGAAGGTGCTCATCAGGGTTGGGTTGGGCGAAATGTTGAAGCCGCCCATGGGCACGCGGGTCATCGACTCCACTCCGGCGCAGAGGAAGGCCTCGCCGGCGCCGAGCAGAATCTGTCCTGCGGCGAAGTGCACGGCGGTCATGGATGAGCCGCAGAAGCGGTTCACCGTGGCGCCGCCCAGAGTTTCGGGAAAGCCCGCGCGGAAGCTGGCGATGCGGGCGATGTTCATGCCCTGCTCGGCCTCGGGGTAGGCGCAGCCCATGATCACGTCCTCCAATTGGCTGGGATCGAGGTCGAGCCTGTTGACCAGGCCCTTCAATACCTGGGCGGCCAGGTCGTCGGGGCGCAGATTGATCAATCCGCCTTTCTTGGCGAAGTGGAATGGGGAGCGGGCGTAGCCGGCGATCACGATGGAGGTCATGAGGCGAGTCCTCTTGAGGATGGAGTGTTTTTGGATTACGGTTGACATTCAATCTGGGCTGTCGAAACGGGCTCAGCGGCGCAGTCCGAGCACCATGCAGGTCGTCGAGCCTACCGCGTACAGTCGGTCATCCACATCGTAGAGCCGGCCTTCGGCCAGAGCGGTGGAGCGGCCTACGTGAACCACCTTGCCCTCTGCGCGCAAGGGGCCGGTATCGGCGGTGATGGCGCGCACGTAGCTGACGCGCAGGTCCATGGTGGTGTAGCCCTGGCCCGGCTGCAGGCAGGTATGCACGGCGCAGCCCATGCAGGAGTCGAGTAGCGTGGCCGCATAGCCGCCATGCACACTGCCGAGCGGGTTGTAGTGCCGGGTGTCCGGCGTGCCTTGGAAGAGGAAGCGGCCGGGCTCCCATTCCAGTGGGATGAAGTCGACCAGATGCCCGAATGGCGGGCAGGGCAGATCGCCGTTGCCGATGCGTTCGAAGAAGTCGTGCGCGCTCAGCTCGCCGACCTCCTTCAGAGACAAGGTGCCGGGTTCGCCGAGCCTGGCGCGGGCTGCGCGCTCGGCCTCCTGCCAGATGGCGAGGGTCTGTTCGCGGGTCAGTGCTTGCATGGGAAAGCTCCTTTGGAGTGATTGGAATTACGGCCGTAATTCAATATTTCATATTATGGTTGAAATATAAATAGGAGAGAGATGAGCGTCCCCTGCCCATGGGGTCGGAGCGCTTATCGGATATGGGCTATATAAAGAAGGAAATCGGTCCCACGAAAATCTTTG